>JAYRTJ010000012.1:0-51514 GCA_041919675.1 Rhodospirillaceae bacterium | reverse complement strand
GAGCGGGTGCCACGCGGGCAGATCTTCGCCCGCGGCGACCAGCCGGTAGGCGCACGTCTCCGGCAGCCAGGCGAGACCGGCGACATTGGCCGGCGTCAGAACGACGCAATCGCGCACCAGCTTTTTGCGGCGCGGATAGTTCTTGCACCGGCAGGTCCGGCTGTCGAGCAGCCGGCAGGCCACGTTGGTCTTGAGCGCGGGGCCTTTTTTCTGCGCGATCTTATGCAGGCAGCACTGTCCGCATCCGTCGCACAAACTCTCCCATTCTTCCGGTGTCATCTCCGCCGGCGTTTTGGTGCGCCAGAACGCGGCCCGCCCGGTCACTTCGCGACCTCGCGGCGGATATAGTCCGCGATGTCCCTGCCCGTGACGCCGGTCGAGAAGTGGGTCAGATATTTGCCTTCGCGATCCATGAGGAAGATGAGCCCGCTGTGCTCGACGGTGTACTCGCCCGTCTCCTTGCCTTCGGCGTCTTTCATCGGCGCCTTTCGATAAAACACGCGGAACGCCTTGGCGGCGGCCGCCACTTGATCGAGGGTCCCGGTCAGTCCGACGAAACGCGGGTGGAACGCGCCCACATAAGCGCCCACCGCCTCGACCGTGTCGCGCTCGGGGTCAAGGCTGATGAACACCGGCGTCACCCGCGCGCCGGCGGGGCCGGCCTGTTCGATGCCCTCGGTCATGACTTGCAGAGTCAGCGGGCAGATGTCCGGGCAATGGGTGAAGCCGAAAAAGAGCAGGTGATAGCCGCCCAGAAGGTCGGCTTCGGTGAAGCTGTTGCCCTTCCCGTCGGTCAGCGTGAACGGCCCGCCGATGGCCACCGCGCCGCCGGTATCGCCGGACGGCGTCGCCTGCGGGCGCATGCCGGGATAGTAGAGCGCGAGCATCGCAAAGGTGCCCAGAAGGATGATCGAGGCGATCAGAAGCCGGCGGACGATCATGGGCGCATCACTTCAATAACTGCAGGCGGCGGTCGATTTCGTTGCGCAGGGCCGAGCCCTCTTGCGTCGCCTTCTGCGCCTTCCGCCAGAAGCCGCGCGCGCCCCCCGCATCGCCCGTCTTCGCGCGGCCAAGGCCGGCGAGGTAGAGCGCTTCGGGATGTTCGGGCTGCAATTTCAGGATCTCGGCGACGGTGGTGTTCAGTTCCGCCGGCAGCGGCGCTTGCGCGTTCGGATCCACATCCATCATCAGGAGGCCCGCGTACTGGAGACGCGGCGCGACGTCGGCGGGTTTGAGGGCGATGGCCTTCTTATAGGCGTCTCCGGCCTTATCGGGCTGGCGCAGCACGGTGTAGGAGCGGCCGAGCATCATCCAGCCGTCGTAGTCGGCGGGGTTCTGTTCAAGGCGCGCGGCCAGGCCCGCTACCATGCCTTCGATCATCTTGGTCTGTTCGGGATTGTCGCCGGGATCGGACCCTGGCGCGGTGGGCGCGGTGGGCGCGGCCGGCGCGGCGGAGGCCATGGCCTGCGCGGTGGCTTTCGCGTCCTGGGGCAGAAGATCGAGCGGATGTTTCGGTTCGACCGACATGGGCGCGATGCCGGCGTCCTGGGCCACGGCCGCCATCTGCTGGCGCACCATGTCCACCCACGGCGCGTCGGCGGGCGCGGTGCCCGTCAGATCGCGCCAGATGGCGATGGCGTTCTTGGGGTTGCCGTTGCCGGCCTGCTCGAGGCCCAGATAGAAGCGCGCGCGCGAGTCGTTGCGGTCGAGGGTGAGCGCGCTCATCAGCGCGGCATGGGCGTCCTCGGTGACCCGTCCGTTCTGCATCGCCGACAGCGCTTCGCCGAGGCTCGAATAGGCTTCTGCATCGGGCTGGAGTTCGGTGAGACGTTTGAAGGCCTGCGCGGCCTCTTCGAAGCGGCCGAGCTCACGGTAGGTGCGCCCGAGAATGGCATAACCTTCCGGATTGTTGGGCTCGCCGGCGACGCGGGCCGCGAGGCGGTCCACCAGCGCATCGATGTCGGACGTCGACATCTCTCCATCGGCGCCGCGCGCTTCCAGCGCCGCGCGTTGCGCCTGCGC
The DNA here is from genome assembly GCA_041919675.1 of Rhodospirillaceae bacterium. Lineage (GTDB taxonomy): Bacteria > Pseudomonadota > Alphaproteobacteria > Rhodospirillales > Rhodospirillaceae > SHVO01. Next base: position 49,492 of record JAYRTJ010000012.1, on the reverse strand, counting down.
GGGGTCGGGTGTGCCGACCTTCAGATAGACGCCGATGGCGATCAGCGGAACGGCCACGGCCGTGAGGCCGATGCCGATGATGCGCGAGCGACGGGTGCCGGTGGTCACCGTTTCGGCCGGGGCGCGGCCAACCGCGAGGATGCGGCGCTGAATCTCAAGGCGCGCCGCGTCGGCTTCAGACGCCGTCAGAACGCCGCGCGCGAGGTCGCGATCGACCTCCTTCAACTGATCCTGAAAGACGGTGATGTCGTAATCCGCGCGCGTGGCGGTGGATTGACCGCGGCGCAGCACCGGCCAGGCGAGCACGGCGACAACAACAAGACTGATCCCAAGCGCGATCCAAATCATGGCGTGCGCTCTCCGGGCGCGAGTTCTTCAAGCGCGGCTTTTTCCTCCGGGCTCAGCGGGGCCGGGCCGGCGACGGGCGTGCCCTTGAGACGCCGGTACACCACGAACGCGCCGAGGAGAAGCACGATGAACGGTCCGAACCACAGGAGATAGGTGCTCGCCATGAAACGGGGTTTGAGAAGGACGTAGTCGCCGTAACGGCTGACGAGGAACTGAATGACCTGATCGTTGCTGTCGCCGGCCAGGATGCGCGTGCGCAGCAAGAGGCGCATGTCCTTGGCGATATCGGCGTTGGACTCATCGATGGTCTCGTTCTGGCAGACCACGCAGCGCAGGTGCTTGCTGACCTCGCGGGCGCGCGCCTCGAGGACCGGATCTTTCAGCATTTCGCTCGGCTCGACGGCATGAACCGCGCCGGCGAAGAAAAGGGCGAACAGAAGGACGAAGATTCTCATTTATTGAGCTGTGCGATGAGGGGCTGGATGGTGTCGCGCCACATTTCGCGGGTGATGATCCCGCTCACCTTGTAGCGAATGATGCCTTCCTTATCGATCAGGAAGGACTCCGGCGCGGCGGTCACGCCGAGATTGATGATGGCCTGGCTGTGCGGGTCCTGGCCGATCTTGGTGAACGGGTTCCCGTATTTCTCCAGCCACGCGAGGCTGCGTTCCGGCGTGTCACGCCACGCAATCCCGTAGATCGGGATTTCACCGCTCTTGGCGATTTCCATCAGGAACGGATGTTCGACCGTGCAGGCCACGCACCAGGAGCCCCAGACGTTGATGAGGCTCACCTTGCCTTTGATGTCGGCGCTGGTCAGCGCCTCGCCGAGGCCCGGCAGCGGCGGCAGGTTGAACTCCGGCGCGGGCGTGTTCAACAGCACGGTCGGAATGACCTTTGGGTCATAACCGCCTGAAATGTCCGACAGGCGTTTGGCGAACACGCCGCCGAGGGCCAGCACGGCGGCGAGCGGAATGAGGTAAGGCCAGCGCTTGGCGCGCGGCTTGGCGCCGGGAGCGATTGTATCGGTCATTCCGCGGCCACCGGAACGGCGGTCGCGGCGACGGCCGCGCGGCGCGGCGCGCCGACACGGTGTCTGCGATCCGTCAACGAGACAAGGCCGCCGAAGCCCATGAGCAGGATGCCGTACCACAGGAAGGGCACCAGCGGCTCATGATAGAAACGCGTCACGTAGGCGCCGTTGTCGCCCTGCGCTTCGCCGAGAGTCGTCAAAAGGTCCGCGGCGTAGGTGGTGTGGATCGAGGAGAAGGTGGTCTGTTCCGGCGGTTGCACGAAGGTGCGGCGTTCCGGATGCAAGCTCGCCACCAGCTTGTCGCCGCGCTTGACCTCGATGGTCGCGCGTTCGGCGGTGTAGTTGGACCCCGGCACTTCCGTCACGCCCTTGAACGTGAGGGCATAGCCCGCGAGCTGCACGGTTTCGCCCGGCGCCTGAACCTGGATGGTTTCGCTCTTCCAGGCCGATGCGCCCGACACGCCGGCGATCAGGATCGCCATGCCGAAGTGGGCGATGGTCATGCCGTGCGCGGCGCGCGGCAGGTTCGTCATACGCGCCCAGGAGCCGCTGCGGCCGAACTTCACGCGCTCGGTCCATTCGATAAGGCTGGAGGCGCCCAGCCACACGGCCAGGCCGATGCCGAATGCGCCGCCGATGTCCGTGATGGTGAAACCCGCGATGACCATGGTCACGGCGATGGCGGCGACGGACAGACCCGCCGCGACCTTGAGACGGGACAGCGCGCCCGCGAGATCGCCTCGCTTCCACGCGAGAAGCGGACCAATCCCCATCAGAAGGATCAGCGGGATCATCAGCGGGATGAACACGCCGTTGAAGTACGGCGAGCCCACCGAGATGCGTCCGCCCGCGAGGGTTTCGGTGATGAGCGGATACAAGGTGCCGAGCAGCACGGTCGCACAGGCCGTGGTGAGCAGGAGGTTGTTGATGAGCAGGCCGCCTTCACGCGAGATCGGCGCGAAGACGCCGCCGCCTTCCATCTGCGGCGCGCGAACGGCGTAAAGAGTCAGCGAACCGCCGATGGCCACCGCCAGCAGGATCAGGATGAACACGCCGCGCGTCGGGTCGGAAGCGAAGGCGTGCACGGAGGTCAACACGCCCGAGCGCACCAGGAACGTGCCCAGCAGGGACATGGAAAAGGTGATGATGGCCAGGAGGATGGTCCAGCTCTTCAGGGCTTCGCGCTTCTCGACCACGATCGCGGAGTGAAGCAGCGCGGTGCCGGTGAGCCAGGGAATGAAGGAGGCGTTCTCGACCGGATCCCACATCCACCAGCCGCCCCAGCCGAGGGTGTAATAGGCCCACCAGCTGCCGAGACCAATGCCGAGGGTGAGCGAGGTCCAGGCCGCGAGAGTCCATGGGCGCACCCAGCGCGCCCAGGCGGCGTCAACGCGGCCTTCGATCAGGGCAGCCACCGCAAAAGAGAAGGCCATCGAGAAGCCGACGTAACCGAAGTAGAGCATCGGCGGATGCACGGCGAGGCCGGGATCCTGCAAGATCGGGTTGAGGCCGTTTCCTTCCGCCGGCGCCGGAAACAGGCGCAGGAACGGGTTCGAGGTGAACAGGATGAAGGCGATGAAACCGATGCTGATCATGCCCTGCACGGCCAGCGCGCGGGCGCGCAAGGCGGGCGGCAGATTGCGGCCGAGCACGGCGACGAGCGCGCCGAAGACGGACAGGATCGTGACCCAAAGGACAAGCGAGCCCTCGTGGTTCCCCCACACGCCGCTGATCTTGTAGATGAGCGGCTTGGCGGAGTGGGAGTTCTCGTAAACGCCGACGACGGAAAAGTCCGACGTGACGTAAGCATGGATCAGCGTGGCGAAAGCAAAAGCGACAAGGACGAATTGCAGCACGGCCGACTGGCGCGCGACGTTCATCCACGCGACGTTGCCGCGCGCGGCGCCGATCAGCGGCACGCTTGCCTGGATCAGGGCCACCGCGAGAGCAAGAGCGAGCGCGAAGTGTCCTAGCTCGATAATCATAAAGTCGCCCCGTTTACGAGTTCAGCGCGTCAGTTGTTGTTCATGCCGGCGGGCGGTGCTTCGCCCTCTTTCCAGTGGCCGCTCTCCTTGAGAGCCTTGGCCACTTCAGGCGGCATGTAGTTCTCGTCGTGCTTGGCGAGCACGTTGCTGGCCATGAACACGCCGTTGTTCATGCGTCCCTCGGCCACCACGCCCTGACCTTCCCGGAACAGGTCCGGGAGGATGCCGACATATTTCACCTTCACGCTTTCGGCGGCATCGGCGAGATCGAAGGCGATGTTTTGCCCTTCTTTCACCAGGCTTCCGCCCACGACGATACCGCCGATCCGGCAGCGTTGCTCGCACACCGGCTTCGCCGCGATATCTTTCGGACTGTAGAAGAACACGACGTTGTCCTGGAACGCCGTGAGCACGAGCGCGGCGCCCGCGCCGAGGCCGAGTAGGCCGAGAAGGACGAAATAGAGTCTACGCCGTTTGCGGGTCATCGCCGGTTCGCTTTCAGATCTTCAAACTCGCGCTCGCGCGCTTTCAAGGTGCGGCGCGAGATCGCCAGCATCCCGACAAGCGCGGCCGCCGCGAGGCCATAGGCGGTCCATACCCACGCGGCATAACCGCCCATATCGATAAAAGCCGCGATGCTTTCGAACGCCATGGCCGTCACTCCGCCGGTTGCGCGGCCGAGTGGCCGGCGATTTGCGACAGGCGCGCGTTGCGGATTTTCGCCGCGAGCAATTCACTGCGCAGGCGCAGCACCAGGAGCGCGAAATAGAACATCGTGAACGCGCCCATCATCAGGAAAAGCGGCAGGAGGATGGAGCCATGCACGGAGCTGCCCACGCCGTCCTTGCCGGCCTTGAGGATCGAGGGCTGGTGAAGGGTGTTCCACCATTCCACCGAGAAATGGATGATCGGCACATTGACCGAGCCCACCAGCGCGAGGATGGCGGCGGCCTTGTCGCCGCGCTCGGAATCCTCGAAGGCGTCGGCGAGGGCGATGTAGCCGATATAGAGGAAGAAGAGGATGAGCGTGGACGTGAGGCGCGCATCCCATACCCAGAACGTGCCCCACATCGGCTGCCCCCACAGCATGCCGGTGATCAGCGCGAGCGCGCAGAACACCGCGCCCATGGGCGCGGACGCGCGCGCGGCGATGCTGGCCATGGGATGGCGCCAAATGAGAAACATGGCGCTGTTCGCGGCGATGATCCCGTAAATCATCATCATCAGCCACGCCGCGGAGACGTGGATGTACATGATGCGCACGGTCTCGCCCTGCTGGTAGTCCGGCGGCGAGAACATCAGCGCGACCGGGATGGCGGCGGCGAACAGAAGAAGGCACAGGCCCGCCACCCATGGATAGATGGCGTTGGCGATGCGCATGAACTGCGTCGGGTTGGCGTACTTATGCACGAACTGTCCTCAAGCTGGGCTGGTTTAGCGCGCGGAAAGGGCGCGCCGCCAGCGCTATTAATATAGGGCTAAAGCCCTGGAAATCCGACATCTCTCGCGTGAAATCCCCGCGAGGACACACGTTGTTACCGCTCTGATACCTATTCGGCGGCCTGCCGCAGCGCAGCAGCGGTGCCGAAGGGACAGAGTGTGACGGCGATCAAGGCAAAACCGCCCAAAATCGACAGCATCGGCGCGCTCGGCATGCCGGTCAGCGCCGCTTCCACGGCGGCGGTGCCGAAGATCAGCACCGGAATGTAGAGCGGCAACACGAGCAGCGAGAGCAATACGCCGCCGCGCCGCGCGCCCAGCACCAGGGCCGCACCCAGGGCGCCGACGAGGCTGACGGTCGGCGTGCCGAGCAGCAGCGCGAGCACGAGGGTGCCGTAACCTTCCGCGGGAAGCTGCAAGGTGATCGCCAAAATGGGCGACATGACGATCAAAGGAACACCGGTGGTCAGCCAATGCGCGATGACTTTCGCCAGCACCACGAAGGTCATGGACTGGCCGTTGAGAAGAAGCTGGTCGAGGGTGCCGTCTTCGAAGTCGACCGTGAACACACGATCGAGTGAGAGCAGGGCCGCGAGCAAGGCCGCGACCCACACGACGCCCGCGGCGATGCGCGACAGGACCTCCGCTTCAGGTCCGACGCCGAAGGGAAAAAGCACGGTGGCGATGGCGAAAAACGCGATGACCGTCAGGCTGTCCGCGCTTTGGCGCAGGGCCAGCTTGAGATCGCGCGATAAAAGCGCGGTGAATACGCTCATGTTTCGTCCCACGGCATGACGTTCGTGGGCGTGAATTTATCGAGCGCGAGGGTCGTGCCGCCGGTCACGAGGTCGGCGCCGTGGCTGGCCAGCACGACCATCCCGCCGCGGGCGCGGTGATCGGCGATGGTTTGGGTGAGCGCGTTCAGCGAGCGGTCGTCGAGCGCGTTGGCGGGTTCATCCAAAAGCCACAGCGGGGCGGGGCTTGCGATCAGGCGCGCGAGCGCGAGGCGATGACGCTGGCCTGCGGACAGGAGGCGTGCCGGAAAGTCGGCGAGCGCGGCGAGACCGAAGGCCTCCATGGCTTCGACCACGAGCGCGGTCTCGCGCGTCCCCCAGAAGTCGGCCCAGAAGGCGAGATTCTCGCGCACGGTGAAGGCGGGTTTGATCGCGTCGAGGTGGCCGATGAAGCGCAGATGCCTGCCATGGGCTTCGGGATCCGCGAGCGCGGCGCCCGACCAGGTGAGCCGGCCGGCGATGGGGCGGGCCAGGCCGGCCATCAGGCGCAGGAGGGTGGTTTTGCCGCTGCCGTTGGGGCCGCGCAGGACGACGGCCCCGCCGGACGCGACGGAAAAGCCGAGCCCGGTGAAAACCCGCCGCCCGCCGCGCCGGCAGGTGAGGTTTTCGCCCGAAAAGGTAGCTGTTTCAAAGGTGTCGCTGGTGCCCACGGGCCGGACCATAGCGCGTGTCCAGGAAAAGTGGCACCCGGTTTTCCGTCCGGACACGCGCCAAAAATATGCGGGTGGGGGCGCCCGGGCTTATGCGGGACGAAAAAATTGGCGGCCGGCGTGGGTTGGGGGAGAGGGGCGCCGGCCGCCAGTTGGTCTTTGGTGAAACGACAGGGGGGAGTCATTTCACCGGTGAAAAGTCCGCCCGAAGGAGCGAAGGGCGTCTTTTCCCATGGCCCTTATCTAACGCTGGGAATATGGCCCTTTTGGGGTACCACCGAAGGTGTGGGTAAGTTCGCGCGGGGTTCGTCACGGATTCAAAAAACCCTAATAGTCCCAAAGTGTTGGCAATGATTTTTGCACTGCGCAACCCCTGGACTTTATGGCCGATATGTGGATGATGCCGACTTGGAGAAAACCGGGACGTCAAGCCGGGGTGGGGACAGCACGCAGCGCGGGTATCGGCCAAGCCGATGCAGCCAGGCGCGGCCCTTCCTTTCGGCTCACACCGTCCCTTTTGTATGCGCGGTCAAGGAGCCCCAAATGCGTCTTAGCGGTCACGACAGTCTGAAAACCCGTCGCACTCTTACGGTTGGCGGGAAGAGCTACGATTACTTCAGCCTTCCGGCGGCCGCGGAAAAGCTCGGCGATGTCTCGCGCCTTCCCTTCTCGATGAAGGTGCTCCTCGAAAACCTCCTGCGCTTCGAAGACGGCTCGTCCGTCACCCCCGATCACTTGAAGGCCCTCGTCGGCTGGCTGAAAGACAAGAAGTCGGATCAGGAAATCGCATACCGTCCCGCGCGCGTGCTGATGCAGGACTTCACCGGCGTGCCGGCGGTGGTCGACCTGGCCGCGATGCGCGAAGCCATCAAGTCGCTCGGCGGCGACCCGCAGAAGATCAATCCGCTCTCGCCCGTCGATCTCGTCATCGACCACTCGGTGATGGTCGACGCTTACGCGAGCTCCACCTCGCTGCAGCAGAACATCGATCTCGAGTTCGCGCGTAACGGCGAGCGCTATCAGTTCCTGCGGTGGGGCCAGATGGGCTTCAACAACTTCCGCGTCGTTCCGCCGGGCACCGGCATCTGTCACCAGGTGAACGTCGAATATCTCGCGCAGGTCGTCTGGACCGGTGAAGAAGGCGGCAAGACGCTGGCCTACCCGGACACGCTCGTCGGGACCGACTCGCACACCACCATGGTGAACGGCCTCGCCGTGCTTGGTTGGGGCGTGGGCGGCATCGAAGCCGAAGCGGCCATGCTCGGCCAGCCGACGCCGATGCTCATCCCGGAAGTGATCGGTTTCAAACTCACCGGCAAGATGAAGGAAGGCACCACGGCGACCGACCTCGTGCTCACCGTCACGCAGATGCTGCGCAAGAAGGGCGTGGTCGGCAAGTTCGTGGAATTCTACGGCCCCGGCCTCAACGACCTGTCGCTCACCGACCGCGCGACCATCGCCAACATGGCCCCCGAATACGGCGCGACCTGCGGCTTCTTCCCGATCGACGCGGAAACCTGCCGCTTCCTCGCCTTCTCGGGCCGCGATCCGCAGCGCGTCGCGCTCGTTGAACAGTATGCGAAAGCGCAAGGCATGTGGCGCGACGAAAGCACCCCGGACCCGGTGTTCACCGATACCCTCTCGCTCGACATGAGCACGGTGGAACCTTCGCTCGCCGGTCCGAAGCGTCCGCAGGACCGCGTGACGCTGTCCAGCGCCGCGTCGGAATTCGCCAAGGCGCTCAAAGACGGTTTCAACCACCCGGCGCCGGTGTCGAGCGATGTCGCCGGCCTGACGGGTTCGGGCGCCAAGACGAAGCTGGAAGACGGCGACGTCGTGATCGCCGCCATCACGTCGTGCACCAACACCTCCAATCCTTCCGTGCTGTTCGCCGCCGGTTTGCTGGCGCGTAAAGCGCGCGAGAAGGGCCTCACCCGCAAGCCGTGGGTGAAGAGCTCGCTCGCGCCCGGCTCGCAGGTCGTCACCGACTATCTGACGAAGGCCGGCTTGCAGGCCGATCTCGACGCGCTCGGTTTCAACACGGTGGGTTACGGCTGCACGACCTGCATCGGCAACTCGGGCCCGCTCGACGACAATATCGCCAAGTCCATTGAAGGCGGCGATCTCGTCGTCACCGCCGTTCTGTCCGGCAACCGCAACTTCGAAGGCCGCATCAGCCCGCACGTGAAGGCGAACTATCTCGCCTCGCCGCCGCTGGTCGTCGCCTACGCGCTGTTCGGCACGATGTTCAAGGACATCACCACGGAAGCCCTCGGCACCGGCAAGGACGGCAAGCCCGTCTACCTCAAGGACATCTGGCCGACGTCGAAGGAAGTCTCGGAGTTCATCGAGCGGTTCCTGACCCGCGAAATGTTCGCCACCCGCTACTCCGACGTGTTCAAGGGCCCGGCCCCGTGGCAGGCCGTGAAGGCCTCGAAGAGCGAGACCTATACCTGGGATACGAAATCGACCTACGTCGCCAACCCGCCGTACTTCGCCGGCATGGGCAAGACGCCGAAGCCGCTGTCGGACATCAAGGGCGCCCGCCCGATGGCCATCCTCGGCGATTCGGTCACCACCGACCACATCTCGCCCGCCGGCTCGATCAAGAAGGACAGCCCGGCCGGCAAGTACCTGATGGCGCACGGCGTGGAACCGAAGGACTTCAATTCCTACGGCGCGCGCCGCGGCCACCACGAAGTCATGATGCGGGGCACCTTCGCCAACATCCGCATCAAGAACGAAATGGTGCCCGGCGTCGAAGGCGGCATCACCAAGCACCAGCCGACCGGCGAAGTCATGCCGATCTATGACGCCGCCATGAAGTACCAGGCCGAAGGCACGCCGCTCGTCGTCGTCGCCGGCAAGGAATACGGCACCGGTTCGTCGCGCGACTGGGCCGCGAAGGGTACTAATCTGCTCGGCGTGAAGGCCGTGCTGGTGGAAAGCTTCGAGCGTATCCACCGTTCGAACCTGGTCGGCATGGGCGTGCTGCCGCTGCAGTTCAAGGGCGACATGACCCGCAAGAGCCTGAACCTCGACGGCACCGAAACCTTCGACATCACCGGGGTCAACGCCCTGAAGCCGCTCGGCGACGTCAGCGTCACGATCCACCGTGCCAACGGCAAGAGCGAGACGATCACGGTCCAGTGCCGCATCGATACGGCCGGCGAGCTCGACTACTACAAGAGCGGCGGCGTGCTGCACTACGTGCTGCGCACGCTGGCGGCTTAGGCGCGGACGGCGCGGGCTTCCGCGCCGTGTCGCTCCTCAACGCCGACTCACTTCTGGCCCAGGCGATCGCCGCGCAGAACGCGAAGGATTTCGCGCGCGCGGCGGCGCTCTATCAGCAGGTGATCGCGCTCGCCCCGGCCCGGCCCGAGGCCTACGTCAATCTCGGCCTCATGCATCAGAACTCCGGCCGGCTCGAGACCGCGGAGAAACTGTACCGCGAGGCCATCAAGGTCGCGCCGAAGCTGGCCGTTGCGCATCTCAATCTTGGCGTCGTGCATGTGCAGCGCCGCGAGGAAGATGCCGCGCTCGGCTGCTTCCAACAGGTCCTGAAGCTCGAGCCCGACCGGAAAGACGCGCTTCTCAATCTCGCGGGCGTGTACGAACGCACGGGCAAAGTCGAAAGCGCCGCGAAGGCGCTCGATCGCCTCGTCATGCTCGCCCCGGCCGACATCACCGCCAATATGGCGCGAGCGAATGCCTTGTTCATGCTGGGGCGGTGGAAAGACGCGTGGAGCTCTTACCACCGGCGTCACGCGATTTTCTGGGGCGAGGGCCGCGCGCTTCCGGGCCGCCCCTGGCGCGGCGAGGACATCACGGGCAAGACCGTGCTCCTGTCCTTCGAGCAGGGTCTCGGCGAACAGATCATGTTTGCCTCCATGATCCCCGAGATCGCGCGCGCGGCGAAACATGTCGTCGTCGAGTGCGAAACGCGCCTTGTGGCCTTGTTCCAGCGCTCGTTCCCGGGCGTGGAGACCGTGCCCTGGAGCGCCGACTGGCATCCGCGGGTGCGCGGCGTCGATATCGATTTTCACGCGGCGCTTGGTGACCCGGGCCTATGGCTGCGCGATGGTTTTGAGAAATTTTCCGCGCACGACGGTTATCTTGTTCCCGACGCGGCGCGTGTCGCCGATATTCGCGCGCGCACCACGGCGATGGCGAACGGCAAACGGATCGCGGGCCTTGCCTGGCACAGCGCCGCCATTCCCTTCGGTCCGCAGAAAAGCATTCCGCCCGCCGCTCTCGCGCCGCTACTCGCGCGCGAGGATATTTTCTGGATCAATCTTCAACATGGCCCGGCGCGCAGCGAAGTCGGCGCGCCCTTGTGGACCGATCCTGCGACCGATCCTTCCGGCGACTTCGATCCGCTCACCGCGCAGATCGCCGCGCTCGATATCGTCGTCAGCGCAAGCACCGCCACGGCCCATGTGGCCGGCGCCATCGGCAAGCCGACGCTGCTCATCCTTCCCAAGGTTCTCGGGCGCCATTGGTATTGGTTCCCGGAGCGCGATGCGAACCCCTGGTATCCGTCGGTGAAAACCTTCGTTCAAGAGCGCGACGGTATTTGGGACGACGCGGTCACCCGCGCCTTGGCCGCGCTCTGATTGAGGCACGGTCGCATTGCGCCGCCCCGACGGCGGTCAGGATGCGATCGGTCTCGGCGTGGCCGTTGAACGCCTCCGGGCGGAGGCGTTCAAATGAGTCACAGGCCTTTTTCCATAACGCGCGCCAGCCTGCGGGCGAACGCGGCCGGGTCGGGCACCGCCTCGCCTTCGACAATGCGCGCCTGGTCGAGCAGCAGAAGCGCCGCGTCGTTCAGGGATTCGCCGTCCAGGGATTCGATGCGCTTGATCAACGCGTGCTTCGGATTGACCTCGAGGACCTTGCGGATGCCGAGGTCGGCCCCTTCGCCATGCTGTTTCAGCATGCGCGCAAGATGCAGGCTCATGCCCCCGGTGTCGGCGACGAGGCACACCGGGCTTTCGGTCAAACGCACCGACACGCGAACGTCGGCGACGGCGTCGCCAAGCGCTGCCTTCAGCTTGGCGATGGCGTCCGTCACATCGGCGGCGGGTTCTTCGGGCTTCTCTTCAGCGCCCTTCACCTTGGAAAGGTCGGTGCCGGCTTCCGCCACCGACTTGAACGGCTTCTTGTCGTAGCCGTTCACCGACGGCACCCAGAACTCGTCGATAGGGTCGGTGAGCAGAAGCACTTCGATGCCCTTCGCCGCGAAACCTTCGAGCTGCGGGCTGGCCTTCAGCGCATCGAGCTTCTCGCCCGTGATGTAGTAGATGGCCTCCTGGCCGTCCTTCATGCGGGCCACATAGTCCTTCAGGTTGACCATGTCGCCGGCGGTGGTGGTGAAGCGCGCGAGATCGAGCAGGTCCTCGCGGCGTTCGAAGTCCTCATAGAGACCTTCCTTGAAGACGGGACCGAAGGTTTTCCAGAACGCGCCGTAAGGCTCCGGGTCGGCGGCGCGGTCTTTAAGGTCCTTGAGGAGGCGCTTCACGAGACCGCCCTGGATCTTGCGCAGCATCGGGTTGTCCTGAAGCATCTCGCGGCTGATGTTCAGCGGCAGGTCCGAGGAATCCACCACGCCACGGACGAAACGGAGATAGCGCGGCAGCAGGCCGTCCAGCGAATCCGAGATGAACACGCGGTTCACATATAGCCGGACCTGACCTTTGCGTTCCGGGTGGAACAGGTCGAAAGGCTTTTGCGACGGGATGAACAGGAGCGCGGTGTATTCGATCGCGCCCTCGGCGCGGTAGTGCAGCGTATGCCACGGCGCGTCAAAGCCGTGCCCGATGCTGTGATAGAACTCGGTGTATTGCTCCGGCGTGATCTCGTTCTTGGAGCGCATCCACAGCGCCGAAGCGCTGTTGAGGGTTTCGTCCTTCGCCTCGGCCTCGCCGGCTTGAGCGTCCAGGATCACCGGCAACGCGATGTGATCGGAGTAGGTCTTCACAATGTGGCGCAAGCGGTGGGCGTCGAGGAAATCCTCGGCGTCGGCTTTGAGATGCAGCGTGATGCGCGTGCCGCGTGCGGCATCGGGGCGCTCGCCGACGCTGAATTCGCCCTTGCCGTCGCTGGTCCATATCCAGCCGTGAGATTCGCCGGCCTTGCGGGAGATCACCTCGACTTTGTCGGCGACCATGAAGGCCGAATAGAAGCCCACGCCGAACTGGCCGATCAGGTTCACGTCCTTGGACTTGGCGTCTTTGTCTTTCGCCAGCGCTTTGACGAATTCCGACGTGCCGGACTTGGCGATGGTGCCGAGGTTGGCGATCAGTTCGTCGCGCGACATGCCGATGCCGTTGTCGGCGACGGTCAGTGTCTTCGCGGCTTTGTCGAACGAGATGTGGATCGCGAAGTCCGCACCGCCGTCTTCCAGCAGCTTGGATTCCGTGAGGGCGGCGTAGCGCAGCTTGTCGCAGGCGTCCGACGCGTTTGAAATCAGCTCGCGCAGGAAGATCTCGCGGTTCGAATAAAGCGAGTGGACGACGATATCGAGAAGTTTGGCGACTTCGGCCTGGAACGCGCGCGTTTCCGGCGCGGAGGTTGTGGTGCTCATAGGCTGATCCCGTGCGTGGATTTGAAATTCGCGGTTGGGCCCGGACCAAAGGGAGACTCGGGCGGCGCAGATATGTGTCGGTCTACCCGATCTGGCAAGAGGTTGCAGCCCTTGTTCGCACCGTCTTTTTTCGCGCCGATAAGGACTTGAAGCAGTTGCTCTCGGACCCCTGAAGTCCCATCATCATGGATGGGGGTGCTCCCGATCCGTCGATGGCGACGAGCAGGGACAAAGGGGTCGAGTTTAAATCACGAGTTTAAATCAACAGTACGGAGCCTGAAATGCAAGTCCCAGTCCAGATTTCCTTCCACGGTCTCGACTCGTCTGAAGCGGTCGAAACGCGGATCCGGGAGAAGGTTGCGAAACTGGAGACGTACTTCGATCGGATAACCGGATGCCGGGTGGTTGTGGAGCGGCATCACAGAAACACCCACGCCAGCGCCAACGGCCAGCCGTACCACATTTCAATCGTGCTGGAAGTGCCGGGTGACGAGCTGGTCGTGAAACGCGATCCCAAGCGCGACGAAAGCCTGAAAGATCATGAGGACATCCAAATTGCGTTGCGCGACGCCTTCGCGGCCATGGAACGCCAGCTCAAGGACTACACGCGCCGCCGGCGCGAGGGCCGCGGCGGGAAAGACGCCGCACGCGAAGTCAACGAGGGGTTTTAAACCCCTCCTTCCCGGAGGATAGACGCGGGCCGTGACCGCCGATTTCCGTTCCGAGCCGGCGCCGGTGCCTCGTATCGGCGCCGTCACGGCCGTGCTTGGACCTACCAACACCGGTAAAACCTACCTCGCCATGGACCGCATGCTCGGTCATGCCAGCGGCATGATCGGCTTTCCGTTGCGGCTGCTTGCGCGTGAGAACTACGACCGCGTCGTCCGTGCGCGCGGCGCGGGCGTGGTCGCGCTCATCACCGGCGAGGAGAAGATCGTCCCGCCGAATCCGCGCTATTACATCTGTACCGTCGAGAGCATGCCGCTCGACCGCGAAGTCGCGTTTCTTTGTGTCGACGAAATCCAACTTGCCGCCGATTCCGACCGAGGCCACGTCTTCACGCACCGGCTTTTGCATGCGCGCGGCGCCGTCGAGACCATGTTCCTCGGCGCCGAGACCGTCAAACCGCTGATCCGGCGCCTCGTGCCGGGCGTGGAGTTCGTCACGCGCCCGCGGTTCTCAAAGCTCACCTATACCGGCGCGAAGAAACTGACACGCTTGCCGCGCCGCTCGGCGGTCGTGGCGTTTTCCGTATCCGAGGTTTACGGCATCGCGGAGCTTATCCGCCGTCATCGCGGCGGCGCGGCCGTCGTGATGGGCGCGCTTTCGCCGCGGACCCGCAACGCCCAGGTCGCGCTCTACCAAAGCGGCGACGTGGACTACATGGTTGCGACGGACGCGATCGGCATGGGCCTCAACATGGATGTCGACCATGTGGCTTTCGCCTCCATGAGCAAGTTCGACGGCCGCGCGCCGCGCCCCCTCAATGCCGCGGAGGTCGCCCAGATCGCCGGGCGCGCGGGCCGTCACATGAATGACGGTACTTTCGGCGTGACGGCGGAAGCGCCCGAGATCGATCCCGACATCGTCGCGCGCGTGGAATCGCACGAGTTTCCCCCGCTTCAGAGTTTGTATTGGCGCAACAGCGAGCTGCGGTTCACCTCGCTCGAAGCGCTTCTCTCTTCGCTCAAGTATCCGCCGCCGTCGCCCTCCCTGGTGCGCCCGCCGCCGGCCGACGACCAGTTGGTGCTCGAGGCCATGACCAAGGACGCGGTGGTGCGTGAGCGCGCCGTTTCACCGGCGCGCCTGCGCCTGTTGTGGGACGTCGCCCAGGTGCCGGACTTCCGCAAAGTTCGCCCGGAGTTCCACAGCCGCCTGATGGCGCAGGTCTACGACCACCTCACTCACGGCGACGAAGTCATGCCCAGCGACTGGATCGCCGGCCATGTGGACCGCCTCAACCGGACCGACGGCGATATCCATGTGCTCATGGACCGCATCGCGGCGATCCGGACTTGGACTTATCTGTCCCACCGCGGCGACTGGATGCCGGATGGGCGCGAATGGCAGGAGAAGACGCGCGAGGTCGAAGACCGGTTGTCGGACGCCTTGCACGACAAGCTCACCAAGCAATTTGTCGACAGCCGTACGGCCCATCTGGTGAAGCGTCTGCGCGGCGACGATCTGATGGCCGCCGATATCGCCGATGACGGCGTCGTGAGCGTGGACGGTCACCGGCTCGGTCATCTGGAAGGCTTGCGATTCCGCGCGGACCGCACCGGGCTCAAGGCCGCCGACAAAGCCGTGCTCAATGCCGCCAACGCCGCGCTCAGGCCCCTGATCGCCGCGCGCATCGAAACGATCCTCGCGGCGGACGACAAAGACATCTCGCTCGACGATGAGGCGCGGATCGTCTGGCAGGGCGAGGCGGTTGCCGCGCTCGCCGGCGGCAGCGAACCCTTGAGGCCGCAAATCGAGTTGCCGCCGGATGAGCGCATTGAACCGGCCGATCGCCTGAAACTCGAAGCGCGTTTGCGCGCCTGGCTCAGCGCACATATCGGTCATTTGCTCGAACCGCTGGCAAAAGCGCGGCAAGACGCCGCCCCGCCGGCGGTGCGCGGTATTCTGTTCCATCTCACCGAGACCCTCGGCGTCGTGCCGCGCGCCGTCGTCGAGCAGCAGCTGAAAGCCTTGAGCGCGGCGGACCGCAAGGCGCTCGCGCGCGCCGGAGTGCGTTTCGGCGTGGAGCATGTTTTCATGCCGGCGCTTCTGAAAGCCGCGCCGGCGCGTCTGCGCGGTCAGCTCTGGATCGCCGGTCACCGCGACACTCCGTCCCCGCGTCTGCCCGCCCCGGGCCGCGTCTCGATCCCGCTCGCACGCGGTGTGCCCCACGATTTCTACCGCGCCTGCGGCTATCAACCCGTGGGCGGCGCCGGCTATCGCATCGACATGCTCGAGCGCTTTGCCGCGGCCGCGCGGAAACTCGCGCGCGAGAAGACCGGTGTTCTGCCGCCCGAAACCCTTTCGCTGCTCGGGATCAATGCCGCGACCGGCGCGGACGTGCTGCGGGCGATCGGCTTCAAGGCAAAGATCGAGGACGCGGGCCTCGTATTCCGCTTGAAGCGCCGCCGGGCGCATCACCCG
Organism: Rhodospirillaceae bacterium; assembly: GCA_041919675.1. Lineage (GTDB taxonomy): Bacteria > Pseudomonadota > Alphaproteobacteria > Rhodospirillales > Rhodospirillaceae > SHVO01. Next base: position 33,512 of record JAYRTJ010000012.1, on the reverse strand, counting down.
CCCGGCAAGCATCGGCACAAGCCGCAGGCCCCCACGGTGAACGAGGATTCTCCCTTCGCCAAACTCAAGCAGTTGATGCCGTCGTGAGCGGCGAATCCCTGCGCCTGGATAAGTGGCTGTGGTATGCGCGCTTCGCCAAGACGCGCGCGATGACGCAGAAACTCATCGAACGCGGTCAGGTCACCGTCAATGGCGCCCAAGTGTTGAAAACCAGCGCGCAGGTGGACGCGGGCGACATCGTCGCCGTGGTGCTGGGACCCGTAAGGCGCACTGTTATCGTGCGCGACACCGGCGAGCGGCGCGGGCCTCCCACGGAAGCGCGTGCGTTGTACGAGGAGCCGGCGCCGCCGGAACGTCTTTCATGGGAGGACGCCGGCTTGCCGCTTCACACGTCAGGCCGCTGATCCGGCGCTGTACTTGTCCATCCCGGGCATGAGTTTGATGACGCCGTTGTCGCCGGTTCGCCAATTCACCGCGGTATCATCCAGGAACAATGTCGACGGCTGACGGTCTTCGGCGCTCATATGCGCATAGCTCGAGAACAGCGCCACCTGATCGATGCCCCATCCCCAGGCGCCCTTGTTTTTCCAATGCGTGATGTAAGCCGCGACGCGGCGCGCGAACTCCAAACCCCGCGGCGTCGGCGCGAGGCCGACACAGGCGGCGGTCAATTTGAGACTGGGTGAAAGTTCCGCGGGCCGGGTGTTGATCGCCAGATCGTAACGTTCGATCGAGGCGAGGAGCGCGCGCGGATCGCGCAACAGCCGCACATCCGCGTCGAGCACCCACAACGGCCGCCGCGCGCGTTTGAGTTCCTCAAACACACGGACGTATCTCACGGCGTGATAGTAAAGGCGGGCGTAGTGTCCGCCCTGCGATGCGGCGCCGGAAGCTTCGGTGGTGAGCGTGACGCGTAAGCTTTTCAGCTCGCCAACCGCATGTGCGATCTCAGCCCAGACCGCCGGCGTTCCGTCAAGGATATGAACATTTACGTCGAGCGGCATGGCGGCGGCTTCCGCCCCTCGCAGGAGCGGCAGGGTGAAGCGCGCGAAATAGACCGGATCGCTGCCGATGAAGATACTCACACCCGATTGAGGGGCGGGCGCAGTCAGACGCTCGACAGGGGCGAGGCCGGCCACGATCTCGGCGTCGCCGAGCGCGTCCAGCCCCGTGTGAAACGCGCGGCCGAAAGCGTGGAAGTCGGCCGCCGATCGCTTGGGCCCCTTGCGCAACTTCGCGAAACACTCCTCGGCCCGCTCCCAGTTGCCGTCGGCCAAGGCGACGCAGGCCAGATCCGCCCAGACGCTCGCACGGGTGCTGCCGGCGACAATCTCGTTGGTCAGTGCATCTTTCAGTTCCGGCAACGCCTCATGGTCCGGCCACTGATAGGTGTCCGGCCACGATGTGCCGTGAGGCGGCAAACCGCGTTCCGCGCGGCGGCCGGCGGCGCGGGTGGTTGAAATGCGCAAAAGCGTATAGGCCGTGCGCCCCGGGTCTCCACCTACGATGTGGAGATGCTTCTTCAATTCGCGGACCGCCTCGTCGGGGGGGAGCATGTCCGCGTGGGCCGCGACGAACTCCGTGGCCGCCGGATGCGCCGCCGCCGCCCGTGCGATCACGGCGCGCGCCTCGTCGGGCCGGCCATCGGCGGCTTTTGCTTTCGAGAGCCGTTGATGGATCTCAAGCGGTGCGTCCGGCGCCAACGTCAGGAGGCGCTCGAGAGTCCGTTCGCACGCGCGGAAGTCCTGCCGTTCGTATTGGATCAGCGAAAGCCGGTCCAGCACGTCCCGCGCGGTGACGGGCCCCGCGGCGGATAGAATGGATTCCACGGCGTTCCAGTCACCCGCGGCGGCCGCGGCTTCGTACGTCGGTGCGCCGGACATCAGGTTTTTCTGAACACGAGCGTATGGTTGTTGGCGGGCATCGCGATCCGCTCGGCGAGGGAGAACCCGCGCGCGCGCGCAAGCGGTTCGATGTCCTTGAGATCGCGGATGCCCCACGCGGGATTGCGCGCGCGCAAAGACCGGTCGAAAGCGATGTTGCTGTCGGCCTGGAAGTCGCCATCGATCACATAGGGCCCGTAGGTGAGCAATGTCGCGCCCGCGGCCAGGGTGCGCTGCGCGCCGTCGAACAGGGCGACGGTCGCCTCCCATGGGGAGATATGAATCATGTTGATGCACAGCATCGCGTCGGCACGATCCACGGGCCAGGGCGGGCGCGTCACATCAAGGATCACCGGCGCGCGCAGGTTCGCAAGGCCGGCGTCGGCGACATAGGCGGCTATGCTTGCGCGGGCGCCTTCTTCGGGATCGCTCGGCTGCCAGTCGAGGTGCGGCAGCTCATTTGCAAACGCCGCCGCGTGATAGCCCGAGCCTGACGCGATCTCGAGAACCAGGCCACGCGGAAGTCGCCCGCGCGCGAAGACGCGGCGCAGGACCTCGAGGAGAGGCGGGGTATTGCGGACACTCGCGGGAGGAATCTGTTTGATATCGTTCATGAAGCGCTCTTTGCGGTTGCCATGACTTGACGCCTCCGCGCGAAACGAAGTACCTGAAGCCTGTGACATCGCCCCAGTAACATATCAGGGAGGCGAGGGGGTTTAATGGCGTACGTCGTCACGGAAAATTGCATCAAGTGCAAATACATGGATTGCGTCGAAGTGTGTCCGGTGGACTGCTTCTACGAAGGCGAGAACATGCTCGTCATTCATCCGGATGAATGCATTGACTGCGGTGTGTGCGAGCCAGAATGCCCGGCCGAAGCCATCGTCCCCGATTCGGACGAAGCGGCGACCGAATGGTCTGATATCAATAAAGAATATGCCGACAAGTGGCCGAATATCACGGCCAAGGGCGAAACCCCTTCCGACGCCGACGAATGGAAGGGAAAACCCGATAAGAAACAGCTGCTTAGCTCCAAGCCTGGATCTAACGCCTAAAGCTGTTTCCCAGCCTTTGCATCCGTGCCCTGCGGGGGGCGCGGAGCTTTAGCGCTGTTTTTGACCCCCTTTTTGTGCTATATAATTGCCCAGTCCGTCGGGGAACCGGCGGATTATTTTTTCTCTCGCGTACCATCTCACGATCTAGCGGTAAGTTATTGATAAACCGCAATTTCTTGCGCTGACACGGGAGAACGCGTTCCGCTCCTACGCCTCAACGGCGAGGGGTGGCCCGGTCCGACAATGAGAATCTGTCCACAGGCAAGGACGGACGATGGGGGATCCGGGGTCAGCGCCAATAAAGAACAGGCCCCTGGTGTGGAGAGACCTAAAAATGCCCAAGACAGCAACCAAGAGTGCGAAAGAACCGAAGATCGTGGCGCCGTTCTCGGCGGGCGATTTTGTCGTTTATCCGGCCCATGGCGTCGGCAAGGTGACCAGCATCGAGTCCCAGCTGATTGCCGGCCAGAAGGTTGAGCTGTTCGTCATCAGCTTCGAACGCGACCGTATGACGCTGCGCGTCCCCGTCCGTAAAGTCGAAAACTCCGGCCTGCGCAAGCTCTCCACCCGCAAGGTGATGGAAGCGGCTTTGACGACTCTCAAGGGCCGCGCCCGCGTGAAGCGCGCCATGTGGAGCCGCCGCGCGCAGGAATACGAAGCCAAGATCAATTCCGGCGATCCGGTTTCGATCGCCGAAGTGGTCCGCGACCTGCATCGCGGCGCTTCACAGCCCGAACAGTCCTACAGCGAACGGCAGATCTATGAGCAGGCCCTTGAGCGCCTGGCTCACGAAGTCGCCGCCGTTGAGAAGATCAAGCCGGAAGCGGCGACCGCCAAGCTCGAGAAGCTTCTGAACGCCGCCTAGGCTTTTTAGATTTCGAAGAAAACGGCCTCGCATCCGCGGGGCCGTTTTTGTTTTAAAGTCCGCCCATGACGTCTCTTCTCTCCCGCCGCCGGTTCATGACGGCCGCCGCCTTGGCCGCCGCGCCGCTGTCTGCGCTCGCGGCGGCGCCGGTGCCGCATCCGGAGGCTCTGCCTGAAGGCGGACGCGGGGTCATCGGCGCGGTCCATGACGGCGACACCATCCGGTTCAAGGGCGGCGCGGTGGATATTCGCCTCGTGGGGATCCAGGCGCCCAAACTTCCGCAGGGCCGGCGCAATCTTGCCGCATGGCCCATGGCCGACGAAAGCCGGGCGGCGCTGCGGGCGATGCTGGAGGGTCATGAGATCACGTTGCGCCTGCCCACGACCGCCAAGGACCGCAACGGACGCATCCTTGCCCATCTGATCCGAGATGACGGCCTGTGGATCCAGGAGAACATGCTGAAAGAAGGCTGGGCGCGGGTTTACACCTTCCCCGACAACCGTCTCTTCGCGCGGGATCTCTACGCCGCCGAAGCCCTGGCGCGCGCGGCCCGGCGCGGCCTGTGGTCCCATCCGGACTATGCGCTGCGCAAACCCGATCCCGCGGCGCTGAAAGCGGATATCGGCACCTATCAGATCATCGAAGGCGTTGTGGCCGAGACCGCGAAGGTGCGTGGACGCGTCTATCTCAATTTCGGCGAGGATTACCGCACCGACTTCACCGCCTCGATCGCGCCCGAGGTCATGCCCTTGTTCAACGCGGCGAAACTCGATCTTCTGAAATTGAAGGGGCGCGCCGTGCGCATTCGCGGCTATGTCCGCGATTTCAACGGCCCCGCCATCGACCTGACGCATCCCGAGCAGATCGAGCGGCTCTAGGCCGTCACCCTTTAGGCAATCAAGATTTAGTGGTAGATTTTATAAAATAGCGAATGAGTGAGGGGGCGATTTTCTGAAGCTTCTATTCGTACGGCGTGCAGATGCCCCAATATAAGCGTCCTCCCCTTATCGAAGCCGTGGTCGAGGTTCGCTATGCCGAGCCCATCGGCACCGATTCTGCCGAGAAAGCCAAGAAGCGGCCGGCGACGACGTGCCGGCAATTCTAGTTTCCGACGTGTTCTCGGATATTCGGCCTGCCACGGCGACATAGCTAGAGCGCTAACCGGCCATTGTATGATCCTCACACCTGTCGATCCCGCGGCGCTGCCGCACATCGTGGACGTCTTCGACTCAGGTCTCGGCGGCGACGACTTCGCGCGCGCGGCGTTCCGGCGCATCGCGGCGACGGCCGTATTCGCACCGGGATTGAAGGCGGATCTTTACGCAGGCCAGTCCAAGGCGGTCGACCTCGCGAAACGCTTCGGCATTCCGACGCTCGACGAGGATCCCGCGGTCGCGTTCTCCTGGGACGGCCGCGCCATCCGTACGCGTTCGGAGACCAGCGTCGTGTTTCATGAAGTCGCGCACTGGCAAATCGCGTCGCCGGAGCGGCGCACCCTGCCCGATTTCGGCGTCGGCGCCGGGCCCGAAAGCGGGCGCGCCGAGGAGGCCAATGCGGCCGTGTGCGTCGACGCCGCCGCGCGCGAGGAAGAGGAGAATCTGTCCTCGCTGCTCGGCATCCTGTGGGAAGTCGAATACGGCGAGCCGGCGATCCTCGCCTTCGCCGAACAGAATTGGCTGGAGCTCTATGACCGGCCGTCGACGCCGGCGCATTTCGCGCGCTGCCTGCATGCGCTCAAGGCGCGAGGGCTTCTGACGGACGACGGGCGTCCGTCGCCCCCTTAAATCCGGGTTTAAATCCGGACGAACGGGATCTTCGGTTCGCGCATCCGGCCGAACAGGCCCCAGTGCGCGCCGACGCCCGCCTCGAGGCTCTTTTCCTTCCACGGCTGATCGTAGGCTTCGCAGAAGTTGTAGTCGTATTTCTTCTGCGCCGCGCGCGCGACGAAGGCGCGTGTGAATTGCTCCTGAGCCTCGAGCGAGGGCACCGCGCCCATGTGTCGCGGACCCGCCGACGGCCAGCCGGTCTCGGAGATCAAGAGAAGTTTTCCCGGAAAGATCGCCTTCAATTCGTCGTAACGGCGGTCGACATGATCGACAGCTTCGCCGATGGGAACGCCGTCCCAATAGGGAAAAAGATGCGCGCCGACGAAGTCGCAGACCGCCGCAAGCTCGCGGTTCTTCTGCCAGTCATACCAGGCTTCGGCCGTGCCCACCTGAAGTCCCGGATTGGCGATGAACGTGCGCACGCGCCGCACATAGTTGATGAGTTCGGCCACGCTCATGTCCTTGCGCTGCAGGCATTCATTGCCGACATAGATGCGGTCGATGATCTTGCCGTAGGCCGCGTACAGCTTCGTGCCGCGCGCGATCTCGAGATCGTTGTGGTTCCTGTCGCGCCCCAGGTAGAGGCCGAGCGAGACCTTGAGCCCGGCCTGCTGGGCCATGGGCAGGACGCGGTCGAGTCCGCGGTCCACGGTGTAGGTGCGGATGCGGCCGGTGTATTTGCGCACGAGGTCGATATCGAGGCGGATGCGCGTCTCCGCGACGCCGCGCGCGAGCTCGGCTTCCAGGTCCACGCCCGACGGCGTGTAGGACAGGCTCATGAACGGTTTGGCCGCCGCCGCCGCATGCCCTGTGGCGGCCAGCGCCAGCGCCGCCGCGCCTGTCGTCAAGAACTCGCGTCTTCGCATGATGACCTCTTTCTTCTAGTCTAACGGTCCATGAAGAAAGACACCAAGGTCATTCGCGCCGGTCATTCGAAGAAGCGCAATGGGGGCGTGGTCAACACGCCCGTGTATCATGCGTCCACGGTTGTCTTCGATACCGTCGCAGAGATGCGCGAGGCCGTGCCGCGGGGATTGAAGGGCGAGAAAGTGCTCGCCTACGGCCGCTTCGGGACGCCGACGCATTGGACCCTCGAGGAGGCCATCACCGAACTCGCGGGCGGCGCCGACACAATCCTTACGCCGTCGGGCGTCGCGGCCTGTGCGCTTGCCATCGTCGGCAGCGTGAAGGCGGGCGATCATGTGCTTGTGTCCGATTCCGCCTATGAACCGACCCGTAAACTCTGCGATGGGCTACTGAAGGATTTTGGCGTCGAGAGCAGCTATTACGATCCTTGTGTCGGCGCGGGGATCGCCGCGCTCCTGCGCCCCAACACCGCGCTCGTCTTCTGCGAATCGCCGGGCTCACACACGTTCGAGGTTCAAGATATTCCCGCGATCGCAAAGGCCGCCCACGCGCACGGCGCCAAGGTCGCCATCGACAACACCTGGGCCAGCCCTGTGTTCTGCCGGCCGCTCGATCTCGGTGCGGACATCAGCATCGAAGCCGGCACGAAATATCTGTGCGGCCATTCGGACGCGGTCATCGGCGCCGTCACGGCGACGGAGGACGCGCTTCCCAGCCTGCGCCGCGCCGTGCTTGCGCTTGGCTATGCGGCCGGCCCCGATGATGTTTTCCTGACCACGCGCGGTCTGCGCACTTTGGCCGTGCGTCTCGCGCGCCATCAGGAAAACGCGATGAAACTCGCCCTGTGGCTTCAGACCCGGCCGGAGGTCAAACGCGTGCTCTATCCCGCGCTGCCCGGCGATCCCGGCCACGCGATCTGGAAGCGCGACTTCCAGGGCGCCTCGGGCCTCATGGGGGTTTTATTGCACCGCACATCAGCGGCGGCGGTCGCGGCCATGATCGACGGCATGAAGCTCTTTGCCCTTGGGTTTTCCTGGGGCGGCTTTGAAAGCCTCATTGCGCCCTCCGCGCCCAAGACCCTCCGGACGGCGGTCCCTTGGACCGAAAGCGAGCCGGGCCTGCGGTTACACGTCGGGCTCGAGGACCCGGACGATCTTATTGCCGACCTCGAACGCGGATTTGCCCGGCTCACGGCCGCTCTGCCGGCTTAAGCGCGGCTTTAGCGGGGCGCATGACGCCTGAAAGGCCCCATTCCACTGACTCCATGTGATTTTTTGTGCGTGGCGATTGACCGCGCGCCGCCAGTGCTCTAGGTCAAACCCACAAACTGTAACCGCGTGCGAAAATGCCTTTGGTTACGGCGTTTTTTGTTAAGCCGGCCGCGTATGTCCGTTAGACTATCTGAAGTACATAGGTCTTTTTACGGGCGCCGAACCCGTGCGGGAGTGATGACCTTATGAACTTGCAGGCCGACGATATACGCAGCGGCGCGCCCGACGGCGCGCCGGTCCCCAAATCTGACCTCGATGCGATTGTCGTGCGCTTCGCCGGTGACTCCGGTGACGGTGTGCAGCTTCTCGGCAGTCAGTTCTCCCAGGAGACCGCGCTGGTCGGGAATTCGCTCGCGACATTCCCCGATTTCCCCGCCGAGATCCGCGCCCCGACGGGCACGACCTACGGCGTGTCGGCGTTCCAGATCAACTTCGGTTCGCGCCCCGTGAAAACCGCGGGCGATCAGCCCGACGTGCTGGTGGCGCTCAATCCCGCCGCGCTGATGGTCAACTACAAAGGCCTGCGCAAAGGCGGCCTGGTGATCCTCGATTCCGGCGCCTTCAAGGACAAGGACATCAAGCGCGCCGGCTTCACCGTCGACCCGCGCACCGACGGCACGCTCAAGGAATTCCGCGTGATGGAGATCGACATCTCCGCGCAAGCGCTGGAAGTCGCGAAGCCGTTCGGCGTTTCGCAGAAGGAAGCGCTGCGCACCAAGAATCTTTGGGTGCTCGGCCTCGTCTCGTGGATGTACGACCGCGAGCTCAAGTCGACGATGGAATATATCGCGCGCAAGTTCGGCGCCGAGGATCCCATCGGTAAAGCCAACCTTGCCGCGCTCAACGCCGGTCATGCTTACGGCGAAACGCACGAACTGTCGGGCGATGTCGCGCCGGTGTCGGTGCCGAGCGTCAAGGTTGAACCGGGGACCTATCGCCTCGTGTCCGGCGCCGAATCGCTGGCGTGGGGGCTTGCCGCGGGCGCCCAGCTCGCGGGTCTCGAACTGGTGCTTGCGTCCTATCCGATCACACCGTCGTCGCCGATCCTTCATATCCTCGCGCGCATGAAGCCGTACGGCGTCACGACCTTCCAGGCGGAAGACGAAATCGCCGCCTGCTGCGCCGCCATCGGCGCGTCTTACGGCGGAAAATTGGGGGTCACCGCCTCCTCGGGTCCCGGTATCGCGCTCAAGACCGAAGCGATCGGCCTCGCGATCGGGACCGAGCTTCCGCTGGTGGTGGTCAACACCCAGCGCGGGGGACCTTCCACGGGTCTTCCGACCAAGACCGAGCAGTCGGATCTCTTCATCGCGGTCTTCGGCCGCAACGCCGATGCGCCGATGCCGGTGATCGCGTCGCGCTCGCCGGGCGATTGCTTCGACGTCGCCATCGAGGCCGTGCGCCTCGCCACCAAATATATGACGCCGGTCATGCTGCTCTCGGACGGCTATATCGCCAACGCGGCCGAGCCGTGGCTCATTCCGTCCATGGCCGACTACACGCCGTTCAAGGTCGCGTTCCGTAAAGATCCCGAAGGCTTCCATCCCTTTGTGCGCGACGAGAAGACGCTCGCGCGCGCCTGGGCCATCCCCGGCACGCCGGGGCTGATGCACCGTATCGGCGGGATCGAGCGCGACTACAACTCGGGCAACATCTCCTACGACGCGGCGAACCATCAGAAGATGACGGATACGCGCGCGGCGAAGATCAACAACATTGCCGACGATATCCCGGAGCAGGGCGTCGAGATCGGCGAAGCCAAGGGCAAGCTCGCCGTCGTCGGCTGGGGTTCGACCTTCGGGCCCATCAACCGCGCGGTCGCCAACATGCGCGCCAAGGGCCACGACGTTTCGCACATTCACATCCGCCACATTTGGCCGCTGCCGCGCAACCTCGGCGCGCTCTTGAAGAGCTACGAGAAAATTCTGATTGCCGAAATGAACAACGGCCAGATGCTGCAGCTCCTGCGCGGCCAATACCTCGTCGACGCCAAGGGTCTCTTGAAGGTCTCCGGCCAGCCGCTGAAGATTTCCGAGGTTGAAGACGCCATTCGTGCGCAGTTCGCCAGCGCTTAGGTGAAATCATGAACGTCCAAGTCCCAGCCGAAAAACTCACCGCCAAGGACTTCGCCTCCGACCAGGAAGTGCGCTGGTGTCCGGGTTGCGGCGACTACGCGATCCTGAAAGCCATGCACAAGTCACTGGCCGACATGGGCGTGCGCCCCGAGAATACGGTGTTCATCTCGGGCATCGGCTGCTCGTCGCGCTTTCCCTATTACATGGCGACCTACGGCTTCCACACGATCCACGGCCGCGCGCCGGCGATCGCGACGGGCCTGAAGCTCTCGCGCCCGGAGCTCGATGTGTGGATGGTGACCGGTGACGGCGATGCGCTGTCGATCGGCGGCAATCACCTGTTCCACGCCCTGCGCCGCAACATCGATATCAACATTCTGCTGTTCAACAACGAGATCTACGGCCTGACCAAGGGTCAGTACTCGCCGACCTCGCGCGTAGGCCAGCGTTCGCCCTCGACCCCGATGGGCAGCGTCGACAGTCCGGCCGAAGCGTGCGTCTTCGCGCTTGGCTGCAACGCGCGCTTCGTCGCGCGCGGCATCGACGTGCAGGCCAAGGAACTCGGCGAGCTGTTCTCCCGCGCCCGCGCGCACAAGGGCGCCTCGTTCGTCGAGATCATCCAGAACTGCATCGTTTACAACGACGCGGCCTTCGCCGGGTTCACCGAGAAGGCGGTTGCCGCCGACATGCAGCTGCACGTGAAGCACGGCGAGAAGATGATCTTCGGCAAGGAACGCAATAAGGGCCTCAAGCTCAATGCGCAGACCTTCGCGCTCGAAGTCGTCACCATCGGCGAGAACGGCGTCACCGAAGCCGATATCCTGGTGCACGACGAAAAGAACAAGGTGATCGCGGGGCTGCTCTCGGGACTTCGCCCGCCGCGGTTCCCGGAAGTGCTGGGCGTCATCTACTGCGACCCGGCGCCGTCCTACGAGACCGCCGTGGCCGCGCAGGATGCCGCCGCGCGCGCGAAAGGACCGGGCGATCTCGATAAGCTTATGCGCGCCGGCAATACCTGGCAGGTTACTTAAAGGACCCTCCCCGCGTCTGTTAAACCCGCGTTGAACGTCCTCGATCCCAGCGCAACTGGCGCGCGGCGGGTGCGAAGACTTTGACTTTCCGGCGAAAACCGTTGAAACATAACGGGATGGATCGCGGGATGAGACGGACCCCGCGCGGGGTGGCGTCGTGGACATCGTTTCCTTTCCTAAAGGCAAGGTCCTGTTCAAGCAGGGCGAAAGCGGCGATGCCGCTTATATCGTCGCCAGCGGCGCCGTCGGGCTCTATCGCGAAGCGCAGGGCCGCAAAATCCCTTTAGCGACCGTCCGCAAGGGCGAGCTGTTCGGCGAGATGGCGGTCATCGACGGCAGTCCGCGGATCGCGACCGCCTTCGCGCTCGAGGATTCCAAGCTCACCGTCATCTCCATCGAGACCATGGTCGACAAGATGAAACGGGCCGATCCGTTCATTCGCACCATGATCCATATGCTGATGAACAATCTGCGCGCCGTGCACGACTCGCATACGCCGAAATCCCGCAGCCTGATCGACGCGGTGAATTCGCTGGCGCGTCAATGCGACATCGTCGGGCGTCTTCTGCAGGGCGACCTGCCGCCGGACTTCCGCGGCGAACTCGAGAAGAAGCTGAAAACCCTCGATCCCGTTATCAAGGAACTCCGCCGGCTGGCGATGACCCACCGCCATAACGACCGCCGAGACGACGCGATCCCCAACGAAGCCGAGCTGCCGCAGTAAGGCGCGAAAACAGGCGGTTTTTCGTGCACCCAAAAGGGGCGAAAAAAAGTCCGGGTCCACCCTTGCGACCGGCGAATCCCACCTTAAATCCAATCTCGTAGGCGCCTTCGGGGCCTGCACGGCCAACGGGCGCGGCCTTTTGAGGCGCGCCGCGGCTTTAGGGGTTCAGGCGAGGACATCTCGTTTCGGCTCCGCGAAGCCCGGCAGCTCGATCAACGCGCTCCCCGGATATTGCTCATTGGAGAATATTCCTATGCGTACCTTCGACCTTTCCCCGCTGTATCGCGCCACCGTCGGTTTCGACAACCTCAACCGTTTGTTCGACGCGACTCTCAACGACGCCCCCTCATATCCGCCGTACAACATCGCGAAGGCCGGCGACGACGCTTACCGCATTACGTTCGCGGTCGCCGGATTTGCCGACAAGGACCTCGACGTGCAGGTCGAGAACCACACCCTGACGGTCCGCGGCAAGACATCGCACGATGACGCGGCGACGACCTTCCTCCACCGCGGCATCGCCGGACGTTCCTTCGAACGCAAGTTCGAGTTGGCCGACCATATCCAAGTCACCGGCGCGGCCATGGAAAACGGTCTTCTGCACATCGATCTCAAGCGCGAGATCCCGGAAGCCCTGAAGCCGCGCAAAGTCGCGATTGCCGGCGATGTGAATGCCCCCAAGACCATCGCGCAGGCCGCCTAACTTCCGCGCGACGGCGCGATAAAGAGATCTGGTTCACTCAAGCGCGCGCCGCATGTCGGCGCGCGTTTTTCTTTTCAGGGCGCGCGCCCCGGCGCTTGGTGAAGCGTTTCATGCGGGTGACAGTGCGTCCGGCGCGTCCTTGGAACTCATGGCGAAGTCTCGGTGATCGGTCCGAGTCATAGGTGTGTCGCGCACGACCGTGGTTGCGAACGGCAGGAATATCTCGAACCGCGAGCCTTTGCCGAGCGCGCTCTGCACGCGGATCTCGCCGTCCTGCGCTTCGACCAGGCGCTTCACGATCGCGAGCCCGAGTCCGATGCTGCGTTCGCCGCCGGTGGGTTGCGGAGAGGCGCGTTCGAAGGGCTTGAAGATATCGCCGAGTTCATCGGCCGGAATGCCCGGACCCTGGTCGATCACGGACAGCCGCGCACGGCCGTCAATGGCCCGCAGCTCGATCGTCACCTTGCCTTCGTGCGGCGAGTATTTAACGGCGTTGCTGACCAGGTTGTCGAGGACCTGCGCGGCGCGTTTTGCATCCGCCCACACCGGGGGGATGCGTGAAAGATCGAGGCGCAGTTCGATGCGCTTGGCCTGGGCGGTCATGCGGAAGAGCTCGGCGCGCGATTCGACAAGCTGCAGGAGGTCGATGGAATCGGGCACCAGTTCAACCTTGCCTTCGCGGATCGCGGCCACGTCGAGAAGATCTTCCGTCATGCTCAAGGTGACGTCGGCGCCGTCACGGATCGTGCGCAGCAAGGTTTCACGCTTGCTCTGTTCCAGGGGAATTTCGATCAGGAGCTGCGCGGCGGCGCGAATGCCGGACAAGGGATTGCGGAGATCGTGAGCCACGACGCCCAGCATGCGGTTTTTAGCCTCGTGCGCCTCGCGCAACGCATGATTGGCCACGGAGAGCTCCGCCGTCCGCTCTTGCACTTTGCTTTCCAAGTTCTCGCGGAACCCGTCGGCAAGACTGAGGGTGATGCCGACCACGAGCAAGGTCAGCGCCATCACCGCGAGCGAGATGGAGATCGGGTGTTCGGTGAGAACGTGATAACTCGCGATATTGGCGAGCAGGAGGCAGGTCAGGAAGGGGGCCGCGACCACGGCGTAGGTGATCGCAGAGCGCATCTTCGCGCGCAGGGCGCCGGCAACCATGACGGCGATCAATATCGTCAACGCCACGAGGCTCGCTACGGTGACGATGAAGAAATCGTAGGGCGCAATGAGCACCACGGCCACCATCGCGAGCACCATCGTCAGAGCGGCGATTTTAGCCGTGGCATGCAGACGCGGCTGCCGCGCGGGGATGTTGAGGAAGTAGGAGGTGAACATCAGGCCGAAACCGTGCATGAGCCCCGATCCGCCGAGATACACAAGGCGTGTGAAGTCGCCGCTTTGCAGAGCCTCCGGCCAGAGCAGGCGGTCGAAATTCACATAGGGCTGAGCGGTTATGAAAATACTGAACACGACCGCGAAGCCGTAGCCGTAGACCGGTTCGCGCAGGTAGGCCCAGAGCAACAGGCAGAAGAAGCTCGCCAGCGCCATGGCGCCGAACAAGGGCCAAAGCACACGTTCAATGGCCATTTCGGCGCGAGTCTCCTCCCCTGCCGGGACCAGGAATTGGGTGAGTGTCGAGATGTAGTGCGTCGTCATGCGGGCGTAGAGCGTGAAGTGGTCGACGCCAAGGTCGCCGACGGCAACCGAAAACTTGCGGTAGGTGTTGCTGCCCGGCATGTCGAGCCCGCCGGTGTAGGTCCGCAGGACGTTGCCCGCATCGTCGACAATAAAGAACGAGGCGGTATCGGGATGGATGGCGCTGAACTGCGCGCGCCGCGTGGCCCGCTCCGGGTCCTGGGACAAATCCACCTTCACGCGCGTCCAGGCGGCGCCGCGCGAGGTGCCGAAGGCCGGACGGCCGGTGCCCGCGGGCTTGAAGCTGTCTCGAAGCGCGCCCATGACATCGGCAAGGCTCGCCCGGCCGCTGGGGTCTTCAAGAATCTCGAGGCCGCTGGTGATCGAAACCGTCGCCGCGCTCGTCGGGCGTACGATCGTCTTCTCGGCATGCGCCGTCGTCCTCTCGGCATGCGCCGTCCGTGCCGCAGCGCACGCGCACACGATCATAAAAACAACGGCCAAGGCCCTCGAAATACTTGAATGCGTTGCGCGCAACATGCCCCGCGCCTGTGTCCATTCCAACAACCGCGGCGTTTTCCGCGCCGCTCCGACACTCCTATAGCATTCCCCAGGGTAGAATTATTATGCCAATTCGTAACGGAGGAAGGGTGGCGCGCGGACCTCATCTGCTTGTATTTTATCGCGTCCTCGTTCTTGCCGATTCGCCGTGAAAACCAATCCGTTAGCCGAAAGAGCCGCCACGCGACCGTGGGTGCCCGCCGTCCTGCTCGGCGCACTCTCGCTGGCTTATTACGCCCTGTATTTCGACGCCGGATTCAATTTTTCCGACGAGGGCAACTACGTCCAGTTCGTTTACGAGCTTTCGCGCGGCACCAGCCTCAACGATCTCCCCGTCAGCTACGGTCTCCTGTGGTTCAAGATGGGCGAGGGGCTTTTCCGTCTGTTCGGCCCGGACCTCCTTCTCGCGCGGGCGCTGCTTTTCGGCTGCGCGCTGGTGACGGCGCTGCTCGTCTACGCCGCCGTATTCATCGTCACGGGCCGGCCCTGGTTCGCCGCGCTCATCGCCGCCGTGCCCGCCGCCGCGCCTGCCTTTCTGCCGACGGCATTCTACGGGCTGTGCATTCTCATCAATGCCGTGCCGCAGTTGATGCTGGCGCAGCGTCTTGAAAACGCGCGGCCGCGCCATGCGATACTGGCCGGCGCGGCGCTGGCCGTCTCGTTCCAGATCCGTCCCGACTTTGGTTATATCTTCGCCGTACCGCTGGCGCTGCTTCTGGCCGCCGCGACTCTGCGCGGTGAGCGCCGGCTTCATCTCATCGGCGCGGCGCCGGCGGCTTTTGTCCTCGCCCATGTGCCGGGCCTCTTGCTCGCGGTTGGCGACGGCTATCTCGGCGCGCTGATCAGCCAATATCTCTCCTACCCCGCGATGCTCGCCGGTTATGCCGTGCGCGGCGTTGCGGCGCTGACCGACACCGGCGCGCTGGACGCGCCGGCCGCGGGAACTCTTCTCGCGCGGCCGCGCTTGTTCGGCGCGGCGGACGGCGCCGAGCTGCGCCTGGCGCTGCTGGTCTACCTGCCCATCGTCATCATCATCGCATTCGCGATCTTCAACCTGTCGCGGTTGCGCGGCGCGGCGGACCGCGTGAAATGCGCGGCCGCCTTAGGGGTGATACTTGCCGCCGGTGCGGCGGCGGTCCCACACTACTTCTTCTACCGCCCCGATCTTTCGCATGTCGCCAACTTCATGCCGGGGTTCGCGGTGCTTGCCGGTGTCTTCGCCTGGCAGGCGTCGCAAAAGCGAGGCGTCATGCTCGTCTGCCCGGCGCTGGTCGCGTTTACACTCGCCCTATACACGGGCGAAGCGCTGACACACGAAGGCACGGGGTCCATTGCCGGCAGCTTCGCGCGCACCGCGCGGTTTGACGGCGCCAACGGCGTGCACGTCCGCGTCCACCCGGGCGAGAAGATCCTGCTCGACGATCTCAAAGCCGTCATCGAGGCCCACTCGCAACCGGACGATGCCATCGTCTGTGTTCCCTACTGTCCGGGCATCGCCTTCATGACCGGGCGGCGCCTTCTGTTCCGCGAGCAGTATGTCGACGACGCGCTTCCCTTGCGGGACCCGGCATGGCTGCCGGGCGCCATTGCATTGACGAAGGAAAAACGCCCGCCCGTGGTGATCGTGATGGACTGGGCCATCAACGGCACCGACATTTCGCGCTTCTCACGCTGGGCGGCGCCTTATATGGAAACGCTGGAAAGCCTGAAGCGTGAGAAGCTCGATCGCCCCGGCCTTTCGATCTATCTGCTGTAGCGCCTGGAGAAAGAACGTATGTCCCTGACGGTCGAAAGCCTCGCGATTCCCGAGGTCAAAATCATCCGCCCCCGGAAGCACGGGGATGCGCGGGGCTTCTTTTCCGAGACCTACGCGAAAAAGGCTTTCGCCGAAGCGGGGATCAATCTGGACTTCGTGCAGGACAATCACGCCTTTTCGGCCGCCAAGGCCACGGTCCGCGGCCTGCACTTTCAGTCCGCCCCGTTTGCCCAGGACAAGCTGGTGCGCGTGGTCCGGGGATCGATTCTCGATGTGGCGGTGGACTTGCGCCGGGCGTCGCCGACCTACGGAAAACACGTTTCCGCCGTTATTTCCGCCGATGAATGGAACCAGATTCTGGTGCCGGTGGGATTCGCCCACGGCCTTCTGACCCTCGAGCCCGATACCGAGGTCCTCTATAAGGTGACCAACTATTATGCGCCCCAGCACGATTTGGGCCTGTTGTGGAATGACCCGGCCCTTGGTATCGCATGGCCGGTCAGCGAGGCCGATGCGGTGCTGTCTGCCAAGGACAAGGCGCAGCCGCGCCTCGCCGATCTGCCGGCCTATTTCTAAACTGCGATAGGAAAGACGGAATGAAGGTACTCGTTACGGGCGGCGCCGGCTTCATCGGCTCGGCGGTGGTCCGTCTCCTGGTAGGGGAAGAGAAGGTCGACGTGGTGAACGTCGATGCGCTCACCTACGCCGGCAATCTCGATTCCGTCGCCGCCGTCTCGGACCGCCCGGGCTATAAATTCGTTCATGCGAACATCTGTGACGCGCAGGCGATGGCGGACATCTTCGCCGCCGCGCAGCCGGACGCCGTGATGCACCTGGCCGCCGAGAGCCACGTCGACCGTTCCATCGACGGTCCCGCGGCCTTCATCACCACCAATGTCGTCGGCACCTACACCATGCTGGAAGCCGCGCGCGCCTACTGGCAGACGCTGCCGGGCGCGCGCAAAGACGCCTTCCGCTTCCATCACATCTCCACCGACGAAGTCTACGGCTCCCTCGGCGACGAAGGCCTGTTCACGGAAACGACATCCTATGCGCCGAATTCGCCCTATTCGGCGTCGAAAGCGGGATCGGATCATCTCGTGCGCGCCTGGCATCACACCTATGGAATGCCCGTCGTAACGACAAATTGCTCCAACAACTACGGGCCCTATCATTTCCCGGAAAAACTCATCCCGCTCACGATCCTCAACTGCCTCGACGGCAAGCCGCTGCCGGTTTACGGCACGGGCGCGAACGTCCGCGATTGGCTGTTCGTGGAAGACCACGCGCGTGCGCTGTGGACGGTGGTCAAGACCGGCCGCTTGGGCGAGGTCTACAACGTCGGCGGCGAAGCCGAGCGCAAGAACATCGATGTCGTCGGTGCGATTTGTGACCTCGTGGACGAACTCGCGCCGGGCGCCAAGCCGTCGCGCGAGCTGATCACCTTCGTCACCGACCGTCCCGGCCATGACGCGCGTTATGCCATGGACATCACCAAGATCGGCCGGGAACTGAACTGGCGTCCGTGCGAAAGCTTCGAGACCGGTTTGCGCAAGACGGTGGAATGGTATCTCGCCAACCGTCCGTGGTGGACCAAGATCCGTTCCGGCGCCTACGGCGGCCAGCGCCTCGGCCTTTCGACGAGAAAAACCGCGTGAGCTGCGACGTTCTGGTCACGGGCGCCGGCGGACAGGTGGCGTGGGAACTTGAGCGCCGCGCCGCGGCCGCGAAGTTGTCTCTCAAAGCCGTCGGCATCGACACGCTCGATATCACCGATACCAATGCCGTGCATGCGGCCGTGACGGCGGCGGCCCCGAAGGTCGTCATCAACGGCGCGGCTTATACGGCGGTCGATAAGGCCGAAAGCGAGAAGGATCTCGCATTCGCCGTCAACCGCGACGGCCCGGGGCATCTCGCCGCCGCCTGCACGGCGCGCGACATACCGCTCGTGCATATTTCCACCGACTATGTTTTTGACGGCGCGGGCACGGCGGCATACCTGGAGGACGACGCCACGGCTCCCTTGGGCGTCTACGGCGAAAGCAAGCTTGCCGGCGAGGCGGCGGTGCGCGCGTTCCTGGACCGTCATGTTATTGTCCGCACCGCGTGGGTTTACGGCGTGCATGGGCACAACTTCGTTAAAACCATGTTGCGGCTCGGCGCCGAGCGCGATGTTGTGCGCGTGGTCGCGGACCAGCGCGGTGCGCCGACGTTCGCGGGCGATCTCGCCGAAGCGCTTTTGACAATTTCGCGCCGGTTGATCGGCGAAGTATTGCCGGAAGAGGCTTACGGCACTTTCCATTATACCGGCGGCGGCGCGGTGAGCTGGCACGGCTTCGCGGAGAAGATTTTTGATATTGCCGCGCCGCGGCTCGGCCGCCGGCCCAAGGTGGACGCCATTGCCACCGCCGAATATCCGACGCCGGCCAAACGCCCCGCCAATTCCGTCCTGGACTGTGGCAAGATCGCCGCCATCCACGGCATTATGCAGCGGCCCTGGGAAGAGGCCTTGCAGGACATGCTGGCCGAAACGCTCGCCGCCCACTCTTAGGAAGACACGATGAAGGGTATCATCCTCGCCGGAGGCTCCGGAACACGGCTGCACCCGATCACTTATTCGGTGTCCAAGCAGCTGCTGCCGGTCTACGACAAGCCGATGATCTATTATCCCTTAAGTACCCTGATGCTTGCCGGGATAAGGGACGTTCTCATCATCACCACGCCGCATGACGCGGCGGGGTTCGAGCATCTTCTCGGTGACGGCGCGCGCTGGGGCATGAACCTCACCTATGCGCAGCAGCCGAGCCCCGATGGTCTCGCGCAGGCTTTCATCATCGGGAAATCCTTTGTCGGAAATTCAAGCTGCGCGTTGGTTCTCGGTGACAATATCTTTTACGGCCACGGCCTGACCGAGAAGCTGAAGGTGGCCGCGGCGCGCGGCAAAGGCGCGACCGTGTTCGGCTATCACGTCCGCGATCCCGAACGGTACGGCATCGTCGCCTTCGATGCCCAGGGGCGCGCGAACTCCATCGAAGAAAAGCCCAAAGCGCCCAAGTCCACCTGGGCGGTGACCGGCCTTTATTTCTATGACAACGACGTCGTGGACATCGCGGCGAACCTGAAGCCGAGCCCGCGCGGCGAGCTTGAGATCACGGATGTGAACCGGGTTTACCTCGAGCGCGGCGGCCTCAATGTCGAACGCCTCGGGCGCGGCTTCGCCTGGTTCGATACCGGCACGTACGACAGCCTGGTCGAGGCGTCGAGTTTCGTGCAGACCATCGAGAAACGCCAGGGCCAGCGGATTTGCGTGCCCGAGGAAATTGCTTTTGCAAACGGATGGATCGACAAGGCGCAGATGCTGGCGCTCGCCGGGAAGCTCAAGAAAAGCGGCTACGGCGAATATCTGATCCAGGTCGCCGAGAACCCGAACCCCTGACATGCAGCCGCGCGTTACCATCGCCATCGTGAGCTATAACTCCGGTGCGACTCTCGCGCGCTGCTTCGACGCCCTCGCGGCTCAGACCGAGAAGAACTTCCGCGTCCTTCTGATCGACAATGCCTCGCGCGAACGTCCCGCCGCGCTGGTGAAGGGCCTGCCGTTCCCGGTCGATTACCGCGAGATGGCGGACAATCTGGG
The DNA here is from genome assembly GCA_041919675.1 of Rhodospirillaceae bacterium. GTDB lineage: Bacteria > Pseudomonadota > Alphaproteobacteria > Rhodospirillales > Rhodospirillaceae > SHVO01. The sequence goes on along the minus strand of JAYRTJ010000012.1, from coordinate 13,626 downwards.
GTTCGCCGGCGGTATGAATGCCGCGCTCGCGGCTTGCGAGACGCCGCTTCTGGTGGCGCTCAACCCCGACGCCTTTCCGGACCCCGATTGGCTGGCGACGCTTCTGCATGCCGAGAACCGTTATCCCAACGTCGCCGCCTTCGGCTCGCTTCAACTGCGCGCGAACAACCGCGATCACATCGACGGTTTCGGCGACCACTATCTCATCACCGGGCAAGCCTGGCGCGGCGTGACGCGTCCCCCCGTAAAGGGCGAATTGGCTTACAGCTTTGGGGTTTGCGCAGCGGCCGCGCTGTACCGCGCCGATCTTCTGCGCCGCATCGGCGGATTCGACGAACGGTTCTTTTGCTTCTACGAAGACGTGGACGTGGCCTTCCGGCTGCGCCTCGCGGGCGCGGAGTGCGCCGTGGTCCCCGCCGCCGTGGTTGCGCATGTCGGCGGCGCCAGTTTCGAAGGACTCTCGGATTTCGCCTCGTTCCTGATCGCGCGGAATCAGTGGTGGGTGATGGTGAAGAACATGCCGTTCACCCTCATGTGCTTCGCGCTGCCGGGCTTCGTGCTGTTGCAGATCCTGGGCGCGGTCCGGCATCCGGGATCGGCGCGCATGAAAGGCCTGTGGGAAGGGCTGACGCGGACGGGTGAATTTTTGCGCGCGCGGCGGCAGATCCGCGCGGAACGTGCGCCGGCGGCTAACGCGGGACGCTGGATCAGTTGGAATCCGCTAGCGTTCCTGAAAAGAACGTCGCTGGTGCGCGGGTAATTATTCCGGCGGATTGCGGTCCGCGAGCACGCGGCGCAACTGCACGCCCACCATGGCGAGACGCGCCGAGCTCGACAGCACCTCGAAGATCACCGCGTCATGGATCCAATGACGCTGGATATGGTGTTCCATGGTGCCGTCGGCGAAGCCCACCGTCAGCGTATAAGTGCCGCGCGCGAGGGCCGGCCAGCGGAAGCGGAAGCGGAATGCGAGACGCTCGCCCGCCGGGATCGGCGGCTGCGGCACGGTATCCCAATAGCTGTTGTCGCCGAGCAGGAATTGTCCGAGGCGGTCTTTCACGTAGAAGCCCATGATGGGGCGCTCGACGGTGACGTCGGCTTTGATGAGCACCTTGAGATCGACGTCCTGGCCTTCGACGACCTGCGTGAAGCGATGGCCGTCGGCGGGACTGAAAAGGCCGGCGTCGATGATCGCCGCGCCGCCGCTTCCGAATGAACTTCCGTCGGCGTTGAAAGCCGACACACTGGTCGCGCCCGGCTTCGAGGCGCGGGGCGGCGCTTCCTCGTCCATCAGGACGATTTCACCGCTGACGGCTTGCGCCGGCTGATTCTGCGCGGGCGCGGCAAGAGCGTCCGCCACGGCGCCTTCGAACAGCGAGGCGACATACTGCTCGCAAATTTTGATGGCCGGCCCCTCGGCGCGCACACGGCCGTGATCCAGCCAGATGGCCTTGTCGCAAAGACCCGTCACCGAACCGAGGTCGTGGCTCACGAACAGGATTGAGCCGCGCTGTTTGAAGTCCTTCAGGAAGCGCAGGCATTTCTGCGTGAAGCGCACATCGCCCACCGAGAGCGCCTCGTCGATGATGAGAAGATCGGCGTCCACATGCGCGGCGACCGAGAAGGCCAGGCGCATGAACATGCCGCTGGAGTAGGTGCGCACGGGGCGGTCGATGAAGGGCCCAAGTTCGGAGAAGGCGATGATCTCCTCGGTGCGCTCCTTCAATTCTTTGCTGGAAAGGCCGAGGATCGTGCCGTTCAGGACGATGTTTTCGCGGCCCGTGAAATCGGGCTCGAAACCCGCGCCGAGCTCCAGCAGCGCGGCAACGCGCCCGCTGACCTTCACATCACCGGAACTTGGCGTAATGGTGCCGGTCACGACCTGCAGCAAGGTCGATTTGCCGGCGCCGTTCTGGCCGATGATGCCGACGGTTTCGCCGCGTCCCACCGTGAAGCTGACGCCCTTCAGGGCCTCGAACGCGGGATACTTGCGCCACGGCATGAACAGATGCGCAAGACGGTCGGACGGGCGCGGGTAGAGCGTGTAGCTCTTCGCGACATCCTTGGCGACGACGACGGGCGTGGCGACGGGGGTGGTGTCAGAGGACATCGGCGAAATTCTTGCGGGCGCGGCGGAAGAAAGCCAGGCCAAGGGCGGCGACGATCCAGGCGACGGCGAAGTATGTCGCGAGGCCCATCCAGTCCGGCGCGCGGTCTTCGAGGAGCACGCCGCGCGCTTCCGTGACGATGAAGCTGATGGGATTGAACATCAGGGCCGTCTGCAGGCCCGGCGACAGGCGCTCGATGGGATAGAACACCGGCGACAGGAAAAGCGCCCCGGTCATGAGCAGGCCGACGATGTGCATCAGATCGCGGAAGTACACACCGATGCCCGCCAGGAGCCAGGCAAGGCCCGTCAGAAGCAGCGCGAGCGGTAGGATCACCAGCGGGAAAAGGACGATTGTCGGATGAACGTCCGCGCCGAGCACCAGCAGCGCCGCGATGAGAACCAGGGTGCTGATCAGGCTATGGAACAGCGCCGTGCCGACGACGACCGCCGGAATGACTTCCAACGGGAAGACGGACTTCTTCACGAGATTGGTCTGCTCGACCACGGAGGTCGGCGACTGGGTGATGACTTCCGCCATCAGCCAGAAGACGATCAAACCCGCGAAAAGACGGAGGGTGAAGGCGGTCGTATCTCCGTCGCCGTTCGAGGACGGCATCACCACGCCAAAGACAAAGGTATAGATGGCCAAGGTCGCCAGCGGGATGACCATGGTCCAGAGGAAGCCGAGGCTGCTCATGCGGTAGCGGCGCGAGATCGCGCGCACCAGGAACTGGCGCAGCGCGACCCGTTGACGGATCAGCACGGCGATGGGGATCACGAGGTCGGTCGGCCGGTCCAGCTGGGTGGAATGAGAGCTCATGCGAATCCGGTTACATCCGCGCCGGCAGGCGGTCGAGCACCTGGCGGATGGTGCGCGGCTGATGCGGATCGCGAAGGCCCAGGGACTTCTGCACCACCGGCGTCACGATGGTGCCGCGCCGGCGGGTCTCGATGGCGGTCTTCACCTCGCGCATGAAACGCGCGCGCGCCTCGCCCGACAGGCCGCCGCTGACCGGCACGGTGTTGCTGCCATCGGTCTTGTAATAGTAGTCGCCGATGTCCGTCTCGATCAGTGTGAAGTCCGACAGGAAGGTCGCGCAAATACGGAGTAGGACGTCATAGTCCTCTTCCATGGTCAGGCCGGTGACGAACTCCAGCATGCCCGGCGGGCACTGCGAACGGTCGATCACGTAGCTGTGCAGCGGGCAATAGTTGTTGTGGAACAGGTCCAGGAGATCGGACCCGCTGAAGGGCGGAATCACGCGTTCCTTGGTGTAGAAGAACGCGTCGTACACATCGACGCGCATCACACGGACCTTGGCGAAGGCGATGGCCGCGCCGGTATCCTTCAGGCGGGCGATCATCATTTCGTAGGCTTCGGGATAGAGCACGTCGTCATAGTCGAGGAACGCGAGGTATTTCCCGGTCGCGTTCCGGACGCCGAGGTTCAGCAGCACGGAGCGCGCGTCGGCCGGCTCCGGGTCGGTCAGATTGACGATGGCCAGCTGCGGCGCGTCGCGGCCCTCGAGAAGCGGTCCAAGCGCCTGTTCCACCGCCTCGATCTGATGGCCGTTGAAGCGCTGCAGGACGAGGACGATGCGCAGGGGCCTATACGTCTGGCCCACCAGCGAGAACACGCAGCGCTTCAGCTCGGCGAGGCGGCTGGGATCGTGAAAGCGGACGACGGTATCGATCTGTTCCGGCATGGCTACCAGCGCATCTCGGCGAAGGTGAAGTGGTGTTTGAAATCGGCGAGGCGGCGCCAGTCCGCCAGCACCGGCTGCGGCTGGCCCGGCGGGGCCGCGCCGCCGATGTCTTCCAGTTCGCCGATCAGCTTGGCCTCGAAATCCGGGTCGCCCCATTTGCGCGCGAGAATGATGCCGGACCCGTAGATCATTTTGAGGGTACGCGCTTCCGGCTCGCGGTTCGTGACTTCGTGCAGGAACAAGGCGCGCGGGCAGATGCGCACGGCGAACCCCAGCGCTTTCGCGCGCCAGGACATGTCCACGTCCTCGCAATACATGAAGAAGGTCTCGTCGAAGCCGTTCGTCTGTTCGTACAGCGCGCGCGGAACGACGAGGCAGGCGCCGGAAGCCCACGGCGTCTCGAAGGTGTAGGGGTCGTAGGTCTTCGGGTGCTCCGCCGGAAACTGCATCGCCTCGATCAGCGCGCGGTTCCGGTGGGCGCGCATCATCTGCATGAGATTAATGACGGCGTCGGGATGGAAGGCGCCGTCCGGGTTGGTGGCGATATAGAACTCACCGCCGGACGCGAACCATTCGGCCATGAGCTTGTTATGCGCGGCGCCGAAACCGATGTTTCCGGCCGACTGCATATAGTGGAGCAGCTCGCCGCCCGCGCCCGCTTCGCGCACCAGGATTTCCGAGGCCATGCCGTTGTCGATCAGGCTGATGCGGCCCGCATGACCAAGGCCTGCGCGTTCCAGAGCGTGGCGGGCGCTTTCGACCACCCGGCGCAACTGCCCGGCGGTGTTGTTATACGTGACGATGCCGACGCAGACCTTCGCCGTCGGATCGACTTCCTGGTCGCATCCGAGCGCGCGGTATTGCAGACGGTCGATCACCACGCGCGGCGCTAGGACAGGCGCCGGGAAGGTCACGCGCTGCGGCGGCAGGTTAGGGCCGGTGAGCTTTAGCCCGCGTTCATTGACGAAGGCGCTGAGGGCGGCCGGCGTGTCGATGGTCACGATGCAGGGCGTCTGAGGATACAGCGCGCGCGGCGCGATCTTCATCCAACCGAAGCCGGCGCGCTCGCAGACATAGAAATAGAGACGCTCGATGGCGTGAGCGACCGTGCCGTCGATCTGGCCCTTTTCCTCGTCGAAATCCTCGAAGGCGAGGTTGAGATCGAGCAAGGGTTTCAGCGCCGCCGAGCGGGCCCAGAACATGGAGCCCGACGGGAAGTCGGCCGGTTTGTCCATGGACAGGGAATGCTCGCCCATGCGTTGGGCGAGGGCCTCGGCGGCCTTGAAGTTGCCGCCCCAGTTGATCCAGTGGCGCACGGCTTCGAAGTGCTGCGGCGCGATCATGCCGATGTCCGAGCGGCGCGCGAACGCGTCGAACACGCTGCCGACGATCTCCGGCGAACCGATCAGCGTTTCGAGCAGCAGGCCGCGCCAGTTCGCAAGCGCGCTGGCGTGGTCGGAGATCTTCGAATGAAGATGCAGGACGAACGGATAGCGGTCGTAGATCTCGCGGAAGCCGAGGAGTTTGGGCGCGATATCGCGGCCGCGGTTCGGTGTGACGCGCACCTCGACCTGGCCTTCCGTCCAGCCCGTGAAGTGACGAATAATGATCCCCGCTTTCGCGGCGCTGTCGGTGGTGATGAACAGATCGAAGGGGAACGGGATGTTCTTGAGGTAGCGCTGGAACTCCGGCGCCAGGTTCTCGTGGTAGAGATGCAGGAACACCGCGAGCTTCGGCGTTTCCATCTCGGCCAACGGATAAACGAACGGAACCGCGGCGCTATAGTCGATCTCGATGGCGCGCGCGACTTCTTTGGGCAGCTGACGCAAGCCCTCACCCGGCAGCATGGCTTGCGCCGCGCGGCGGCGGGCCGCGAACCAATTTTGATAGAAGCCCGTGTCACGCACCAACGGCGCGGCAGCATGTAAAAGCGCGCTGACCATGCGCGCCTTGATGGAGACGGGCAGCGGCGTGGTGCGGTAGACAAATCCGCCGGCGATACGCAGCGGACGGCGCACAACGCGCAACGCTTTCATGAGCAAGCGGCTCGCGAAGCGCATCGGCTTTGTCAGACGCCAGCTCACCGACGCCGTCATGCGCGAGATCATCAGATCGCGGGCGTCGACCTGGGCCTGCAAAGCCTCGGCGCGGTGTTCGTGGGCGCGGATCTGCACGATCATGTTCTCGGTGACCGCAGCGATCTGAGCGTTCATCGTCTTGGCGAGGCCCTTGGCCTCCAGCTCGAGCGCGTTGGCGCGGTGTTCTTGCGCCTTCCAAGCCGCCGTCAGCTCGTCCACGTGCCGGCGGAGTTTGCCCGCGAGATCACGGTTCTCGCCCTCAAGCGCTTCGGCGCGCGTCTTTTGCGCCTGCCACTTGCCGCTGAGGTCTTCGCGCGCCTGCTGCGCTTCGAACTGCGCCTTGAAGGCGGCGCCGAGACGGCCATAGGCTTGGCGCACATCGATCAGCGCCTGCGGATCCTTCGCGGCTTCAAACAGCGGCAGGATGCCCGCCGGCAGGTTCTTGCCGTAGCCGAGCACGCCGAGGCCGTGGCCGTGCATGAAATCGAAGCTCGGGAACTTGGTCTTCAGGTCTTCCCACAGCTTGAACACGCCGAAGCCGCGCTCACGCACATTGATGTCGTGGAAGATCACGACGGCGCGGTCCGACAGTTTCGGCAGCCAGCTTTCATAGTCTTCCTTCACGTCCTCATAGAAATGACGGCCGTCGATATGCAAAAGGTCGATGGAGCCGTCGGTGAACTGCTGTAGGGCCTCGGCGAAGGTGCAGCGCACGAGCCGCGAGAAGGACGCATAGTGACGCTCGTTGTGATCGTTGACGCGGCGATAGATGTCTTCGCCGTAGAAGCCGGCGTGCTCATCGCCTTGCCACGTGTCGACGGCGTAGCAGCGGGTGGGAAGCCTGAGCGCTTTCACGGTCTGGCACATGGCGAAGTAGGAATAGCCGCCGTGGGTGCCGAGCTCGACGAAGCTCCGCGGCTTCACGGTTTCGATCAGCCAGAAGGCGAATGCGCCGTGGTCCAGCCACGCCGATTCCTCGAGATAGAGCGGCGACCAGAAAGACGACGGCGTCAGCAGGGCGCGCAAGCGGCTCGCGCGCTCCATGTCGCTGTCCGAAGGCGTCTGGCGCGCCAGATTGCCGGCGAGATCCATATCCGGGCTTTGACCTTGAAAATGAACGACTGGAAAATGAACGACTGGATTAGAGCGATGTGTACTTAAAATAGGCCGCCGCTGTCACCTGGAATAGGGGACTTGTGGGCCGCTTTCGCATTGATTGGCCTAGGTTTTTGGCTTTAGTGGGGCAAAGCTGAAGTGCTTATGGCCCAGGTAGCTGGTAAAGACGGGGATGACGACCCCGATCACATGGGCGACGTCCTCGGGATGCCAGTCAAACCCCAGCTCCGGGAATACATATTCGGCCAGGCCGACCGACACCACCCAGACCTGGGCGGCGGCGACCACATTCACGAGCCCGAAGCGCGCATATTCCGCCGTGCGGCTGCGTCCGGTTTCCTCGAAAACGAACAGCCGCGACAGCACCCAGGCTGTCGTCATGCCGCAAAGGTAGGCCACGATCACGGCCCAGCGGTACTCCATGGCCATGGACAGGAAATAGCGGCTCACCACGTTCACGCCCGCCGCGACGCCGCCCGTGATCAAAAAGCGCGCGAAGCGAGTGGCGAGAAGGTTGCGCGCGAACGTCATTTGACCCTGGCCGCCATTTCCCGCGCTACGCGTACCCCTTCCGAGATGCCGCGGTCTTCGGGGTAATAGGACGAAGTGTCGGCGATCTGCAGGCCGCGAATTTCGCTCTCGATCGGCGGCAGCATATCGAGGAAGCCCGGCGGGCAGATGGGTTGGGCATATTTGAGGCGGCCCAAAGCGGAGGTGATGCGGTCGCTGTCCTGGATGTCCGGGTTGATCCGCTTGAGGTAGCCGAACGACTCCGCGATCAGCGCCTCGTCGCTCCAGGCGAACTTCGGATGCGTGACCGGCATGTAGTAGGGCACGTAGACGACGGTATCTCCCACGGGACGCAAGTTGGAGAACTCGACAATGCCCGGGATCTCTATCGCGGGATCGTTGATGTTCAGCCAGAAGTTCTTGGTCACTGAACGTTTCAGTTTATGCACGACGCACACGACGCCGATGTTCTCAAGGCGCGCATAGGCGTCCTTCACCGGCGCGGACAGTCCCGGGACCAGCTTTGGGATCAGCGGCAGCGGCATCGTCGAAATCACATGGGTGAAGTCATGACGCACGCCGCCGGCCGTCAAACCCGTCACGGCGCCGTTCGCGGTGTGCACTTCGCTCACCGGCGCGCCGAGACGAACGCGGCCGCTCATCGATTCAATACGTTCGACAAGGCACTTCACCAGAGTCTCGGAACCGCCCTCGATGTAACCGAGTTCTTCCTGAAAGAGATTGCGGCGCGAGGTGCCGACGCGTTTCAGCCGTGTCCACATCCAGGCGGCGGATACCTTGTCGGCATATTCAAAAAACTTCAGCGCGAACAGCTTGTCCCACAGCACGTCCCAGCCGCGCCGGCCGCACCAGTGCTTGAGCCATTTTTCGGCGGTGATCGTGTCCAGCTTCGACCAGTCGCCGCGCTTGGTGGACAGGAAGGCCATGAGGCCGTAGCGGATCTTGGAGATGAGCCCGAGATGCGGAAACGTCAGCAGCGAGATCGGATCGCCCCAGGGATAGAGGCGGCCGTTGTAGAAGTAGCCCATGGACGTGAGCCGCCAACGCATGGCGTCTTTGAGCCCGATTTCATTGAGTAAATCGAAGGTCGGCCGATCGGCTTTGCAGATGAAATGGTAAAAGCGCTCGATGCTGAGGCCGCCGAGATCGAAATGCGCGGCCATGCCGCCGGCGACCTTGTCCGCTTCGAAGACTTCGACGCTGTGGCCGGCTTTCGCGAGGTGATAGGCGGCCGCGAGACCCATGGCGCCGGCGCCGATGACTGCGACCTTGGCCATCAGAACTCCAGGACCACGTCGGCGTAGCGGCCCTTGAACGTTTCCCGCACCGCGTCGGCGAACGGCGTGGCCGGCACATGGAAGATGTCCCACCACGGGATCAGTTCGAATTCTTCCGGGATCACCAGCGCTTCGAGTTGCTTGGTGGTGAAGGGCGGGTCCTTGTCGAACAGCGCGTAGACCTTCAAGAGCAGCCAGAAGAGCGAATAGGGGATGCGCAGGATCATGGCGCCGGCGCCGGCTTCACGTTTCACCGTCCGGATAATGTCGATGTAATCGACGCGGTCGCGGCCGGTGATGTTGTAGGCGCCCGTCGCGCGCCGCTCGAGGCAGGCATGGATGATGCGGCAGAAATCCAGAACGAACAGCGGCTGGCGCAAATATTTTCCCGATCCCGGGATTGGAAACACCGGCACGCGGCGCATGAAGCGCGACAGCCAGCCGAGATGCTTGCGGTCGAACCAGCCGAACATGAGGGTTGGACGCAGCACGACATGGCGAATGCCGCTCTCGGCGATCACTTTCTCCTGCGCCTTCTTGCTTTCGGTGTACCAGTCGACGGCCTGCGAATTGATGACCGATGAACTGATATGAACGATGTAGGGCACGCCGTGTTTCTTGCAGGCGGCGACGGCCTGAACGGTGGACTCGACGTTGTTGCGCATGAAGGCGCTTTCGTCCTCGCCGCCGATCTGAGCCTGCAGCATCACGACCGAATTGGCGCCTGCGAACGCGTCCTGCCAGGCGCCCGGCGCGGCCATATCCGCTGCGATGACCGTCATCTCGGGATGCAGTTTGCGCAGCACCGCGATATTCGGCGCGTGTTTGTCGACAATGACAAGATTGGTGAAACCCTCGTCTTTCAGGTGGACGACGAGATTCTGGCCGACAAGGCCGGCGCCGCCGAGGAGGACGATTTTATCGTTCTTATTCAGGCTCATTGCAGACGATTTAGAGACGGGTGCGCCGGAAGACGGCGTCGGGGACCGATCTGATGATCAGCATGATCCAGCGCCAGAACCAGGGCGTATATAACATCGCCGCGCCGCCTTCCATGGCGGCTTTGATGTCCGCCGCGACCTTGGCGGGCGTGGCCCACAGCGGCCCCGCCTTGGCGAGGCCCGCGGTCATCGGCGTATCGACAAAGCCCGGTTTCACCAACGTGACATTGACCCCGTGACGGCTCATGCGGTGACGCAAGCCCTGCACGAAAACGCTCAATCCGGCCTTGGCGCTGCCGTAGACGTAATTGCTCTGGCGGCCGCGGTCGCCCGCGACGGAGCCGATCACCGCGATGGAGCCCGCGCGCTGCACCTCCATGACATTGGCGACGTGCGTGAGCAGCGAGGCGGCGCTCAGGAAGTTGATGCCGATTTCCTGCGCCATGACGTCCGCGCTGGTTTCCGCGGCACGCTGATGGGTCAGTGTGCCGTGGGCGACGAGTACGCCGTCCAGGGTGCCGAGGGCGCTTTGCGCGCGGGCCACCAGGTTGGCGTGAAGCGAAAGGTCGGCGAGATCGGCACGCGCGGTGTCGACCTGGGCCGCGCCGCGCGCGCGCAAATCGGCGGCGACGGTCGCGAGGCGTTCATCATTGCGCGCCACCAGGAAAAAGCGCGCGCCCTTTTTTGCGTAGAGACGTGCGACAGCTTGAGCGATGGCGGACGTCGCGCCGAAGATGACCATGTTCATGCCGCGGCTCCCGCGCTCACGCGGCGCCAGAAGCTGGATGAGAATCCCGGATCGATAAGGCGCGCGAAGTCCTTCCATTGCGGATAGCCGGCCTGGAAGTCGGCGGCGGACACGCGGCCGTCCTTGGCGGCGTAGATGCGCCCGCCGGCGGCGCGGGTGATGGCGTCGAGGCGCGACAAGAGCGCGAGTGTCGGCGCGCCGGCATTGGCGAAGTCGAGAGCGAGGGTGGTTCCGGGCATGGGGAAGGACATCAATCCGGGCGAGGGTTTGTCACCAAAGGTCTTTAGCACCGCCAGGAAGGATCCGACACCGGCTTGCGAAATCTCGGTCAGGAGCGCGCGCGTCGCGTCGCGCTCACTTCGCGTGGGAATGACGCATTGGTACTGATAGAAGCCGCGGCGGCCATAGAGGCGGTTGAATTGGCCGATGACGTCGAGCGGATAGAAGGCGCCGTCGAAGGGCGCCACCTTGCCTGCCGGTTTGCGGGGCGCGCGGCGGATATACAGCGCGTTGAAGGCGGCCAGGGTGATCTTGTTGAGCGCGATGTTCGGGAGATTGACGGGGAGCGCGATACGCGGATCGCCGATGGGCGGCGACGGACGTGCGGCGGCGATATGGCGCGAGCGTGAGAAGATACCGCGTCCGGTGTCCTTGCCGCGTGCGAGGCAATCAATCCACGCGACCGTATATTCCCAACTCTCAAGCGACTCGTTGGTCAGGGCGTAAAAATCTTCCAGTGTATCGTAGCGGATGTCCTCGCTTTCGACCCACAGGCCCGGCACCGCTTTCAATCCAATGCGCGCCGACAGGATCAGGCCCGTCAACCCCATGCCGCCGAGTGTGGCGTGGAACAGCGCCGTGTTTTCATCGGGTGAACAGATGAGGACGGTCCCATCCGCACGCATGAGGCGCAACGAGAGGACGTGATTGCCGAAACAACCGGCGTCGTGATGGTTCTTGCCGTGCACGTCGTTGGCAATGGCGCCGCCGAGGGTGACGAACTTCGTGCCCGGCGTCACCGGCAGGAACCAGCGCCCGCCGTGCTGCGCGCAGAGCTCCAAAATATCCCGCAAGGTTACACCGGCTTCAGCGTCGAGCACGCCGGTCGCCGGATCAAACGCGCGCACGCGGTCCAAGCCCCGCATGTCGATGAGGACATTGTCCGCGTTCAGTCCGCTGTCGCCGTAGGATCGCCCTAGTCCGCGCGCCAGAACCGGCCGCGTGCCGCGCTCTTTCAGGATCGCGGGCAATTCGTCGGCGAAGGCCGGCTGCGCGATATGATGCGTGAAGTGATGGGCGCGGCCCCAACTCAGCGCGTCTTTACGTTGATGCAGGGCGCCCATCAGAGATTTGCGAGCAGGCCGAGGAGCGCGCACAGCGCGCCAAGCGCAAGCGACACGCGGTCGTTCAGCGCGAAGACCACAACGTCGTCGTGCATCTCGCCGCGGCCCGCGAACAGCCACGCGCGGCCCAGCCAATAGGCGAGGACGGCGCAGATCATCCACAACAGCTCGGGCCGGCTATAGGCGCTGACGGGCGACAAGGGATCGATCAGGAACAGGAAGAAGACGAGGATCGAACAAAAGCCGCTCGCAATGCCAAGGGCCATCAGCATCGTCGCGTCGGCGGCATGATAGCCGCGCCCGGCCAGATGGGTACGGCCCTCCGCCGCCATCACGCGGCATTCGCTATAGCGTTTCACCGTCGCCAGGCTGAAGAAGAAGAACATCGAGAACACCAGCAGCCACGGCGATATCGAGGTTTCCGAGGCCGCGATGCCGGCGAGGATGCGCACGGTGAAAAGGAAGCCGAGCGCCAGAAGATCGAGGATCGGCGTGCGCTTGAGCACATAGGAGTATGCGAGCGTGACGCCGAGGTAGACGAGTGCGACGCCCGCAAACTCCAACGGCAGTTGGGAAAGAAGGGCGGCGACGACCAGCGCCATCACCGGCAAGGTCAGGAGCGCGGACCGCAGCGGCAAGGCGCCTGAGGCCAGCGGACGCTTCGACTTGGAGCGGTGCATGCGGTCCGCACGCAAATCCACCAGGTCGTTGAAAAGATAGGAGGCCGACGCGAGCAAGCTGAAGGTGAAGAAACCCAGTGTCACCCGTCCGATCAGGTCCAGATTTAAGAAGTCGCCCGACAGGAGCAGGGGGACGAACAGCAGCGCGTTCTTCGCCCACTGCTGCACCCGGAACGCGCGCGCCCAGGTCGCGGCGGTGACCTTTGGCGTGGCGAAAGCGCCCGTGACCGTCACCGCCGGTGAAAGGCGGCGCCGCAAATTGCAGCCGCGGCCCGCGAGCACGGCCGAGCGGCAATGCTCCCAGATCACGATGTCGCGCTGCTCGTCGCCGGCATAGGTGAAGGTGGCGCCGAAGCGCGCCTTGAGCGCATCGAGTTTGCGAGCGCCCGCGAGATTGGCGGCGCCGTCGCTGCCCTGGACGATGTCGAAGAGGTCGCCGAACCGCTGCGCGACGCGGCGCACGATGCCATCATCCGAGGCCGAGACCAGCGCGAGGGTGCGTCCGCGCGCCTTTTCGGCGCGCAGCCAGGTCAGAAGTTCCTCGTTGACCGGAAGCGTCTCGACATCGAGGTCGGTCCGCCGCGCGAACTCACGTTTCAGATAGGCCTTGCCGCGCATGAGCCAGAACGGGATCAGCGCCAGCATCCAAGGCTTGGAGAACAGCAGCAGCGCGAACTTTTCGTACAGGAGATCGGTGCGCAGCAGCGTGCCGTCAAGGTCCACAACCAGCGGCACCTGAACGTCGTCGATCGCCGGCCGGGCATTCTCGTTCATCGAACCTGTCTCGCGAACGTCCATAAGTCCTTGGGTGTCTGCAATTTTACGGCAGAGCCGGGGCCGCGTCAGCGGAATTTTCACCGCGGCCTCCATACCGGCGCCGGACGGCCAGCGCAAAGCCTGTGAGAAGGAGCAAGGCCGCTCCCGCCGCCGCGAGCAAGGCGGTGGTGAAGCCGGGTGGCGTATAGCGGAATATGACCTCGGCCGATCCTTCCGGCAGTTCAAGTGTCTGGAATGTGTTTTCGGCAAGCCCGATCGGCGCAACGCGGCCATTCACGGTGGCCGTCCATCCGGCCATGTGGACGTTCAAGCGGACAAG
>JAYRTJ010000011.1:0-52553 GCA_041919675.1 Rhodospirillaceae bacterium | reverse complement strand
GACAAGGTTCCCCGCCGAGCCGATCAGGATCATCTTCACCCGGCGCGCCATGTCCGCCGCCGTCATCTTATCGGCAGGCGCAGCGCCGTTCACCGTCATATCAGCTTGAGCCATCTCTACTCTTCCCCAAAATCGTATCGTATTGGCCGGGACCGTACTTGGCGCGCCCGCGTCGGGCAAGCCGACTCTCGTAACGGGTCCGCGAGGCCTCTTGACTTAATCCTGCGCCGCGCGCGCCTTGCCGGTGGATGTAACGCCGTCATCGGATTTTTCCGCGACCTTCGGATCCGGATGCAGGATGAAGGCCTGCGCGAATTTTACCGCCCACGCCGCGGAAATATGCGTGTTCTCGCCTGTTGCCGGATCCGGGTAAGCATCCGCGTTGCGGCGCAGGGAACGGTATTGTGACGGCACCGGTTCGCCGCCGTAACTGCGGTGATGGCTGGACCACAGCTGCCACAGATTATGGTGCCAGCGTTCGAGATCGAGGTAACCGGCCATCAGTCCGTCCGCGCCGTCCGAGGTCAGGCTGAGACGCACGCGCCAATCTTTCACCGCGTTATAGGGATAGCCGCGCGACTGCGATTCCGGGAACGTGATGTCGACCGGCGCCGTGGTCAGCACGCCGCCTTCGATCTTTCCCTTCGTCTTGTACATGAACTCCTTACCCCACTTCGCATCGATGCGCTGCGTGCCGCCCGATGTGAAGTTTCCGGCGGCGTCCTGCGTCAAGGCGTCGAGGCCGCGGTAGAGGCTCACGGTCACATCGGAATCGTTCGTCAGATCGTCCACGTCCGTGACTTCAATGAGCCAGCGGTTGTAGTTGAACTTACGCATGTAATCTTGAATGAAGTGACGCGCCTGGCCTTCGGGTCCGCGATAATTGTCCGTGCAGCCGACGACCCGGTACATCTGATTGTCGATGCCCGTCTCCTTGCCGTCTTCGCTGACGAAATCATTGTCGTCCATCTTGCCGTCGAGATTGAGGCCGATGCCGACCTTGCTCACCGGCTCGTGGAAAAACAACTTCGGCTCGGGCGTCGTATCCGGGAACATGATCTCGCCTTCGCGGGCGAGCTGGGTCTCGGCGAACTTTCCGCCGTTCGGATACAGCGCCTTGAACTGCTCGCGCGGCCCGACGTTCACGCCGTCCGGGCATTCCTTCTTGCCGTCGGGCGACTGCCATAAGGCAAAGCTTTTATGCGTCAGAACGAACCCAATGGTTCTGTCCTTGAGCGCCCCGTCTTCGGCGGCCGCGGTTCCGGCAAGCCCCGCGATCAGCGCGGCGGTGGATACTGCAAGAATGTGTTTCATGAGCTTGTCCCTCGCCTAACCGTGACTGCCGCCGAAGTCTTCGCGCACCCAGAAGGCGCGATAGCCGTTTCTGAGGCCGAAGTTCTCGCCCCAGGAATCGCACTCGATATCCCCCGGCTTCTTGTCGCGCGCGCACAGATAAACAGGCCGGTCGCGGTAGGCCCATACGCGCAAGGCGCCCGCTTGATCGGCCGCGGTCTTCTTCCCGGTCGCGGGATCGATGGAGATGATCGTCCACACCGTGCTTGGGCTTTTCGCAGTCGCGCCCGCGCGCGCATAAGGGAAGTTCTGCATCGCACGCTGCTGATCGCCTTTGCCGCTGACGGCCAGGCGGTAGACCTGCGGCTGCGTCGGATGCGAGCAGTCCTGCTGATCGGCCGCGTCGTCGTTGCAGGCGTATACGTAGATCGTGCGCCCCTTCTCGTCGCCCAGCACGGTGCCGACACGGTTGATGTGCCGCGTGAACTCCTTGGGCGCGAGAGGCGCCTTCTGAGTCCAGACGTTGGACCAGCCGGGAATGTCGCCGCCTTCAAGGCTGTGCGGGATACGGTCCGACGGACGCGTGTAAAGCGGCTTGCCGCGGAACGTCCACTGCTTCACGCCGGGCGAGCTTTCGATGATCGCCCAGTCGCCTTGCGGGCGCACATGCTCCGGCGCGGCAATCGGCAGGAACTCCTGACGGCAGGCCGCGTCGCAATTGGATGTGGCCGCGGTGTCCTTGTCATGCATGTAGACCGCGCCGTCGTTGGCGGCGAGCACCAACATGCGGCCGCTATCGGCCATGGTGACGGCGAACTGCGGCGGGACGTTTGTCGGCGGCGCGGCGGGCTGGCGGATCACGCCGGTCGAACGCGCGTCGCCGCCCATGGTGCGTTTCGTGCCGCCCAGCACGTCGCCGGGCTTGTGGTCGAGCACGGATGTATAAAGGGCATAGCCTTCATAAGCCCACTGCCGGCGCCCGTCTTTGCGCGTGAGCACCGTGAACTTGCCGACATCCTTGGCGTCGGCGGGCGCCCAGGCCGCCGGCCAGATGGCAAGGCAGCTCGGCCGAGTCTCCACGTCCGGCAACTCCAGTCCGCCCGGATAGGGGCTCTGCAAGCCGCTGCTGACCTTCTGCACGGTGTCGTCGCAGGTGGGATCGCCCTTGCGGTCGCCGAGATCGCCGTTACGCACGGCGTTGAGCGGCCACACATAAAGCGTGCGTCCGTTCGCATCGGCCAGCACCGGGCCTTCGAGCTCCGTCTGCATCGCCTGGAAACCGGGCGGCATCGGCTCGCGCACAAAATCTTCCAACTCGGCTTTTGTCCGCTGCTGCGCGAGCGCGCCGCCGGCCGCTAAAAGCGCGACAGCGCCGACGATGCCTTGAATCCGTTTCATCGTGCCCACCCTCATGTCAGGATCTCGCCGACTTCTTTGTTGGTCTGATTGCTCTTCGTTCCCCAAGAATCGACCTCCAGCCCCATGACCTTGAGACAGGTGTAGCTGAGTGCGGTGCCCTGCCCGCCCTTGTGGTCGATGTGCAGACCGGTCTTCACCTTGCCGCCGGCGCGCCCCGCGGTGAACGCCGGCATTTCTTCCAGCGAGTGCACGCGGGCATAGCTCACGTCCGTATTGGCCATGATCAGCACATTATCGAGCAGCGTGCCGTCGCCTTCCTTGATCTTCGAGAAAGCTTCGACGAAATACGCCCAATTCTCCATCGAACGCTTGGTGAACCACGACGCGTTCGGCTGATAGCCGAGCTTCTCGTCGATGGCCTCTTCATGCGTGCAGGTATGGTGCGGCTTCTCGTAGCCCTGCTTGGTGGTGTTCGAGTCAGACTTCGACATGGTCATGTTGAAGACGCGGGTCTGATCGCAGGCCACCGCCATGACCATGAGGTCGGTCATCATCCTGTGGCGCGCGGCGATGAGCTGGCTGTCCGTGCCCGGGGCGGGTTCTTCCTTGAAGGCCTTCGCCGGCTTGCAAGCCGCGCGCGGCTCGGGCTTGGTCAGCTGATGATCGAACTGTTGCTCGAGGTGACGCAGGCCGGTGAAGTATTGGTCGAGGCGCGCCTTGTCCTCGGCGCCGACTTTGCCATTCAGCGTCTTGATCTGATCCGTGACCGCCGACAGCGCGCTCTTGCGCATCATGATGCGCGGATTGGGTTTGAACTCGGCCGCGTTGGGGTCCTGGAAATCCGGCCCGAACAGGCGCGTATAGAAGGCCATCGGCGAGAACTCCGGCGGGTTCGGCGTCGTCGCGTTCTCGTAGCTGATGATGTTGCGGATATCGCCCGTCGCGGTCGCCGTCAGGCTCTTGAAGCGCGTGGTGCGGCCTATGCGGTTGGCGAGAGTCGTGTCGAGCGATTCATAGAGCGGAAGGTTTCCCACCACCGGCGCGCTGCCGGTGCGGAACACGACCCAGCCCGTGTAGTGACAGAAGAACGTTCCATCCCGGTAGGCCGTGAGGTTGGTGTGCACATTGATGTGCTGCTTCACGCTCTTGATGGCTTCCAGTTCTTCGGTCAGTTCGTAGTTCTTCCCGGTCTGCGCCGGCACGAAGATCTTCTTCGTGATGCCGCAGCCCCAGAACCAGGTGCCGAACCGCACCGGCAGCGGCGATTCATCGGCGAAGGCCGTGCCGTTGCCGTTGAGATCGGCGTTGAGCAGTGGGAGGCCGACGGTGACGGCTCCGCCGCCGAGAAGTCCTTTAAGCGCGCTCCGGCGATTGAATGTCATCGGTCTCTCCCTCAGTTCGCACGCGCGGCATCGGCCGCGGGCGCGCTGACTTGCGAAAAGGAATGGCTGAGCGTGATGGCGCGTAAGAGGCCCGCGAGGCGGTAACCGTCGTCCGCAAAACGTGTGTCGAGATAGGCGAGCAGCGGGCGGTCGGAAGGTTCCGTCGGGCCGCCGGTGCCGTAGCTGTAGGCGCGCTTCACGAGGCACGAGGTCAGGGCCGGATGGTCATGCAGCGCCTGCCCCAAACCGGCGACATTGGTGAAGGCCTTGCCGTCCAACGAACCGCTGGCGTCGATGGGTGAGCCACGCTCGGTTTCACGGTAGCGGCCGGAGCCGTCGAAGTTCTCAAGCGCGAGGCCCATCGGATCGGTAATCTTGTGGCAGCCCGCGCACACCGGGTTCTCGAGGTGGAAGGTCACGCGGTCGCGCGCCGTGCGCATGCCGGGCTTGGGGTTCTCGACCGCCGAGAAGTCTACATTCGCGGGCGGGCGCGGCACCGGCTGGCACAATAGAAGCTCGCGCAGGGCTTTCCCGCGCAGGGTCACCGAGCTGCGGCCCGGATGCGAGTGAACCGCGAGGAAGCTGATGTGCGTGAGGATGCCCGCGCGCGGACTGCCGGCGGGAAATTCATAACGTGTCCACGACGGCGGCGTGGTCAAACCGTAGATCACCGCCAACGCCGGCGAGATGAACGTCGCGCGTGTCGTGTAGAGATCGCGGTAGTCTTTCTTCTGCGTGACGAGGTGATCGATCACGGTGCGGATGGTCTCTTCACGCGCGTCCGCCATCGCCTGCCCGGTGAACTTCGGATAGACCGTCGCGTCCTTGGACAGCGCGTTGAAATCGTCAAAGCCGAACATATCGTCGAAGAAGGCGCGCATGCCGGTCTCAAGACGTACGCTGACCAGCATGCGGTCGACTTGGCGGGCGAGGCCTTTCTCCGTGTGCAGCTCGCCGCTCTCGGCCGCCTTCAGGAGACCGTCATCCGGCACCGCGTTCCACAAGAACAGCGAAAGGCGCGTTGCCAGCGAGTAGGAATCCAGCCGCTGTTTACCCAGCGCCCTGGGATCGGCTTCCGACGTTTCCGTGACGAACAGCACGTTCGGGCTCACCAGCATCGCTTCGAGCGCGATGGAAAGACCCGCGTAGAAGTCCTTCAGGCCGTCGGCGGACTTCACCGCTTCTTCGACAAAAGCGTTCAGTTCCGTTTCCGTGAGCGGGCGGCGGTTCAGGAGCCGTCCCTTCTCTTTCAGGAAGGCCGCCGCACACGCACGGTCAGCGGCCGCGTCCGAGGCCGGTTTGCACGGCATCAGGAAAGCGCGGTGCTGCGGGTCCAGCGCCATCTGCGAAACCGTGAGTGCGGCTTTCTGGTAGAGCTCCAGTTGCTGCGCCGTAACGCCGCCGCGCGAGGTGCCGAGCGCGATCAATCCGTCCGTGCGCTGCGCCGGCGGGAAGGTCGCCACCGGGCGGATATCCGGACCGAACACGTAAGCGATGGTGTTGAGGTACTGCGCCTCGGTGAGAATGCGCAGGCGTTTGGTGGAGCCGGCGGTCACCGGCTCGCTCACCTTGGCCGTAACGGCCGTGGCTGGCGGCGAGGGCGACGAACAGCTCACCACGCCGGCGGCCGCGAGGCCCACCAGGGCATTGCGTACAATCGAAGACAAAAAATGCACGTCAGTTCCTCCCACCGCGCCGGCGCCGGC
This sequence comes from Rhodospirillaceae bacterium, assembly GCA_041919675.1. GTDB lineage: Bacteria > Pseudomonadota > Alphaproteobacteria > Rhodospirillales > Rhodospirillaceae > SHVO01. The sequence continues at coordinate 46,813 of JAYRTJ010000011.1, read as the reverse complement.
GCCGCGCCACTGTATCTCAAACGCTCCAACACAAACACGCCGCTCTCTGGTTTTACCGGCTCTAAACCGTCACCTGCGCCGCCGGTAAACCCCTCTTTTTCCTTGCTTTTAGACTTCGTCGCCGGACGGCCCCGCCCGGCCCGGCCGCAACAGACCGTACTTGGCCATCTTCTCGTTCAGCGTGCGCCGCGGAATGCTCAAGGTATCGATCACCGCGGCGATGGACCCGCCATGATCCCGCAGCGCCGCTTCGATGAGCCTGCGCTCATAAGCCGCCACACGGTCCGCCAGCGCGTGCCCCGCGCCGGCCTGCGAGGGTTCGGCGTGACGCAGGATGTCCTGCACCGTCAGGCCCGCCGCTTTCAGACCCAGGCCATATCTTTCAGCCACAGCCTTCAGTTCGCGCACGTTGCCCGGCCATTGATGCATCAAGAGCACTTCGATGTCCGAGGCCGACAGCGGACGCGCCTTTGTGCCGGCGATCGTTGCCGCCTGCGCGGCGAAGTGTTCGAACAGCAGCAGAATGTCGCCTTCGCGCGCGCGCAACGGCGGGATCAGGATCTCGGCGCCCATCAGGCGATAATAGAGGTCGGCGCGGAAACGTCCCGCGCGACTCTCGGCTTCGAGATTGGTTTTCGTCGCCGCGATCACGCGGATATCGATGGGGATGCTTTTGTTGGACCCCACACGCTCGATGGTACGCTCCTGAAGCACGCGGAGAAGCTTGCTTTGCAGGATCAGCGGCATGCTTTCGATTTCGTCCAGCAGCACCGTGCCGCCGTGGGCGAACTCGAACTTGCCCTCGCGGGTCCCGCGTGAGCCCGTGAACGCGCCGGCCTCATGCCCAAAGAGTTCGCTTTCAAAAAGCTCCGAGGGAACGGCCGCGCAGTTCACCGCCACGAACGGCGCGCGGGCGCGCGGCCCCATGTCGTGCAGCGCACGCGCGACGACTTCCTTACCGGTGCCCGTCTCGCCAACGACGATAACGTCGCGGTTGTGCACGGCCAGCTCGGCGATCATTTCGCGCAGGCGGATCATGGCCGCCGACGTGCCGATCAGGCGCGTCTCGAGGCCGTCCCGCGCCGCGACCCGGTCCGACAGTTCACGCAGTTCGAGCTTCAGCTTGCGCTGTTCGACGGCGCGGTTGATCACCGCCGTCAGATGGTCCGGTACGTAGGGCTTCTGGAGGAAATCGTAGGCGCCCGCGCGCATCGCGGCGACCGCGAGTTGCACATCGCCGTGCGCCGTCAGCAGCACCACGGGCACATCCGGGTCGATCTTGTGAACCTCGTTCAACAAGTCCATGCCCGACTTCTGCGGCATCTTGAAATCGCTGAGCACAACCGTCGGCATGTTCCGGCGCACCGCGCTCAAGGCTTCATGCACGTTCGCCGCGGACTCCACGGTCAGCCCGCCAAGCTCCAGCCATTGCACAATCGAATTGCGCACCTGTTCTTCGTCATCGACGACAAGGACCGCCGGTTTCATGCGCCGATCTCCGCAGGGGACGTCACTTGCGCGGCCAATGGCAATGTGATGCGGAACGTGGTTCCCACATCTTGTTCGCTCTCCACCGTAATATCTCCTCCCATATCCTTGACGATGCCGTACGAGATCGACAGGCCAAGCCCCAAACCTTCACCCACTTCCTTGGTCGTGTAGAACGGATCGAACACGGAGTTCAGGAAGTCGCGGGGAATCCCGCGCCCTGTGTCCGACACTTCCAGCACCGCGACGTTGTTGTCCTGGAAAATTTCGACCGTCAGGTTTCTATTCGGGTGATCGCGCATGGCATCCAAGGCATTGGACACCAGATTGACCACCACCTGCTCGAGGCGGATGGTGTTGGCCACCACGTAAACCGGGTCATGCGGTTGAAGCACGGTGAGCTGCACGTCGTCGGCCGTGACCCGGTAATCGATGAGCTTCAATCCGTAACGCACGGCGGCGCCCAGATCCGTCGATTGTTTTGCCACCGTTTCCTTACGCGCGAAACTCTTCAGATGCTGCGTCAGCTCGCCCATGCGCTCGACGACGGACGAGATGGTCGTGAGGTTCGCGGCCGCGCGGTCCTTATCGGTCCGCTCCAGGAAAATCTGCGTACTCGCGATATAGGTGCGCAGCGCCGCCAGCGACTGGTTGATCTCATGGGCGACGCCCGCCAGCGCCTGGCCGAGGCTGGCCATCTTGGTGGCGTGGATCAGATTGTCCTGTGCCCGCCGCAGATTCTGTTCGATGCGGATGCGCTGATCGATCTCCACCGAAAGCTGGCTGTTGGCGGCCGTCAGTTCCGCCGTACGCGCCGCGACGCGCTGCTCCAGGATCGTATGGGCGTTCATCTTCGCGCGCATGATCTGACGCCGCTGATGCGTGACGAGCACGATCAGCATCGCCGCGATCATGGTCACGACCGCCCCGCCGGCGGCGAGACCCGCCTGCCCCTGGATCGTGCGCATGTCGCTGAGAACGAATAGAGTCCAGTCGTACTGCGGCAAGGTGCGCGAGAAAGCCACGTACTCGTGACCGGTGACGGAGCCGTCGTCGATGTTCTCGACCATCACGCCGTCGATCTCGCGCTCGCCGGACAGAAGCGGGTTGGCTCTCAAAACCGCGCCGCCGTATTGCTGGGTTTCGCGGAACATGCGCACCTGCGGACCCGACAAGGGCGACATCGGCCGGTACAGCCACTGCGGGTCCGTGGTGAGGAAGATCACCTCGTTGTCGTCGACCATGGCGACGACATCGCCCGCGCTGCGCCAGTCGTCCTGCAGGTGCATGAGGTCGATCTTCACCACCGCGACCCCAATTGTATTGCCGTCGGCATCCGGCACCGCGTGCCACAGGAAGTAGCCCGGCTGGCCGGTCGTCACGCCCACGGCGTAATAGCGCCCCTTCCCGGTGATCAATGCGTCGGTGAAATACGGGCGGAAGGCGTAGCTTTGGCCGACGAAGGTGTTCTCGCGGTCGAAGTTGCTGGCCGCCAGCGCGATCCCATTGCTGTCGACGATATAGAGATCGGCGGAATCGGCGGTCTCGTTCAGCCGCTTGAGATAGAGGTTCGCGGCCCCGATGGCGTCCGGGTTCTCGGGATGGCGGAAGGCCTCGATGATCGGCGCGGCCTGCGAGAGCACGTCCGGGAGATAGCTGTAGCGGCCGATGGTGTAGTCGAGGGTGCTGGCGAGGAGGTTCAGCCGTTCCTGCGCGGCGCTGCCCTGGTTGCGCAGCGCGGCCCGTTCGGCCAGGAGGTAGCTCAGCGTCCCGGCGGCAATCAGCATCAGCGCGCCCACGGTGATCGCGGCCGTGCGGCTGACGAAGATCGAACGCAAGGCGGCACGCGGTGCGCTCATCAGCCGCCCACGCTCCGCACGGCGCCGCGTGGCGCGCGAACCTGTTTCATGACGTCCTCCCCCGGCGAACCCCGCGCACGCGGCGCCCGCTCTGAACGGCCGTAGGCGGCCGCCCCTCCCGCCGAATCACTTGTCGGCAAAAATCAGCCTATACCTATATCGTCATCGGCGTAAATCCGCCGAATTCGGTCAAAACCAGGCGCACACGACTGTGCGCGCCTGGTATGTGACAGGGGGATGGTCTTTAGGGGAACTGCGGCGGCGGAACGCGTTTTTTCGTCGCCTGTTCAAAGGCGTAGCCGATGGCCAGCACCTTCGGCTCGCCGCACTCGGCGCCGACGAAGCTCACCCCAAACGGACGATCCTTTTCGCCCGTCGGCTTGGCATCCGGACCATTGCCGGGGTTCGTGGTCATGCCGAACGGCACCACCAGACCCGGATAGCCGGCGCGCGAGGCGAACTCCGCCCCGCTCGCGCCCGGGAACAGCACGGCATCCACCTTCTCGCCGACCAGCAGTGTGTCGATGCCCTGCGCCTTGGCCATCTCCAGACCGCGCGCGCGGTCCACGTCATAGCGCGGCTTGTCCTTCACGAGATCCACCGCGTCCGAGCTGTCGAGGCGCGATTGTTTATAGCGGATCGTGTTCCATTCCGTATGGGCCAGGTTCCACTCCCGCAGTTCCGTCAGCGACTTGAACGGCCCGTTCGGACCCAAGGTCGCCAGCCACGCATTGAAGTCGCGCTTCATGCCGTAGTTGAAGATGGTCGAGCAGGTGTCGTTCACACCCGGCACGTTGGTCTGGCAGACGATGTGAAGCGCGAAGTTCTTCTTCGGATCCTTTTCCAGATAGGTCGGGAAATCCTTCTCGATGACATCCGCGCCCGCCGCCTTGATCGCGGCGATGGCGTCTTCCATCGAAGCGAGTTCATCTTCCCGCAGGCCCGGACGCCTGCCGCCGCCCGGCAGATCGAGCGGCGTGTAGATCGCCGCGCGCGAGACCCCAATGCGCGCGCCCTTCAGCGCGTCGGCCTTGAGAAATTGTGTGTAGTCATTGTTCGCCGGCGGCTGGCACTTGGTCGTCGCCGGATCGTTCGGGTCCGGCTGCTTGCTTTCCATCGCGCCCAGCATGATGGCGACGTCGGTCACCGTTTTGGCCATCGGGCCCGACATGTCCTGGTCCAGGCTCACGGGGATGATGCCCCAGCGGCTGATGCGGCCCGTGGTCGCGCGGATCCCGGCGAGCATGTTGGCGTTGGTCGGGCTCATGACCGAGCCGCCCGTGTCGGTGCCGACGTTGGCGGCCCACATGTTGGCGGCGACGCCGATCCCCGAGCTCGATCCGCCGGTGTTCATCTCCGGCTCAAGATCGGCCTGCATGCGCGGATCGTACGGATTGTAGCTCTGGCCGACCATCGCGTTGTAGCCGGACTCCATCTGGTTCGGCGGGCCGGCCATCCAGTTGGCGAGTTCGGTCAGCGTCGACTTCGCGATGATGATGGCGCCCGCGTCTTTGAGGTTCTTCACCAGGGTCGCGTCATACGGCGGATAGTAGCCCTTGAACGCGATAGAGCCCCCGGTCGTCGGCATGTCCGTCGCGGTCTGGATGTTGTCTTTCACGGCGACAGGAATACCGTGGAGAGGCCCGCGGATATTGCCGCTCGCGCGTTCCTTGTCGCGTTCATCGGCTTGTGTGAGCGCGTTGGGGTTCACCGAGATCGCCGCGTGCAGGCGGTGGTCATAAAGCGCGATGCGCTGCAGATATTGTTCGACCAACTGGCGCGAGGTCACGCGCCCTTCCTGCATCGCCTTTTGCATATCGGAGATGGAGGCTTCCACCACGCTGAATGGCGGCTTCGCCTCGGCCTGCGGCGCGGGCTTGTTGCAAGATGCCAGTGCGAGCGGCGCCACCAGCGCCGTCGTCAGGAACAGTCCACGAAGTTGAGATCTCATGCCGCGCCCCTTTTGAATGTGACGCCGGCCCCTCGCCAGCGTGCGAAAGCCAAAAACCTTAGCCCAAGACCTATGGGCGCGCCAAGGTTGAGCAAAGCAGCAAAAATCTAAATCAGGGCGAACCGTGAACTAATCATGCGCGGGAACGTTCACCTCTTCGAGATTGCGGCAAGTGAAACGCGCATGAGTTCACATCAGGAGGTTTCATGAAGATCAGAGATGTCATGCATAAGGGTGTGGTCGCCGTCGATCCGGGCACATCGATCCGCGACCTCGCCGCGACCATGCGCGACGAGGATATCGGCGCCATCCCCGTCATCGAGAACGACCGCCTCGTCGGCATGGTGACGGACCGCGACCTCGTCTGCCGCGGCCTCGCCGATGGTCATGACATCGAAGCTATGACCGCGCGCGACATTATGACCGTGCCCGGTCTTTTCTGTACCGAGACAGGCGATGTCGAGGACGCGGTCCATCTGATGAACGGCCAGAAGGTCCGCCGCCTTCCGGTGGTGGATTCGGAGGAACGGGTGATTGGGATGCTGACCCTGGGCGATATTTCGGCCGGGGCCTCCCGCGATCTTTCCGGGGAAGCCATAAAAGCCGTCTCGGCCCACCACGTTTAGCCGGCCAAAAGCCTGTCCGAGCCCGATAAATGCCTTGCTGATCCGCGCGCGCCTTGGGTAAACCTAGGGCCGCGCGGGTGTAGCTCAATGGTAGAGCAGAAGCCTTCCAAGCTTATGACGAGGGTTCGATTCCCTTCACCCGCTCCAATCTTTTCAATGACGTAGCCGGTCCCTAATTTAAGCGACCGGCTTTTTTGTGACAAAATGTGCCAAGGCGTTTTTGCCCAGATGCGGGTGGCCGATGTCGTAGCTTGCCATTCAATAGTCCTCGTTCCTCAAATGCGGATTTTTCCAAATACAATTCAAACTTATCAGCATTCACGTCTTGACCGGCGTTACCAAAGAGATGACTATAAGTAGCTAATCAATTTGAGGGCTAAATGCGCGCGCTCGCCGTTAAAGATATCGCCCGTCGTTATCAGGAAGTTGGCGCCGAAAAGGCGCATGGTGCGACGTATACTCCTGAAAATTTGGCGCGGTTTGTAGCCGAGCAGATAGTTGAAAACCTTGATCTTCAAGGTCGCCAGTCCGTCACTATTCTCGATCCAGCAGTTGGTGACGGAGCGCTTCTGCTCGCACTTTTGGACAGTCTCAAATCTAAGACCAATGCATCACTGATCGTTCGCGGTTTCGATACCAATGCATCTGCTCTAGATGAAGCTGCGCGGCGTATTGAAGCCGCCCATCCGAATATTAAACCTGAACTGACTCTCGGCAATTTTCTCGACTTTGTGTCGGAGGCGGACGGCAGAATGACTGCGCCGTCTTTGTTTTCTCAAAGTATGGCCGAAACGTTCGATCTTATTATTGCTAATCCGCCCTATGTCCGCACTCAAGTCATGGGTTCTGAGCGAGCCCAGCAGCTTGCGAGAACTTTTGGTCTCGTAGGCCGCGTGGATTTATACCAGGCTTTCCTTTTGGGCATGGCGCAAGCGCTTGCGCCGAACGGTGTGTCGGGGATCATCGTGTCCAACCGCTTCATGACGACTAAAGGCGGTGGCGCGTTGCGTTCTGCATTACGCAAATGTTTTGATCTTCGACGAATCATAGACCTTGGTGATACCAAGCTTTTCGATGCGGCCGTTCTGCCCGCAATATTGATTGCCCGCGGAACTGGTGCTGTTTCCAGCACTGAGCCAACTTTTACTTCAATTTATGAAGTTAAGGACGAATCTGAAATACAGGTGCTCGACCCGATTGATGCGTTGACGTGTGAAGGCGTCGTTAAGACTCAAGATGGTAGGAAATTTAGCGTTCGTCATGGAGCCCTTGATAGTTCCGGTGATGATGATGATGTCTGGCGTCTAGCGTCGGTATCCGGAGATGCGTGGATGGCGACGGTCGATCATCATACGTGGAAACATTTTAGCGAGATTGGCAAGATCCGCGTGGGCGTGAAGACATGTGCGGACAAAATTTTTATTCGCCATGATTGGGATAGCGTCTTCGGGGTGGAAAAGCCCGAGCTTCTTCGCCCTCTTACTACCCATCATGGTGCTGGTCGTTTTCGCGCCATACAACCTAAGAAAGATCGCGCGATTTTATATCCGCATGAGGTAACGCAAGGAAACCGACAGGCGATTCCGCTTGAGAAGTACCCCAAAAGTCACGCCTACCTGGAATCTCATCGTACAACGCTTGAAAGTCGCTCATACGTAATTGAGGCTGGGCGGCGTTGGTATGAGCTTTGGGTGCCCCAAGACCCACAGACGTGGAGCGCTCCCAAGCTTGTCTTCCGGGATATTTCGGAGCGCCCCACCTTCTGGATTGATCTAAGTGGGTCCGTTGTAAACGGCGATTGCTACTGGCTTGTGGCGAGCCGCGAAGAAGATGCAGATATTCTCTGGCTTGCAGCAGCAGTTGCCAATTCGACGTTTGCTGAGACGTTTTACGATCACCGCTTTAATAACAAGCTTTATGCGGGGCGGCGGCGCTTCATAACCCAATATGTCGAACGGTTTCCTTTACCCGACCCTGGTCTGCCGCTCTCAAAGGACATTATTGCTCGTGCAAAGAGCATCTATGAGGCCAATCATGGGCCCGAGGCGCAGAATATGGAATTCGAGATCGATAGCCTTGTCTGGCAGGCGTTCGGTTTACGTGTCGAAGAAGTCGGCCGGTAACGGAATTTGTAGCTTCGCGTTTAAGACCTTTCCCTGAAACTGCGGGAAGCGGGTGAAAAAAGCGACGCCGGTCGTCAGGAAGAAGTGCGTCAGTTCGACTGTGCCGTTAGTGATATTGCCGTAGAATATTCCGTACCGTACATCGCAATGACGAATTTGCCGGCCGCCGATCATCGGTACGTCCAATGGTTCTATGCTTTCGGGTGTGACAAGACCGAGATCAATAGTGGGCGAGGTTTGCAGCTTCACTTCGAGAAGCTGATGGCGAACATCGGGAAATTGCCCATCATCCTGATAAGAGAGATAGCCTAGAGCTCCACAGACCAGCTTGTGCAGGGCTGCACCCCGATTGCGTTCCTGATCTGCACCGGTATCGGTAAAGCGGCTACCAACCAGCGCCGATAGGCGTGCAAAGATCGCGCTAATAGGCAAAATCTGGCCCGCTGCAGGATGGAAGACTGGAGAAGCGATCCGGCCCAAGTCGATATTTGGTGCGACGAATGGCAAGAGATGAGGCGTGTCTTGCGTTGCGATTAATTCCGTGGATTGAGCGCCGGGAATGCAGCGTGCTTGATATTTGCGTGTGAGCGTTCCGGTGGTGTCGAGCAGCGCTAGCGTATCACCCGTGACAACTTTCACAGCCAGGATCACATCGGCATCCGAAATGCGGATAATCACATAGCGGCGTGAGGCCGACAGCTCTTCATTCCAGACCTGCAAGTTGTTCGATTTTTGTGTGTATGTATCGAACATCTGCCCTGGAAAGCGCGGTTGAGTTTTCTTGAAAGATGACGGCACTGGATAACCCAAGACTTCGCAAACACGGGTTTTCACAACTTTCGAACGCGTGCGGAGAGGTAAACCAGCCAGAGAGAGACCGCGCAGGCCGTTGTTTAAAAGTGTCTGTAATTCAGGGGTGGGAATCCAGATATCTGGCTGACCTATTTGAATCGGATCGTAGATGCTCAGTCGCATTGCACGAATCGCTGCGACATAGCGTTTGGGATCAGACGGCGACGGGGCAGTCATTCGTTGTGTACTGTTAAGAGATCGACAACTGAGACGCCCAGCGCTTTGGCGAGCAATTCGAGAGAACTTAGTGTGACATTGCGCTCGCCGCGTTCGACTGAGCCGACATATGTGCGATGTAGTCCGCATATGTCAGCAAGCTCTTCCTGCGACAGGCGGCGCTCATAACGTATTCGCCGGATGTTCTCGGCGAGTGTTCTGATCAAGGGCCTGCTCGGTTTTCTAAGCTTTGCTGGTGACATTCCCTGCCCAAAGATTAATCCTTTGACGCAGGTTCAACCATTGGATGTCTATGAGTCTACAGACTATCCGTAGCTATTGCGCGGGAGGCAGGACTGAGCGCTATGCGAAACTGTGACACGGCACTCAGGAGATACCGGGAACGAACGGTAAAAGCCGGTAAGTTCAAACGCTGGAATTTTGCTGAAATTTCCGAAGCCCTTAGCTAACCTCTTGGTGTGAAACGGACTCGCCGACGCTCTTCCAAGCTTATGACGAGGGTTCGATTCCCTTCACCCGCTCCAGCGCCTCCGCTCGCACCGCGAGCGAGGCGGTCGCGCCGCCTTGTCCGCCGAAGCTTTGGCGTGTGAGTAGACCGTTCAGGCTGACTTGCTGACATCTTCGAGCGATTTGACCTTTACCGGCTTTCGATTGGGGAGGCGGACGACGACGTCCAGTTCTCCCCCGATGGCCTCGACGTAATTTCGGAGCGTCGAAAGATACAAATCTGTCTGCTTCTCGATTTTGGATACGGCCGGTTGGCTGAACTTCAGGACCTTTGCGACCTTGGCTTGAGACCGCGCCGAGAGGCGGCGAAGCTCGCGCAGAGATTCGACCTCGTTGACCAGTTCCTTGAAGCGACGATCAATTTCCTTCCGCCGCTTCGGAGGCAATTCATCCAAAATCTGTTTAAGTGTGCGTGGCATGTTCACGAACCTATTCGTTTGAGGTGTGCCGCAGCCAGTCGCGGTGTTTGGTTTTCGTTCGGATCGGGCGAGAGCCGCAACGATAAGTAGTAAACACTCGAAATCTGTTTTTATGATTTCCGCAACTCGGCATTGAAAAGCCGCCGATCACAAACGAATTAGCGCGCGAAATTCATAAAGCTAAATGTGATTTTAAGAGAAAAGAAAAGAGATCGCCGATAAAAGCGGTACAACTTTATTCCCGCCACCGCGTGCGCCCCGGCATCACCGGCTGGGCTCAGGTCAACGGCCTGCGCGGCACCATCGAGGACGACGTTCAGATTCGCCGCCGCGTTGCCCATGATCTCTGGTACATCGAGAACTGGTCGGTTTTCTTCGATCTACGCATTCTGCTGATGACGCCCTTCGTGGGGCTGATCAACCGTAACGCCTATTGATCGGGCCGGCGTGATTCGCGGCAACGGCCGGCGGGATCACTTCGGCGTGCTTCCGGGTTTGGCCTTCGCCTTCGGGCGGGTCAATGCGCCCTGATCGGACTGTTGTTGGCGGATCTGGGCGCGGAGGCAGGCCTCGAGAACCTGGTAATCTCCATCGCCGTCGGCTTTCGCCTCCGTTGCACCGGGACTATCTCGGCTGTCTCAATTGCGACAGGCTGGATGTTTCATCGGTGTTCAACACCTATGGTGCGATGGGTTGGGACAATAATTACATCGCTCACAGCCGCTTCGCCCGCTACCTGGCCGCGCATGACCGCTACTCGGCGTGCGACGCCCATGCCGCCGATCCGCCGATCTTGAAGGATACGTCTTTGACCCATTACGGGGTGCTGAACGTGTCCGACACTCGCGCCGACAGCATCTGCGGTCCGCGCGGCGCGCCGGATATCTGCAAGACCCTCAAAGCGACCTGCACGAAGGCCAATCCGTGAGCGGCCGGCGGATTTTTGGCCTCAGCATCAGTTCGCTGACGGCAGCCCAGATCGCCGACAAGGTCGTCGACGAGCCGCCGCCGGGCGGCGGGCTGGGTTTGATCGTGACGCCGAATATCCAGCATGTCGCGCTGTTGCACGGCAATCCCGCCTTTCGGCGGGCCTATGACCGCGCCGCGGAAATCGTCTGCGACGGTTTTCCGGTTCATTACTATGCCAAGCTGCGCGGCGCTCCCTCACCGGGCCGGGTGACAGGATGCGATATCGCCATGAACATCATGCGCCGCCGCTCCTTTCCCGCGCAGCATCGCTTTTTCTTCGTTGTCGATAACGAGGCCGCCGCCGCGGCGATCCGCGCCTGGGCGGAAGAACGCGGCCTCGCCAGCCAGACAGCCGTGCCGGATTTTGGCTTCGAGACAGACGCCGCACGCAGCGACGCGCTGGTCGAGGCGATCCGCGCGCATCGCACGACCATGCTGTTCATGGGGCTCGGCGCGCCAAAGAGTGAAATATTCATCGACGCGTATCGCGGCCGCTTGCCGGCTTGCTGGGCGCTGTGTGTCGGGCAAGCGGTGAAGATGGCGCTGGGACTAACCCCAACTCCGCCCAGCCTGGTCAAGACGCTCAATCTCGAATGGGCGTGGCGCGTGATCCTGGAGCCGCGCCGCATGATCGGGCGTTACGTCTATTCGGCGGGCGGATTTCTCGCCGCCGTGGCGCGGGATTTACGATGAACCGGCCTTCGGCCGCGGGGGTTTCGCCATCTCTTCGGCGGAAAAAACAGGGGGGCCTTTCGGCCCCCTGTTTCGCCTCAACGTCTTAGATCAACTTCGGGTCCATGCCCCGGCCGGAGATCTGCACATCGAAACCGTCCGGATCGACGATGTGGAAGCTGTTGTCCGTGTCCGGGCGCGGATCGAAGCCCCGGCGCTTCAGCTCGGCTTCCACCGCCGCCTTGTCCCAGGTGTCGATGGTGTAGGCCACGTGGTCGATGGTGCCCGGCGCGCGGCCGTCGCGGGCGTTGCGCGCCACGACAAAGCTGTTGCCGAACTCCAGGAAGCACTGGGTCTTGTTGTTGTCGTGGGACGGCGTCATGCCCATCAGGTCCTGATAGAAGGCCGCCGTCTTTTTGTAATCCTTCACATTGTAGGACAGGTGATTGACCGCGACGGTCTTAAAGCCTTTGTTGGGCTCGGCCGCGATCACGGGCGCGGCGGACGCCGCCGCCGTGACGGCGAGCGTGGAAATGAGGTGGCGGCGCGACATCTTGCCGCGCTCGAAGTCCCCCAGCAGTTTCGAAATGATGTCTTCGATGGCGTCCTCCCTTGTGCGATGCCGCGCCAATGGTGGCACGAAATGCGGGCCCGGCGGGAGAGCCAGAACGGGCCGGAACATCGAAGTCACCGTCCCGTGAAGACAAAAAACAGGGGGCCCGGTGGGGCCCCCTGCCGTCCCGCAGCCTTAAAGGAACGCTTAGGCGAGGATTTCGCCGATTTCCTTCGAGGTCAGGTTGCTCTTGGTGCCCCACGACGGGACATCGAGGCCCATGATGCGCATCGCGGTGTAGCCGAGGCGCGTCGTGGCGGTCGCACCGCCGTCGATGTGCAGACCCGCCTTCACCTTGCCGCCGGCGCGGCCGGCGGTGAACAGGGCCATGCCGTCGAGCGCGTGAATGCGCGCGAGGCCGTGGTCGCTGTTCGCCATGATGAAGCAGTTGTCGAGCAGGCTGCCGGCGCCTTCCTTGAACTCGGCGAAGGACTTCACGTAGTAGGCCCAGTTTTCCATCGCACGGCGTGTGAACCACGAGCACGTCGGCTGATAGTCGACCGTCGTATCCCACGGCTCTTCATGCGTCGCGGTGTGAGACGGCTTCTCGAAGCCGGCCTTCGTCGCGCTGTTGCCGCCGTAGGACATGTTGAACACGCGGGTCTGATCGCAGGCCACCGCCATGACCATCAGATCGGTGATGATCTTGTGGCGCGAGGCGATGATCGTCACGTCGGACCCGACCTTGGTGTCTTCCTTGAGGTTGCCCGGCTTCTTACAGGCCGCGATCGGTTCCGGCTTGGTGAGCTGCTGGTCGAACTGTCTTTCCAGGTGACGCAGGCCGGTGAAGTACTGGTCGAGGCGCGCCTTGTCGTCGGCGCCGACCGACTTCTCCAGGTCCTTCACGTCATCGAGGACGCCGGAGATGGCGCTCTTACGCACCATGACCTTCGGGCTCGGCGTGAACGTCGGGGCATTCGGGTCCTGGAAGTCCGGTCCGAACAGGCGCGAGTAGAACTTGAGGCCCGAAACTTCCGAGGCGTTCGGGGTCGTCGGGTTGTCGTAAGAGAAGGTGTCGCGCGCGTTGCCGTCGGCCGAGGCCGTCAGCATCTTGTAGCGCGTGGTGCGGCCGATCTGGTTGGCGATGGTCACGTCCACGGTTTCACCCGGGATGTTGCCGCCGGTCATCGGTGCGGTCCCGGTGCGCGAAATCACCCAGCCCGAGAAGTGGCAGAGGTTCGGCGCGTTGTCGCGGAACGCGGTGTAGTTGGTCAGCACGTTGAAGTGCTGCTGCACCGGCTTCAGCGCTTCCATTTCCGGCTTCATGTCGTAGCCCGCGCCGAGCTTATTCGGCACGAACGCCGCCTTGGCGATGCCGAGGGCCCAGTACCAGGTCCCGAAGCGCACCGGCATCGGACGGCCGTCGGCCATCGCGTCGCCGTTGCCGTTCAGGTAGGCGTTAAGCAGCGGTAAACCAACCGTCACGGCGCCGCCACCCAGCATGCCGCGAAGGACCCGACGTCTATTGAAATCGTACATGACGCTTGTCTCCCTTAGTGAGTGGCTGGTGCGGCGGAAGCGGTTTTCGCTTCAACCGCGGCCGGAGCCGCTTCTTTGAATTCCGAAAACGATTTGCTCAACGCGACCGTGCGCAACAAGTCGGGCACACGGTAGCCCGCCGACTCAAAGCGCGCGTTCAAGAACTTCAGCATCTCGGCGTCGTCCTTCGTGGTCTGACTGCCGGTGCCGTAAGAGTACACCCGTTTGACCAGGCACGACGTCAGGCCCGGGTGATCGTGCAGCGCCGTCGCAAGCCCCACCACGCTCGTATACTGCTTGCCGTCGAGATTGCCGCTGGCGTCGATCGTGGCGCCGCGTTCACTCGTACGATAGCGGCCCGAGCCGTCGAAGTTCTCCATGGCGAGACCGATCGGGTCGGTAATGCGATGGCAACCGGCGCACACGGGATTCTCGAGGTGGAAGTTGACGCGATCGCGCTGCGTCTTGTGTTCCGCCTTCGGATTCTCGAGGGCCGAGAAATCGACGTTCGCAGGCGGACGCGGAACCGGCTGGCAGAGCAGCAGTTCGCGCAAGGCCTTGCCGCGCAGGGTCGGCGAACTGCGGCCCGGATGCGAGTGCGAGGCCAGGAAGCTGATATGCGTCAGCACGCCGGCGCGCGGGCTCGATTCAGGGAACTGGTACTCGATCCAGCCCTTGGTCGTCGGCAGCTGGTACAACGCGGCCAGCGGCGGCGACAGGAACGTGGTGCGCGTCGTGTACAGGTCGCGGTAGTCGCCCTTCTTGGTGATCAGGTGATCCGTGACCGTGCGCAAGGTCTGCTCACGCGCGTCTTCCGCGGTGAGACCGGTGAACGCCGGATATACCAGCGCATCCTTGGCCAGGGTCGTCATCTTCTCGAAGTCGTACATGTCGTCGAAGAAGGCGCGCAGACCGTCTTTCAGGCGCGGGCTGGCGATCATCATGTCGACGATCTTCGCCCGGCCCTTCTCGGTCAGGATCTCGCCGGTCTCGGCGGCTTTCAGCAACGCCTCATCCGGCGCCGCGTCCCACAGGAAGTACGACAGGCGCGAAGCAAGCGAATAGGCGTCGAGGCGCATGTGGCCCGGATTCTTCGGATCCGGCTCGGCCTTTTCGGCGATCAGCATCGCCTTCGGGCTCATAAGAATCTCTTCAATCGACACCGCGAGGCCGGCGTAGAAGTCGCCCAGCCGATCCGCGGCGGCGTTGGCATGGCTGACCAGTTCGTCCAGCTTGTCCTTCTCCAGCGACTTGCGGAACATCAGGCGTCCGACCCGGTTCAGCACCTGTGACGCGCAAGCGGCGTCGGCGGCCTTCTCATTGGCCGGCTTGCAGGTGATGACGAAGTTGCGGCGCGTGGGCTCGATCACCTGAGCGGCCACGAACTGCGCGGTCTTCTGGTACAACTCAAGCTGCGTGTCATTGACGCCCGCGCGCGAGGTGCCGAGGCGAAGCAGGCCGTCGACGCGCTCCACCGGCGCGAATTCCACGTCCGGGCGCACATCCGCGCCGAACACATAAGCCAACGTATTGAGGTACTGATCGCGTGTGATCAGGCGCAGACGCGGCTCGGCGCCGGAAGACTCCGGTTCCGCCACCGCAGCGACTTGCTTGCTCGCCGCGGTCTTGGCTCCTTCACTGCCCGTCGGTCCCGAGCAGCTGGAAAGCGCGAAAGCGGCCACAAGACCGATCGCGCTGCCGCGCAGGAGCGAGGAGAGACGTACTTTCGAAGACACTAACAAATCCTCCGTTACTCGCGTGCGCGCGTTTCAGTCGCGGCGGCTTCAGCCGACTGCGTTCCATGATTGACCATACCGGCCACCTGAGCGCCGGGGTGCTGCACGAAAACATGCACGAACTTCACGTCGAGCGCGGTGGAGATCGCGGTCTTCCGGCCGTCCGCATCCGGGAACCCATCGGCGTTCTTCATCAGCGCGCGGTACAGGGTCGGACCGGCGGTGCCGCCGTACGCCTGGTGACGCGAGTCACGGGTCTTGTGCGAGTGGTAGTACCAGGTCCACACGTCGGCATAGCCGCCCATGTAGCCGTTCGCCTGCGTGTCCGTCAGGTTCAGCTGGAAACGCATGTCGCGGTAGATGATGTCCGGCGCGCCGTCGCGCGGCGCGTAGACCGACGCCGCCGGCATGATCAGGTCCTTGGCTTCCGTGGTCAGGACGCCGTCCTTGATCTTGCCCTTGAAGGCGGTGATGTAGCGCTTGCCCCAGCGCGTATCGAGAGTCTGCGAGCCGCCCGGCAGGTATTCGTTGCCGGTCGCATCGGTGATCAGACGGTCCTTGCCGCGATAGGTGGTCACGGTCACGTCGTCGTCGTTCTGCAGGCTGTCCACGTCCGTCAGCTCGATGACGAAGATGTTGTAGGTGGCGCGGCGCCATTGCGGCGTCAGGGTCGAGGTCTGGCCGTCGCGGTAGTTAAACGTGCAGCCGACCGTGCGGTAGATTTGGTTGTCGATGCCCTTCTCGCCGGTGTCCGGATCGACGTAGTCATTCGGGCCGACCTTGCCGTCGAGGTTCATGCCGCGGCCGACCTTGCCCTGCACTTCGTAGTACGGGACGTTCAGCTCCTTCGCGGTCGGGTTCCACAGTTCGCCTTCCCATGCGAGGCGCGTGCCTTCGACGGTGCGCTCGCCGGTATCGGGATAGAGCTTCTTGAACTGCTCCGGCGGGCCGTCGTTCAGTGCCGTCGGGCACTGGGTCTTCGCGTCCTTCGCCTGATAGATCGAGCGGTTCTCGAACACCATCACATAACCGATGGAGCGGTTCTGGACGCCGAGGGCGCCCTCTTTCATGGCCTGTTGCGCGTTGGCGCCACCGGCCGTGAGCGCGAGGCTCGCCGCGATCGCGAAGGCGGAGACCTGAGTGGACAGAATGATGTGTTTCATCGACGGCCGCTCCCTGAAGTGTCGAGATACTGTTTGCGAAATTCCTCGCGGGTGAAGAAGGCGTGGAAACCATTGATCCAGCCGTTGTTCTCACCCCATGAATCCCCATACGTGTCGCCGGGGGTCGTGTCCTTGAAGAAGTAATACAGCGGCCGGTCGCGATACGTCCAAACGCGCGTCGCGTTCGGCGCGTTCTCCGCGACGTATTTGCCGGTGCTCGTGTCGATGGTCTTGATCTGCCAGATGCGCGAGGTCGAACGCTCGGAAGCGCTCGCCGTCACGTACGGGAACTGCTTCACGCAGCGCGCAGCATCCGAGCCGCCGCAAATCGCGAGGCGGTATTTCTGATTGAGGGCGGGGTGATCGCAGATCTGCTGATCGAGCGTATCGTCGACGCAGGTATAAATGTACACCGTGCGGCCTTCGGCGTTGGCCAGCACCTGCCCGCCGGGCGCGTCCTGAACGGCGAAGCCCTTCGGGAACGCCGGCGCCGGCTGCGTGAACACATTGTGCCAGCCCGGAATATCCGAGCCATGAAACGCGCCGCGCTGCTCTTCGCCGAGCATCGAGTAGAGCGGCTTTTTGCGGTACGTCCACTGAAACACACCCGGGGAGCGTTCGATCACGCCCCAGTCCCCGTGCACTTTCGGCGCCGACGCATGCGCCAGCATGGGGGCGAAGGTCTCCTGGCAGGCGGCGTCACAGTTCGATTTGTTGGCGCCGTCGCGATCCCACGTATAGACCGAGAAGCCTTTAATATCGGTGAGCATGCGTCCCAGCGGCAGAGTCACGACTTCGAATTGCGCCGGCACATCCGCCTCAGGTCCGATCGGTCTGCGCTTTGCGCCTGAATCGCCGCCGGCGTGCATTTTGGCCGAGCCGATCACGTCACCCGGCTCACGGTCGAGAACCGAGGTATAAGCCGCGAGGCCCTCATAGGCCCACTGCTTGGCGCCGTCGGGACGCTCGACGATGGTCCACTTGCCAACCGGCTTAGCGCCGGCGTCCGCGAGGAACGGCGGCCACAACGCCGCGCACGACGGACGCGTATCGACGTCCACTTCGATGAGATTGGGCGGATATGGCTCCTGGAAGCCCGCGGTCACCCGCGCGACCTTGTCGGTGCAGGTCGGCTTGCCTTCACGCTCGCCGCGCACACCCTGGTCGTTCTGATCATTCTCGGGCCACACATAAAGCGTACGCCCGGCGGCGGTCGCGAAGACCGGACCGTCGACTTCCGTACCGAGCACCTGAACACCGGCGGGCATCGATTCCGCGATGAAGGCCTCAACCGGCACCTGGTTTTTCTGGGTCTGCGCATACGCGCCAGCGCCCGCAAACACGACAACCGCGGCCGCAGCAAAATGCGTAGCGCAACGAAGGTTCAGCATACCTCTCCTCACTTGAGCCGAAGCCCTTTTCGGGCGAACGCCGCCTGAGCACAGGTGCGTCATTTCAGACGTACCCCTCCACGCTCTAAAGCGAAGTGCTTTTTTACCACAGAGTGTGGGGTCCCCGCGCGGTTTTTTGCAGTTTCATCACGAAAAATCTTCGTGAATTCAAAGGCCTCGCGGATCACTCGGCGGTCCTCCGCGCAAGGGTTTTACCTGCGCCTAAAAATGTAACAAAGCCGCCCTAACGGGCTGTGATCGTTCGATGATTCTTCAATGCAGCGCGGCGCACAAAGATCGGGCAAGGCCGCACAGACAAGAGCGCGGCAAAACACGCTCGGCGGATTATTGCCGATGGCCGCACGTAACTGGGCGCAAGCTCTGGGGGGTGGCACACCGCTCCAGGCACGAAAGCGCCCGTGAAATATCCTTGGCGGGACGGATAGGACGTCAGAGTCGCCGCGCCGCTTAAGCGGCGCTTTCCGGCGAACGGTAATAGGGCTCGACCTTGCCCTTGAGGGTGATGGTCATCGGATTGCCGCGCCGGTCGAGCGTCTTGCCGGCGGCCACTTTGATCCAACCTTCACTGACGCAGTATTCCTCGACGTTGTTCTTCTCGACGCCGTTGAAACGCACACCCACGTCTTTCTTCAGGAGCTCCTCATTATAGTGAGGGCTCTGCGGATTGACGGACAGGCGGTCGGGAAGCGTTTCGGTCATATCGATACTCGTCGGTTAGAACAGCCCTGCTCCGCTAAAGCTGCGCAGGGCATCCTGCTTCGTACGACCTTGAAGGATAATCCTGCGTAGCCCGAAGGGCGAAGCAGGATGGTGGAGGGGGAAGGATTCGAACCTTCGTAGACATAAGTCGGCAGATTTACAGTCTGCTGCCATTGACCGCTCGGCCACCCCTCCTAACCTGTGGAAATCGTTTGGGAAGCCGGTCTCTCGGAAGGGCCTCCAAGTAGGGGGTTGGTCCTTGCTTGTCAACGTGAAAGAACATCGTTACGCCGGGCAAAAAAGGACGCTCAAAAAATGTCAAAACACATCCGTTCTCAACGGCCTGGACAAAAGACCGGCAACCAGGGGCGCCGTTCGACCCCGCCCGCCGAGCGCCAAATCGGCCGGCCGGAAGCCGCCCGCGGCGAGCGAAAGGAGGCGCCGGCCCACAAGTCGGGCGAAGTCTGGCTCTACGGCCACCACGCCGTCGCGGCGGCCTTGACCAATCCCTCACGCAAGATTCTCAGGCTCATGGGGACCGCGGAAGCGCTGGCCAAGCTCGCGGAAGACGCGGGCGATCTCGGCAATGCACGCACCTGCTCGCGCCGCGAGATCGACGCCGTCGTCGGCGAGGACGCCGTGCATCAAGGCATCGCGATGCTCACGCGCGCGCTCGATCACAACCTCACCGATGTGCTCGAGCTTTCCAGCGCCAATCCCAACGCATGCATCATGGTGCTCGATCAGGTCACCGATCCGCACAACGTCGGCGCCATCTTGCGATCGGCCGCGGCGTTCGGCGCGGTCGCCGTGATCGCGCCCGACCGCCATGCGCCCGAGGAAAACGGCGTCATGGCGAAATCGGCCTCCGGCGCGCTGGATAAGATTGCTTACGTCAAAACCACCAACCTCGTGCGCGCGCTCGAAGAGATAAAGGAACATCAGTTCTGGGTCGTCGGTCTCGACGCCCACGCCAAGGACATGGTGGGTCAGGTCAAACTCGGCGGCCGGATTGCGCTCGTGCTCGGCGCCGAAGGCGAAGGCGTGCGCCGCCTCGTGCTCGAAACCTGCGATCACGTCGCCAAGTTGCCCATGGCCGGCGACATGGAAAGCCTCAACGTCTCCAACGCGGCCGCTGTGGCGCTTTATGAAAAAGTGCGTCAGGACACGAAGAAATAGCGGCGTTTTTAGTGAGTTGCCCTTTTGGAGGCCCGGCCCTATTTTCCGGGCCTCTTTGCGAATGGCGACGCCGGATTAGCTCAGCGGTAGAGCAGCGGTTTTGTAAACCGAAGGTCGGGGGTTCAATCCCCTCATCCGGCACCACTTGAAACCCCCTCCCGCCCGGCGGAGGATCGAGGGGAAGATCCGCCTAACGGCTTGCCCCCCCCTAAATCCTCGAGCACGCCGGGCCCTCGCGTCTCCGCCAGGCGCAGCGCCTCTTTCAGCGTCGTCGGCAATTTCACTTTTTGGAAGCAGTCTTCGCGGCCTTGCGCTCAGCGGCCAGGCGATCGAGCTCATCGAACGCCACCTCGGCCTCGGCGTCCATCAATGAGAGCTCGGACGGCGTCAGCCGGTGACCGGCTGAGAAACCGGGCTTCTTTTTCGGTGAGGGCGCCGAAGCCGTATCCGAAGGCGTCGCCCCAAAGGTTTTCAAGAGAGCCATGTCTATCCCGTAGCGCCGTCAAAGTCGCAGGGTCGGCCTTCAGCTTACTCGATCCGTAGGCGGACTGGCGAGGTTCATCACCCCCTCCCCATCGCCTCAATCGCATGCACCCACAGCGCGGCCACCGCCGGCTCCAACGCCGCAACATCCACCGCTTCGCCGCGCTTCTCGGCATCCGCTTGCACCAACGCCGCGATTTCCACGGCGCGCGCGGCGTTTCCGAAGTCGTGCAGTTTGAACAAGCCCGCCGCGCCCGCGAGTTTATGCACACGCATGATCAGACTCGCGGCGACAGGAGCTTGCCACTCGCGCCGCAGCGCACGCCATTCCTGGTCGATCTGCGCCATGGTCTGCGGCAGGCTTGCGCGGAAACCCGCCGCCACCGCATCGAGGCGTGTATCGCGCGGCGTCGCCTTGCGCGGGCGGGCGCCGAGTTTCAGGATCTCGTGCGCGATCACAGACGGATCGAAGGGTTTCGCGAGCACACCCACGGCGCCGGCCGCGCGCAATCGCGCGACAAGATCGGCGTCTTCACGCGCGGTCAGGAAAATCACCGGCGGCATGTCGCCGAGCGCGGCCTTCAGATCACGGTGGATCGCAAGGCCGTCGGCGCCCGGCATCGTGAAATCGAGCACGATGATGTCCGGCGGCGCCACGCGCGCGCCTGCGACCGCATCCTCACCGGACGCGAAGCTCTGCACATGAACGCCGGGTGTCACGCTCAGCGCCGCCGCGACCACCTCACGGATAAAGGGATCGTCGTCCACCAGCATGACGGAGATCGCACTCATGCGCCGTCGCCGGCGCGCGCGGGTGTCATTTGAAGGCTCAAACGAGGGGTAGGAAATTTCATCCTGGGTTGTATACTGCTTTCACCGGGACCCACTGAACCCCCGTCTGCGTCTCGTATCGCTTTGAAAACGCGAGTTTTTTGGATGGATAACTCCAAGGTTTCGCAGACCCCGCCCCGCATTCTGGTGGTCGAGGACGATCCATTCGTCCGCGACGTCCTAGATATATACCTGCGCGGCGAAGGATATGAAGTCACCTTGGCGACGGACGGCAAGGACATGCGCCGCGTCCTCACCGATACGCCGATCCACCTCGTCATCATGGACCTGCGCCTGCCCGGCGAAGACGGCTTCGCCCTGACGCGGTATCTGCGCGAGCAGTACAAGACGCTCGGCATCATCATCCTGTCCACCCGCCATGAGATCATGGACCGCGTTGTCGGTCTGGAATGCGGCGCCGACGACTATCTCACCAAGCCCTTCGAGGAACGCGAACTGCTCGCGCGGATCCGAAGCGTCCTGCGCCGCACCGGCGCGCTCGCCGCGACGCCGCAGGCCGCCCGCAGCGCAGTCCCTCACGGCAAACTGACCTATCAAGGCTGGACTCTCGACCAGGACGCCGGTCTCTTCCGTTCAAAAAGCGGCGCCGAAGCGATGCTCACCGGCAACGAATGCCGCCTGCTCGGGCATCTCATCCGAAACGCCGGCAAGGTGCAAACGCGCGAGGATCTGATGGACAAGGTCCTGTCGCGGGAGTGGGACCCCATGGACCGCAGCATCGACGTTCTGGTCACGCGCCTGCGCCACAAAATCGAAGTCGATCCGAAGCGTCCCGTGATGATCAAGACCGTTCGCGGGTCGGGGTACATCCTCTCGCCGCACGACGCCGCCGCGTCCGAGACCGCCGCCTGATCCCCGCGTCTCACGGCGCCGGCGTTTGCATGAGGCGCGCCTGATCCTTCGCGGCCCGGCGCCAGTCCGCCGCTTCATTCAATGATGTCTGAATCAGCGCGCGCACGCGCGCGCGTTCGCTTGCGACCGCCGCGGCATTGCCGCCGCGCAAGGCCACCTCGAGCGCCGCCGCCGAGCTCGACACGCGCGCCGCACCCGCGACGCCGGCGCTGCCTTTTATACGATGCGTCGCCGCCAGCGCCGCCTCCCAGGACTTCGCCTCGACACTGTCTTCCAGGTCCTTGAGCATCTCGCGCATGCCGTTCGACCATTGTTCGAGAATCGGTGCGAGGCGCTGCGGATCGTTGCCGTACACGACCGACAATCCGCGCAGGTCCAGCAGCTTTTCCGCCGGCTCGCCCGCGTGAACCGCCGCCGCGCCGCTCCACGTCGGGTGCGCCTGCGCCGGGCCGATCCAGCGGCTCAGCTTGGCCTGAAGCGCGCTGATTTCGATCGGCTTGGCAAGATAGTCGTCCATGCCCGCCGCGCGGCAGCGCTGCGCTTCGCCCGGCACCGCGTTCGCCGTCACGGCGACGATGGGCATGTGCGTTTCGCCGTTCTCATTGCCGCGGATGGCGCGCGTCAGTTCGAAGCCATCCATGCCCGGCATGTGGCAATCGCACAGGAGCAAGGGGTAGCTTCGTT
Organism: Rhodospirillaceae bacterium; assembly: GCA_041919675.1. Classification (GTDB taxonomy): domain Bacteria; phylum Pseudomonadota; class Alphaproteobacteria; order Rhodospirillales; family Rhodospirillaceae; genus SHVO01. Next base: position 24,018 of record JAYRTJ010000011.1, on the reverse strand, counting down.
CACTCAGCTTCTTGAGGGCCGCACGGCCCGTCGAGGCGATATCGCAGTCGTACCCAAGGATGGCGAGCTGTTGACGCAGCACTTCCTGGTTCACCTTGTTGTCTTCCGCGATCAGGATGACCATGCCGTCGGCCCGCGCCGCTTGCACCGCCGCGTTGGGATCGATCAAGCGCTCCTGATGGCGCGCGACAACCGCCACGCCGTCGCCTTCCCGCGCGTTGCCGGTTTTCGTGACGGCGGCGAACAAATCGCCGCGCCGCATCGGGTTCGCGCGCACGGGCCAGACTCCGGAACGCACGGGCAAACTTCCCGCCGCGCCGCGATGCAACCACACGATGGAGGATAACCGGTCGGAGCCCATACGCTGCAAAGCAGCCGACGTCGCCTCCACGTCCTCGGCTTCCGTGTCCGCGCCAAGGAGCACGATCACGCGCTTGTTCGCGGCCGGCACATGGCGCCCCAATGCCCCCAGCGTATCCACGCGCACAATGCTCGCGCCCGCGCCTTCCAGATATCGCGCGGCAATGCCAAGCGCCGCATCGCCGGTGTCGACGGTGACGACTTCCATGTCATCGAGGCGCGGGCGCGCGACCTTCGCCGGCGCGATCCTGAAACTCACATCGACATCAAAGCGCGTCCCCTCGCCCGGCCGGCTATCGACCGCGATCTGTCCGCCCATGGCGTCCACCAGCGTGCGGCAAATCGCCAGGCCCAGCCCCACGCCGCCCATGCCGCTCAACGACGCTTCGCGGCCCGCGAGTTGCCAGAACGGCTGGAACAGGTAGCCTTGCAGATCGAGCGGCACGCCCTCGCCGGTGTCGGTCACGCTGAACCGCAGCGTCGCGGTTCCGTCACGACTGTCCATCAACGACACCGTCAGCGCGACGGTCCCCGTCTCGGTGTATTTCACCGCGTTCGCGCCGATGTTCAAAAGCACCTGGCGCAAGCGCAGCGCGTCGCACAGCACCGGCGGCAGCGCGCCTTCAGCCTCGCAGGTCAGCACAAGCCGCTTGGTTCCCGCGATCGTCGCGAGCACGTCCGCCGTGCCTTCCAGGATCGCCGCCGGATCGGCGATGGATTCCTCGAGTTTGACTTGCGCGGATTCGAGTTTGGCGAAGTCGAGCACGTCGTCGATGATACGCATCAGCGCGACGGAGGATTCTTCGGCCGTTGAGATGATCCGGCGCTGTTCGTCGGAGAGGCCGGTGCGGTTCAACACCTCGAGCATGCCGACAACACCCATCAACGGCGTGCGGATTTCATGGCTCATGACAGCCCAGATGCGGGCAACATCGGCCGGCGCCACGGTGGCCGATCCGCGCGCTCCCGGGGCCGTTACGTCCTTCTCCGACATAAGTACCTGACAGAACTTGTTAGACCTCAAGCATAGGCTTCGCCGCCTACGCCGCCAAGGCTTGCGGGGCATTCACGCGGTGCTAAATTCGAGACCGTCCGTAGAACGAGGATTTGATATGCCGCGTGATATGAGTGAACAGCAGCGCCCCGCGCGCAACGTGCTCGGCGGCGCGCTGCAGATGTGCTCGGCCAAACCGGTCACCGGTTTTTTCCGCGACGGCTGCTGCAACACCGGACCCGGCGATCTGGGTTCTCATACGGTTTGCATTGTGATGACGGCTGAATTCCTCGCCTACAGCAAACGCATGGGCAACGACCTCTCAACGCCAATGCCGGAGTACGCTTTCCCCGGCCTCAACCCCGGCGACCGCTGGTGCCTGTGCGCGCCGCGCTGGCAGCAGGCGCTCGACGCCGGTCAGGCGCCGAAGGTCGTGCTCACCGCCACCCACGAAGGCGCGCTGGACCATTGCGAACTCAGCGATCTCAAGAAACACGCCGTCGATTTGATGTAGAGGCCACTGCATCACCGCGGTTCCGCGTCACTGACACCTCGATGGCATCACCCGGCGCGAAGCGTCCGGGCGATCCATGACGAGACAGTGCGCGATGGATTCCCCGCACTCGCGTTGCGCGGCGGGGAATGACAACTCATTTTTAAAGTTGAGAGGCGCTTCGGCGGACTAGAAGGGAAGCGGCACGTGCTTGTCGACGACCACGGCCAGGAACACACCGGCCAGGTACTGCATCGAGAACAGGAAATTCCGGCGCGCGAGATCGCGGCTCGGATCCTTCATCAGCTTCACGTTCAGCCACAGGAAACGCGCGCCGAACGCGGTGGAGATCACGCCGTACAGCACGCCGAGTTCGCCGAACGCCACCGGCAGCATGGCCGAGATGACGAGCAGGATGGTGTTGCCGAAGATCCATTTGGCGCAGGTGGCGTCGCCGGCGATGACGGGCAGCATCGGAACGCCGGCTTTCGCGTAGTCGTCCTTGATGAGGATGGCGAGCGCCCAGAAGTGCGAGGGCGTCCACAGGAACAGCGTGATCGCCATCAGGGTCGGCAGCAGCCAGATGTTCGGATCGACCGCGGCCGCGCCCGCGAGCACGGCGAAGCTGCCGGCGGCGCCGCCGATGATGATGTTGGTCCAGTGCTTGCGCTTCAGCCACACGGTGTAGACGACACCATAGACGAACGCGCCGAGGAACAGATGCGTCGCCACGATCCAGTTGAAGGCCATGGCGGCCAGCACACAGCCCGTCACCAGCAAGGCGCCGGCGAACAGCAGCGCCTTGCGCGCGTCGCCCATGGTGCCGGCGGCTAACGGCCTGTTGGCGGTGCGCGTCATCAGGCGGTCGATGTCGCGGTCATAGTATTGATTGAAGACGGCCGAGCCCGACGAACCGAGCACCATGGCCACGAACAGCACAACGAGCTGCCGTGCATCGACATGGCTGGCGACCGCCGCATAGCCCGCCATCGCGCTGATCGCGATGAGGAAGCCGATGCGCAGCTTCATCAGCTCAATGTAACTGCTTTTTTGAATACCTCAGTGCCACCCCCCCGGGCCGCCTCCGGCGGCACTACTCTTTAAACAACGAGGCTCGGTTCCCGAGCATCGATGGCCCAACCGCCAGGAAGGGATCATTCAGCGAGGCTGGTCTACCGTTCCGGTCCGGGTTTGCCAATAAGCATTTTCCCGGCGAGAAAGATGAAGATGATGCCGCCGGCCACGGCGATCAGTCCGCCGAGGCCCATGATCGACATCGTCGCAATCTTCCAAGGACTATCAAGGCCTTGCGCGGCGCCCGGGGTCTTGCGCAGCACGCCTTCCAGACCCGCTAGATATAGTCCGGTGGAATGCAGGAACTGCCCGCCGCCCAGAAGGACGTACATCGTCGTGCGCAGCTTCCGGCGTTTCGTACGGCGTCCGAGCAAGGGAAGAAACAACGCGAAGTAGAGCGCCATGAAGGCCAGCGTCACGGCGATCAGCATCGCGTGGTAGTGGCTGGGTGTGCGCGTATCGATTGAGCCTTCGAAGAAGCCGAGCACGCCGCCGTAGGCGAACAGGAACAGCGCCGCAATGATGGCCTTGATCTCCGGCGCGCCGCTCATCGCGTCTTTCCAGCGGCGGAACAAGAGAAGCGCGACGCTGCCGAGCACCACAGTCGTGGGAAGTGGAAGCGCATACCAATAAAGGCGCGTGAACAAGTCGCGCTGCGTGGCGCCGCCCGCCTCATGCGTCAAATACAGCAGCGGCCCCGCCGCCGCGCCCGCGACCAGCACGAGCATCAGGATCTTCAGCCACGAACCCGGCAGCGGCGTTTCGCCAAGCGCGGCGCGCGAGATCAGATAGAAGGCGCACAGCATCAGCGCGGTGTTGGCGAACTGCAGCACATGGCCGCCGCCCCACATCAGGTACTCGTTCGCGCCCTGACGTCCGACGTTCTCCGGTATTGTCAGACCGGCGGCGGCGATACACACCAGCGCGAGCACATATATGAGTCCGGCGGCGGCCACCGAGAACACGGCCGCGTCCGGGTTGCGTTCACGCGCCATCAGCGCCAGCAAACGCAGCACCGGCAACGCAACGCAGACCGCGAGCAGAGCAAGGCCCGCGTAATAGACCGGATGATCGAGCACCGGGATATAGTTGTTGAGCGACGGTTCGCCCAAGTCGGCAAGCACGGGGCCGAGCAGCAGGAACAGGCTCAACCACGCGCCGTAAACACCGATGCGCCCAACGGCGATCGACAGGAAACCTTGCGCGGCGCGCGCGCCCTGCATCTGCGCGGTCATCAGCACGGTGAGCGCGCCGTGCACGCCCATGTACCAAATGACGAAAGCGAAGGTGACGTGCGCCACCAGGCCTTTTTGGAAGAAGCTGTCGCCGGTCCAGGTCAGGACTTTCTCGGCGCCCGGCACGCGCGAGGCGGCCAGCAGCAGCGCGAGCAATCCCGCCAACGCCAGCGCGGCCAGCGGCAGGCTCACCCAGCCGCGCAGTTCATGCATGAACGCCGGCGTGATCTTGCCGGCGAAATTGCCGTCCACCGCCGTATCGACCGGCGGCGGCATCGCGCGCGCGAGAACTTCTCTTTCGTCCATTATATGCCGTACGCTTGGGGTTCCAAACTCAACATGTCGCCCCGGACAAGCCGCGCCGCATCGTCGCCTTCGGCGACAACACGGCTTGTCCGGGATGACAAATTTTCGGACTGCATCTGCTCCGGTGCTGGATAGGCGTGGTAGAGGATCATGTAAATCAGCACACCGGTCACCGTTACATAAAGCCACGCGCCGATGGTCCAGCGCGCGATCGCCTTGTGGCGGTCAAACGTGCCTTTAAGCGCACGGTACGCCGTCACGATCACCATCGGCGTGACGATGGTCGCCAGCACCACATGGCTGATCAGCATCGCGAAGTAGACCGGCCGGGTCCATCCCGTCCCCGGGAAAACAAAGGTCGGCGCGGTGAAATGATAAGTCAGATAGCTGATCAAGAACACGCCCGAGACCGCGAGCGCGGACAACATCACCTTGCGGTGCGCATCGCGGCGGCCGGATTTGATCGCCGCGAATCCGACAATAAGCAGAATCGTGGACAACGCGTTGAGCACGGCGTTGACGTGAGGAAGGATGGTGGCTGTGGTCATTTAGCGTCAGTCCAAATCTCGGTGCCGCGACATGCGGCTTACACCGGCACGGCCGCAGAAATCACGCGTGGTAACCCTGGATCCCGGGGACCAGCCCCAGGATGACAGTTTGCGTTCTAAGGTCCGCGCACGGCGGTTTTGACGATGAAGCTCACGTACATGAACAACGGGACGAGCGCCAAAAGGCAGGCGAACAGCACCACCCGGCGGCGCTTGGCCTTCGCACGAGAATCGGCATTGTTGGAATCTTGCGGCGGAACTGCGTTCACCTAAATTCTCCTGAAGCGCGCACCAGAGTCTCGCGCCTGTCTAACCGACCGGACGGTGAAACAAAACCCTTTGATCTGCCGCGCGGCAAGACCCGCGTTCCGGAAAACATACGCACCGCGAAAGGGTTAACAACCCTTTGTGAATACGGGGCTTTACCTTTACGTGCGAGGCCCGTTCGGTTAGTCTCCGCGCGGGGCGGAACCGAAGGATTCTATGGAACCCATTGGCGTGGCAGGGGAATTTGCAAACGCCCAAAAAATATCGGTTGAACCGCCCGGTCCGGCCCCTTAAACGGTGGCCACCCGCTGGGTTGTAATGGAGACAGAGTGTGAGTCGTGTGGCATTGGCGCTTTGCGCCGTCGTTTCGAGCATCTTTTCCATGGGGACCGCGTTTGCCGCAGAGCAAATGCCCACCCCTTCCTTCCCGACGGAGTGGCAGCTCGGCATCCAGGCCCCCGCGACTCCTCAGGCCGAAATGCTCCATGACTTCCACACGCTGCTGCTGTGGATCATCACCGTCATCAGCGTCTTCGTCGCCACCCTCCTGCTGGTCTGCATCTTCCGCTTCAACGAGAAGAGCAACCCGGTTCCGGCCAAGTGGTCGCACAACACCCTTATCGAAGTGATCTGGACCATCGTGCCGGTCCTCATCCTGGTGGGCATCGCGGTTCCGTCCTACCGTACGCTTTATTTCCTTGACCGCACGACCGACGCCGAGATGACCCTTAAGATCACCGGCAATCAGTGGTTCTGGTCCTATGAGTATCCGGACACGGGCGTTTCCTTCGACGCCATTGCGATCCCCGACGCGGAAATCGACGTGAAGGCCGGTCAACACCGCCTCCTCGAAACCGATCGCCACGTCGTTCTGCCGGTCGACACCAACATCCGCCTGCTCTTCACCGCCAACGACGTGATCCATGCTTGGACGATCCCGGCCTTCGGCGTGAAGCTCGACAACATGCCGGGCCGCATCAACGAAACCTGGACGCGCATCACGAAGCCGGGCCGCTACTACGGCCAGTGCTCGGAACTGTGCGGCGTCGACCACTCCTTCATGCCGATCGTCGTCGATGCGGTCAGCAAGGAAGAGTACCAGCGCTGGGTTGAACAAGAAAAAGCCGGCCTCACGCCCGCCACTGCGGACAGCGTGAAACTCGCCTCGGCTCAATAGAATTACGTTTCGGAGAAAGCGTCCATGAGTGCAGCTTCCCACGCCGATCATCACAACAGCGCCGGGGCCGATCACGGCCACGACCATCATCCGACGGGCATCACCCGCTGGCTGTATTCCACCAACCACAAAGACATCGGCACGATGTACCTCGTCTTCGCAGTGATCGCCTCACTCGTGGGCGGCGGTTTCTCGATGATGATCCGTGCCGAACTCATGCATCCCGGACTGCAATTCATTACGGATAAGCACTTCTACAACGTGCTCGTGACCGCGCACGCTCTTCTGATGGTGTTCTTCGTCGTGATGCCGGCCATTATCGGCGGCTTCGGCAATTGGATGGTGCCCCTGATGATCGGGGCGCCGGATATGGCCTTCCCGCGCATGAACAACATCTCCTTCTGGCTCATGCCGCCGGCTCTCGTTCTTGTGGTGCTTTCCATGACCGCCGGAGCGGGCGCTGGAACGGGCTGGACGCTTTATCCGCCTCTGTCGGGAATTGCCGGCCAGCCGGACATGAGTGTCGATTTCGCGATTCTGTCGCTCCACCTCGCCGGCGCCTCTTCGATCCTCGGGGCCACGAACTTCATCACGACGATCTTGAACATGCGCGCGCCCGGCATGACCATGCACAAGATGCCGCTGTTTGCGTGGGCCATCCTGATCACGGCCGTGCTGCTGCTGCTGGCGGTCCCGGTCCTCGCCGGCGCCCTCACCATGCTGCTCACCGACCGTAACTTCGGCACCGCGTTCTTCGATCAGCGCGGCGGCGGCGACCCGCTCCTGTGGCAGCACCTGTTCTGGTTCTTCGGCCACCCCGAAGTGTACATCATGATCCTGCCGGCGTTCGGCATCATCAGCCACATCGTCTCGACTTTTTCCCGTAAGCCGGTGTTCGGCTATCTCGCCATGGCCTACGCCATGGCTTCGATCGGCGTTGTCGGGTTCATCGTGTGGGCGCACCACATGTACACGGTCGGCATGAACGTCAATTACCGCGCCTACTTCATCGCCGTGACCATGGCGATCGCGGTCCCCACGGGCATCAAGATCTTTTCGTGGATCGCCACCATGTGGGGCGGCTCCATCTCCTTCCGCGCCCCGATGGTGTGGGCGGTGGGCTTCATCTTCCTATTCACCGTCGGCGGCGTCACGGGTGTGGTGCTCGCCAACGCGGGCATGGATATCGTGATGCACGACACCTATTACGTCGTCGCGCACTTCCACTACGTGCTCTCGCTCGGCGCCGTGTTCGCCATCTTCGCCGGTTACTACTACTGGCACGACAAGATGACCGGCCGCGTGTTCCCCGAATGGGCCGCCCAGGTCCACTTCTGGACGAGCTTCATCGGCGTCAATCTCACCTTCTTCCCGCAGCACTTCCTCGGCCTCGCGGGCATGCCGCGCCGCTACATCGACTATCCGGATGTGTTCGCGGGCTGGAACCTGGTCTCCTCGTACGGCGCGTTCATCGCCGGCGGGTCGTCGGTGTTCTTCCTGATCATGGCTGTGCACAGCCTGTTCTGGGGCAAGAAGTCGGTTGCCAACCCGTGGGGCGAAGGCGCCACGACGTTGGAATGGACCGTCCCCTCGCCGGCGCCGTTCCACACGTTCGAAGAGCCGCCTGTGCTGGCCCGCGCGGCCGCCCATCCGGCCGAGTAGTCAGCGCTCGAAGGCACCTTAAGGTCATGGACAAGTCCAACCTGAAACGCCGTCATACCCGCGTCGCCGCGGCCTCCCTTCTCGGGGCCGCGGCGATGATGGGCGGCGCGTTTGCGCTGGTGCCCTATTACGACGCCTTCTGCCGCGCGATCGGCATTGGCGGCGACCCGCAGATCGTGGCGGAAAACGCGACCCAGATTATCGACCGCCCGATCACGGTGCGGTTCGACTCCAATACCGATCCCCAATTGCCGTGGAAGTTCACCCCCGCGCAGCCGTCGATCACGACGAAGCTCGGCGAAACGGTGACCGTCCACTACAAGGCGACCAACATGGGGACCGAGACGACCACCGGTACGGCGACATTCAACGTCACCCCGGACAAGATCGGTCAGTACTTCAACAAGATCGAATGCTTCTGCTTCCAGGAGCAGGTTCTCGCCCCCGGCCAGAGCGCCGAGCTGGGCGTCACCTTCTATGTGGATCCGGCGCTCGCCAGCGACGAACACACCGAGGAAGTGAAGACCATTACCCTGTCCTACACCTTCTTTCGTTCCAAAGACGGTTTCCCGGTGGAAGACAGCGCTGCGACCAAAACCGTTACGCCCGCCTCTTCGGAAGCCGGCGGCGCCACAAATTAGAGAGACTTAGAGGGATCATTTCCATGAGCGGACACGCCAAACATCACTTCCATATGGTGAACCCGAGCCCTTGGCCGGCAATGGGTGCCTTCTCGGCGCTGATCCTCGCCATCGGCGCGGTCCTATTCTTCCACAAGGTGCCCGTGTTGGGCATGGAGCCGGGCGTCTTCAAGCTGCTGCCGGGCTTCGTCCTGGTGCTCATGACCATGTGGATGTGGTGGCGCGACATCATCAGCGAGTCGGTGAAGGAAAAGGCGCATACCGCCGAAGTCAGCCACGGCCTGCGCCTGGGCATGGTGCTTTTCATCACCTCTGAAGTGATGTTCTTCGTCGCCTTCTTCTGGGCCTTCTTCCACAACGCCCTCGGCTTCTCGACCGTGACGCTGCAGTGGCCGCCGGTCGGAATCACCCCGCTCGATGCGTGGGAACTGCCGTTCTACAACACCGTGATCCTGCTCACCTCGGGCGGCACCGTCACGCGCGCGCACATTTACATCGAGGAAGGCAACAACCAGAAAGCCGCCAAGTGGCTCTTCATCACCGCGGCCCTCGGCGCCCTCTTCCTTGGCCTGCAGGTGTACGAATACCACCATGCGGCGTTCAAGCTGACCGACGGCATCTATCCGTCGGCCTTCTACCTCGCCACGGGCTTCCACGGCTTCCACGTGTTCGTCGGCACCGTGTTCCTGATCGTCTGCGGCTTCCGCGCCGCCAAGGGTCAGTTCACGCCGCACAAACACGTCGGCTTCCAGGCCGCGGCCTGGTACTGGCACTTCGTCGACGTGGTGTGGCTGTTCCTGTTCGTGTGGGTCTACTGGCTCCTCGGCGCCCCGGTCCGCACGTTTGGTGGTTAAGAGGGCGGCGGCCAACCGCCCCGAAAGCCTCGAAAAAGAAAACGCCGCTCCCAAAAGGAGCGGCGTTTTTTGTTTTGGTACGCGGGCCTGTTACGGCGCGGCGTCTTTGAGGTCTTCCCAGGCCGTTCCAGCCGCGCCCGCGCTGCGCCCCTGCTCGAACAGCGCCGTCATGCGCTGCTGATTGAAGTCGAGCGGCGACGGATTCACGCCGGCCGGCACGTGACTCACCTGCAGCGTCAATCCATTCCGCTCCGCGAAGGCCGCGACGGCGGTGAGTTCGGTGCGTGTGTTGGTCTTGCTCGCGACATCGAAACTGCGCTGCAGGATCGAGAGGGTTTCGTTCGGCGTGACGGCGAAGTCTTCATCGAGGGCGCCGTTGATCAAAACGTACAGACGCGCCTTGAGGCCGGCGCCTTCCTGATCGGTCCAAAGCAAAAGGGAATTGGGCACGGCGAAGAACGAGGCGATCGCGCTGCCGTCCACATGCATCTCCGCGAACCGCCGCCCTTTGGCTTCCACATCCACCATGACCGGCGGAAACACTCCCGGCACGCTGGCCGACGCAAGCATGACTTTACGGAACAGACGCGTTGCATTCGCCCCGCCCACGCTTGCAATCGCGCCCATGTTCCAAAGTGTGAGGGACTGGGTATCGAGGTTTGTGGTTCCCACCAGCAGCCGGCGTCCCGCCCGGTGTTCCTTCGCAACCGCGGCGACGACTTCGTCGTCGATGAGGTCTTCAACCAGCCGCTCGAGCGGCCGGCCGCTGAACAAGCTCGGCCGGAAGAATGCGAACAGGCCTTGGAAGTCGAGCAGGTCGGCAGATCCGCCGCCCGTGTAACCGGCCTTGAGAGCCTCGTCGTAAGCGGGCCCCAGAAAAGCAAACGGCGCGGCCAATGCGCCGGTGCTGATCCCCGTGACGACATCGAACGCCGGACGGCCGCCGTGCTGGCTCCACCCGTACAAGACCCCCGCTCCGAAAGCGCCGTTGGCGCCGCCGCCGGAGAGCGACAGAATCTCCAGCGGCCGTCCGCGCGCCGCGCGTTCGGCGCGGAAGAAATCGACCATTTTTTCAGCCTCGGCGCGCTCGGAGATCGACAGGCGGACGTCCGCGAAGCCGGGCGGTACGGCGGCGCGCTGTTCTGCCGCCGTGTAGACAATCCGCGCCGGCGCGGCGCACGCGCTCGTCAATCCCAGCGTGAACAGGATCGCGGCCAAGGAGCGCAGTATCTGAGGTTTGCGGCGCGGCATGGCGCGAGACTACCCGGATGACGCACGGGAGGGGCGAGAATTTTGCGCGTGCCTCGCCGGGCCTCCCGCTCCTATAGTGACGTATGACAGACGTCAGCAAACCTCGTGCGCCCCTCGTCATCGCCGCCCTTTTCTGCCGCTGCCCGCGCTGCGGCCGGGGCCCTCTGTTTGAAGGCTACCTCAAGGTGCGTCCGGGATGCGAAACCTGCGGGCTCAGCTTCGCCGGGCATGACACGGCGGACGGCCCCGCCTTCTTCATCATGATGCCCCTTTGCATCATCACCGCCGTCGCCGCCCTGCTCTTCGACCGCTTTGCCGCGCCGCCCATCTGGGCCCACTTCGTGATCTGGCCGGCCTTTATCACTATTACCGCGGGATTGGCCTTACGGCCCGTCAAAGCGACCATGATCGCCCTCCAATACCGCTTCCGGGACGTGGAGCACGGAATCAAGGGCGTGGAATAACCCCGAGACCTGGTGTTAGGTTTGCCCCCTGTTCGTGGCTACACGGGGGTGACGCGCCATGACTGTAAGCCGTCGGAAAGTTTTATTTGGCGGAGTGGCTCTGGCCGTCTTCGCACGGACCGGCGCGGGCCGCGCCGCCACATCGCCTTACCGCCTGACCCTCTACCGCGATCCACACTGCGCCTGCTGCCTCGATTGGGTCGCCGTGGTCGAAAAGATTTTCGTGGTCGAGATGATCACCTCGCGCCCGCTGGCCGAGGTGAACAAACAACTCGATATTCCCTATGATCTCTGGGCCTGCCACACCGGCGTCGTGGACAAGTACATCATCGAAGGCCACGTGCCGCCGGCGGACATCGAGCGTCTCTTGCGCGAGCGTCCCGACAATGTGCGCGGCCTCTCGGTGCCGGGCATGCCCATCGGCGCGCCGGGCATGGAATCGCCCGACGGCCGGGCCGATCCCTTCACCGTGCTCGCCTTTAGAACCGACGGCGAGCTCAGGACCTGGTCCCGCCACAACGGCGCTTAATTGAGGGCGGAAGGTCGGCGCTGCGATCCTTAGCGGACGATATCTTCGTCCGGGGTCGAGGTGATCTTGTGGATCGAAAGGTCCGCGCCGTTGAATTCCTGCTCTTCCGACAAGCGGATGCCGACGGTCGCCTTCAGCGCGCCGTAGACGGCAAAGCCGGACACGAGGCCGATGAGCACGCCGACCGCGGTCCCGGCCAGCTGGCCCATGAAGGTCACGCCGCCCATGCCGCCCAGGGATTCCATGCCGAAGACGCCGCACAAAAGGCCGCCCAAAGTTCCGCAAAGCCCATGCAGCGGCCACACGCCGAGCACGTCGTCGACCCGCAGCTTGTCCTGCATGAAGTTGAAGGCCCACACGAACAGGGCGCCCGCGATGCCGCCGGTCGCCAGCGCGCCGACGGGATGCATCACATCCGAGCCCGCGCACACGGCCACGAGGCCCGCCAGCGCGCCGTTGTGCACGAAGCCGGGGTCATTGCGGCCCACCAGCAGCGCGGTGATGACGCCGCCGACCATGGCCATCAGCGAGTTCACGGCGACAAGGCCCGTCACCGCTTCGAGGCGCTGGGCGCTCATCACGTTGAAGCCGAACCAGCCCACCGACAGGATCCACGCGCCGAGCGCGAGCCACACGATGTTGGACGGCGGCATGCCGATCGCGCGGCCGTCGGCGGTGAAACGGCCCTTGCGGTTGCCGAGCATGATCACGGCGCCGAGCGCGATCCAGCCGCCCATGGCGTGCACCACGATGGAGCCCGCGAAGTCATGGAACTTCGCGCCCGTCAGGCTCTCGACCATGTCCTGGAAGCCGTGGTTGTTGTTCCACGCCATGCCTTCAAAGAACGGATAGATCAGACCGACGATCAGGAGCGTCGCGATGAGTTGCGGATAGAACTTCGCACGCTCGGCGATGCCGCCCGAGATGATCGCGGGGACCGCGGCGGCAAACGTCAGCAGGAAGAAATATTTGACGAGGTCGTAGCCCTGACCCTGATAGCCGGTTCCCGCCGCACCCGAGATGATGGGCGCGCTGTCGAGGAAGCTCATTCCATAAGCGATCGAGAAACCGACGAAGAAATAGGCAATCGTCGAGCCGGAGAAATCCACCAGGATCTTCACCAGCGCGTTCACTTGCGAACGTTTGCGTACCGTGCCGACTTCCAGGAACGCGAATCCGGCGTGCATCGCCAGAACCATGATCGCGCCCATCAGAATGAAAAAGACGTCCCCGCCCATAACTCCCCCTTAACCTGACCCGAAACAGCCGCTTTTTAAGGCAGCTAATGTCTTTAGATGCCCTATGGCTAGAGTTTAGGCAATCTTACGAATGAGGAATTTGAAAAATTCCCCTTCCGGGCTGTGGATAACTTCATGGCCGTGGGCGGCACAGAAGGCGGGAACGTCTTTGAGCGCGGCCGGATCCGTGGCCAGGAGAACGACCTGCGCGCCGCCGGGAAGGCCTTTCAGGGTCTTATTGAGGCGCAGGACCGGCAGCGGGCAGTTCAGGCCGCGCGCGTCGACGGTGGTGGGCTTCAAAGCGTGTGGGCCGGGTTGCGTCATGAGGCCCGCACTGTAGTGTGCGGGGCCATGAGGGCGGAAGCGAAGAAGCATGTTTGAGATGTGGCCGGCGATTCCGGCGGGCCTCGCTATCGGCGGCGTCATCGGCGCGGCCGTGCTCCTGACCAATTTCTGCGCCCTCGGCGGTATCGCCGACATCCTCTTCGCCAAGGATTGGCGGCGTTTCCGCGCCTGGGTGCTGGCGGCGGGCGTGGCCATCGTGGGCGCCCATGTCCTGGACGCCGCGGGCCTCGTCCCGATGGATCGGGCGGAAAGCCTCGCGCCCTATATCCTATGGCTCCCCGCCCTCGTCGGCGGCCTTCTGTTCGGATTCGGCATGGCCCTTGGCGGCGGCTGTATCAGCAGGGGGTTGGCCCGCGTGGGCGCAGGCTCGCTCAAATCCTTCGTCATCATCGCCGTCATTGCCCTCAGCGCCGCGGCAACCATGACTTGGCTTGCACCGCTGCAAGACCTGCTCAGCCGCACCGCCGTGCCCGGCACCTTCGGCCCCGGAGGCCTTCACCGGATCTTCGGCAATCTGCCGTTCGCCGGCGCGGAAACCGTGCGCTGGATTTTTGTGACCGGGTTTGGCGGCGGCGCGCTGTGGTTCGCGCTGAAGGATTCGTGGTTCCGCGGCTCACGCGATCACCTCGCCGGCGGCCTCATGGTCGGCCTCATGGTCGTCGCCGCCTGGTTCGTGGCGGGCCGCCTATTTGAGGCCGGCGGCGCGAACGCCTTCACCGCCGTCAATTTCGTCCCGCCCCTTGCCGACGCCGTTCTTGCCTTCAGCGGCCGGCGCCCGGCGCTGTTTCCGCTGATGGTCACCCTCGGCGTCCCGCTCGGCGCCTTCATCGCCGGGCTTCTCACCCGCAACCTCGCCTTCGATACTTTCATCGTCCGTGAGGACATTATTCGAAGCCTCGTCGGCGCGGTCCTGATGGGCGTGGGCGGCACGATTGCGGGCGGCTGCACCTTCGGCCAGGGTCTTTCGGGCGTCTCCACCCTCTCCGTGACCTCCTTTGTCGCCACCTTTGCCCTGATCGCCGGCAGCATCTGGGGCATCCGCTACCATGAGGCCGGCTCGGTCTGGGGCGGTCTTAAACTCGCCTTGAAGCGGGCTTAAAGCGTAAGATCGTCCGACGCCCTCAAAGGAACGCTAACGCGCGGCGACGGCCTTGCGCAGCGCAGCCACATCCGCGGCGATCGCTTTGGCGGTCTTCTTTTCCATGCTGCGGAAACGCGTGAGGACTTCGCGGCCCAGCGCCGTCAGTTCCGCGCCGCCGCCGCCGCCCTTGCCGCCCTTGGTCTTGGTGACCAGGGGCGATTTGAACATCTTATTCAGGGCGTCGACCAGCAGCCACGCGCGGCGGTAGCTCATGTCCATGCGCTTGCCCGCCGCGACGATGGAACCGGTCTCATCGATTCCCGTCAAAAGATCGGCCTTGCCCGGCCCGAGGTGATCCAAGGCCCCGAGATACACGCGCAAGCGCGGCCCAATTCGTCGTTCCGTGGGCCGGCGTTCTGTTTTGGCTTTCATCGCTTTTATCCTCGCCCACCCGACTATACAGTCTTCCTCTCACGTTTTGGAGTTCAGGAATGTCAGACGCCCAGGTCGTTTTCGCCAGCCCCGCCGACGTCGCCGCATGGCGCGCGGAGAATAATGCCGTCATTGTCGACGTGCGTGAACAGAATGAATGGGACCAGGTCCATATCCCCGGCGCCATCCTGATGCCGCTGTCCACCTTCGATCCGGCGAAGATCCCGGACGCCGGAGGCAAGCGCCTCGTCTTCCACTGCAGAAGCGGCGTGCGCTGCGGCACCGCGTCGCAGAAGGCCGTCGCCGGCGGTTTCAAGGGCCGGATCACGCGCATGCAGGGCGGCATAAACGGTTGGATCCAGTCCGGCTACGACGTCGAAGAAGGTTAGAGGGTGAATCGCCCCGCTGCGCGCAAACCCGAAGACCACCGTCTCTTCCTGGTGGTGGTCGATGATTCGCCGGAACTGCCCGCAGCCATCGATTATGCCTGCAAACGCGCGCGCGACACCGGCGGCCGCGTCGCATTGCTGTACGTCTATCAGGTCGACCACGAGTTTCATCACTTCAAGTTCGTCTCCGAACTCGCCGATCAGGAAGCGCGCCGCGAAGCCGAAGACGTGGTGCGCCTTCACGCCCTACGCATCGTTCAAGAGACCGGCCGCACGCCCGATACCTATGTGCGCCAGGGCGCGCGCCGCGCCGAGTTGTTCAAGCTCGTGAAAGACCATCCCGAGCTCTCGATCCTCATCCTCTCCGCCGCGCCCGGAAAAAAACCGGGGCCGCTCGTCGAAGCGGTGACGGGAAAATACGCGGGCAAGATCGGTATCCCCGTGACCGTCGTGCCCGGCTTGCCCAAAGCCGCGACCGCCTAAGCCCGCCGCGACTCCACGCTTTGTCTGTACAAATCGCGCCAAAGTAAATTCGGCTCGAATATTTTAATGTGGAACCACGGATAGATTGAGGTTTCCGCTATCCGACGACGGGTAGAAGAAGCATGCGGTTTTGGATCGAATTGCCGCGGATCCAAGAAAGCGCCTCGCATTTTTGCGCTTCTGGTTTTAGAGCTTTTCAATTGGAAACGCGGGACTTCGCGAAAGCCTGGGGGTTAACTACGTGACGCTGGACAAGGTCGTTCCCATTCCGCGCGTGACAATCCACCCACCGCAGGATCTGCGCGCGCTGGTCGAGGATATGTCCGAGTGGCGCCACAAGCCCATGTCCGGCACCCAGCTCTTCATCGTCGACGTCAACGGCGCCGTTCCCGTCGGCAAACAGACGCCCGAGATGACCACCACGCTCGTCACCGGTCTTTGCTACGTCGCCGCGCGTTACAACGCGAAGATCTATAAGGTCGCGCCGACCGAGTACGCGGTGCTCGCGCCTGCATCGGGCGCATGCAGCCTTGAAGTTCTCCGTGACATCAAGATCGCCATGCTGCGCGCGGTCGAGAAACACTGCCCCGAAAATTTCGGCAACATCAATCAGGCCCGTTTCGCGCTGATTTATGACCTTGAACAGAATTTCCGCGGCGCCGCCGAGCGCGTCGCGCGATACACCGCCGACGCCCAGAAGGCGGCCGATCCGGACGCCAAGAAGCAGGAACTGCGCCCGCTTTCGCCCGACGATCTCGACAACATTCTTCACGCTTTCAAGCGTTTCGGCGCCGATAAATTCTTGAAGGCGTTCATGCGCGCTCAGATGGTCGCCAGCGCGAAGCCGGGCTTCATGCCCGTGCCGACAATGCATGAATATTTCGTCAGCATGGACGCGCTGCGCAAACCGCTGTTCATCGACGTTGAAATGCGCGCCTCGGGCCCGCTGTTCAACGAGTTCACGCGCGTGCTCGATCAGATCGTGCTGCGCTCGTTCTCGCACATGAGCGACGTCACCCCGATGCCCTTCTCGCTCAATGTGAACGTGGTCACGACCTTCACGGCGGCCTTCGCGGACTTCATGGACCAGACGTCGAAAGATGTCTTGTCGCGCATGGTCTTCGAATTCCGCCAGGCCGACATCGTCGAGCATTTCGACGAATTCGAAGTCGCGCGCGGCATGATCAAGGCCATGGGCGCCAATATCGGCGTCGACAAGATTTTCCCGCAGACGCTTGGTCTGGTCGATCTCGACTACATCGGCGCGAAATACGCCAAGGTGCACTGGCGCACCGGCGCGGAAGACCTTCTGCGCGAGCGCGGCAAGACCTTCAATTACATGAAGAGCTGCGGCATCGAGCCGATCCTGATCCGCGTGGACAGCGCAAAGGCGATTGCCGTCGGCGCCGAACTCGGCGTCGAGACCTTCCAGGGTTTCGCCATCGATCACATGCTGCGCCAGAAAGCGGCTTAGACTCCTTTATTCCCTCCCGTGCAAGCGGAGGGTCAGGGAGGGGTCGATTTCTGTTTTCTTGAAATAGAAACCGACATAACGACCCCCTCCTTCCCTCTCCCTTTCAGGGGGAGGAATAAGAGGATCACTTCGCACCCAAGCCCCATTCTTTGGCCCATGACAAGCCGCGCAGCGTTTCGCCGCGCGGGGTGTATTCCATGCCGACCCAGCCGTCATAGCCCTGGGCGTCGAGGAAATCGAAGATGAACCGCCAGTTCACTTCGTTGAACTTGTCGGGCTCGTGACGGCCCGGCACGCCGGCCACCTGCACATGCCCGATGATATCGAGGTTGTGCTCCAGGAACTCGGCCAGGTTCCCTTGCGCGCGCTGCGCATGATAAGCGTCGAACAGCACCTTCAAATTCTTCTGCGCGAGGCGGCGCACCACGTCAGCGGCCTGATCCGGGAACACCAGGAAGTAATCCGGGATCACCACGTTCTCGAGCACGATCTCCACATCCTCTTTGCGCGCGCGCTCGCAGGCATAGACGATGTTCTTCTCGTAGGTGTCCATCGCGCCGTCTTCGTCCTGCGAGATGCAACCCGCCATGACGTGGATGCGCGGGCATTCCGCCGTCTCCGCGAACGCCAGCGCGATATCGATGGTGTCGCGGAACTCTTCTTCACGCCCTGGGAGCGCGGCAAGCCCGCGTTCACCCGCTTCCCAGTTTCCCGGCGGCGCGTTGATCAGCACCAGCGGCACGCCCGCCATGCCGCACGCGTCCGCGATGTCGATCGCATCGACATGGTACGGCAGCTGGCACTCCACCGCCTTGAAGCCGGCGTCAGCAGCAGCCTTGATCCGCTCCACAAACGGGAGATCGGTGAACAGCATCGAGATATTGGCGGAGAAACGCGGCATGGCTCTTATCCAAAACGGCGGCGAATGAGATCGTCGATCTTTTGCGCTACTTCCCCGGCCGCGTTCAAGGGCGGATGCGTCCAGCGCTCGAATTCTCCCGTGAACGGCCGTGCGAAACCGCCGTCGTAGAGATGGCGGTGCAGGCGCGCGTGTTTGGGCGCCACCATTCCGTCCGGGGCGTAGATGTAAACCGGCGCCGAGGTCGCACAGGCTTCCGAGCACATGGACACGGAATCACCGGTCACAACGATGGCATCGGCCAGCGCGAGATAGCCGAAATAGGGATTGTCGCCCCCGGCACTCCAGAAGAACGCATGGTGCGGCACGCTCACCGCCGCCTTCATGGCCCGTTCCGCCGCCGCGCCCGTACGCCGCGAACTCGCGAGCAGCACGGCCCCGCCCTCTCTCTGCGCGATGCGCGAAACCTCGGCGGCGAGTGTTCGCGCGAGATCCGCCGGGAACGGCTTACGGTGGGTCGCGCCGCCGACGATCAACGCGATCAGCGGCTTCGGCACGGCCTTGATGCGCCCGCGCCAGGCATCGGCGGCGCTCGCGAGACGTTCGTTCGTCAGCCGATGCGGCGCGCCCGTAATACGCATCACATGCGGCGCATCGCCCGTGCGAAGCTCGCAGTCGTGGCGCGGCACGGCGATCAGGTCGAAGTCCTCGGCCCCGCGCCGTCCGGGATTCATAATCTGCGCCAGGATCACCGGCTTAGCGGCATGCTTCTTGATCCAGCGTGCGATAGGTCCCGTGCGCCGCCCGGCGGCGATCACCACATCCGGCCACGGCGGGCCAAAGATCATGCGCGTTTCCGGCGCGAGCCCGATGAGGCTCGCCCCCGTCAACGCGTTCGGAAGACGCGCCAGCGGATTGTAGCGGATAGGGATGGTCTTGAAGTCCCGGCCCAGGGCTTCAGCCACGCCGAGGGCCTGGGCCACATTGCCCGCGCGGTCGTCGGTCAGAACCCAGATCAGTGGTTGGCCGTGCATCGAATCCCCGAATCCGTTGGGTTTTCTATAGCAGATTGCCGGGCGTTGTACCGTCCCCGCAATGCCGCTAAATAAACTCCAAATTCGGGGAACAAGGACAGTTCATGACCACAGAGCGCAATGCCCGTCAGACCGCCGCCGGCAAGATCGTCGCCAAATTCCTGCTCGACATCAAAGCCGTGAATTTCCGCCCCGAGGAGCCCTACAAGCTCACCGCCGGCTGGGCCAGCCCGGTCTATATCGACTGCCGCAAGGTCATCTCCTTCGTCGAAGCGCGCCGGACCATCACCCGCCTCGCGGCGGAAGAACTCAACGAGGCCATCGGTCCGGGCAAGATCGATACGGTCGCGGGCGGCGAAACCGCCGGCATCCCCTACGCCGCCTGGATCTCGGACGCGATGGGCCTGCCGATGCAGTACGTGCGCAAGAAGCCGAAGGGTTTCGGCCGCATGGCGCAAATCGAGGGTGAACTGCACGAAGGCCAGAACGTCGTCCTGGTCGAAGACCTCGCCAGCAGCGGCGATTCAAAGATCGGTTTCGTGAAGGCCCTGCGCGACGCGGGCGCGAAGTGCGACCACTGTCTGGTGGTGTTCTTCTACGGCGCCTTCCCGGGCGCCATTGAAATGCTCGCGAACGAAGGCATCAAGCTCCACTACCTCGCCACCTGGCGCGACGTCATCGCGGTCGCCGAGGAAGGCAACTACTTCTCGCCCCAGGCCATCGCCGGCGTGAAGGAATTCCTCGAAGACCCGATCGGCTGGTCGGTGGCGCATGGCGGCAAAGGCGCTTAAGCGCCTCCGTCGTCACACAAAACACAGGCCGTCACCCTGGGTGAATGCCCAGGGTGACCGAGATACGTAAACCGAAAACCTAAAACAACGAGCCCTGCGCCGGGGGCTCCGGGGTCAGCAGCGAGGCGTCGTCCTCGGCGCTGACCTTGTTGAGCCGCGGGCTCACGGGGCGCGCGGTCATCGCGTCCGCCGGATAGGGCGTCAGCAGCGGCAGCACATCGGCCACGCTGGCCTTCTCCGTATCCAGCCACGCGTCCCAATGGTCTTGCGCCAGGATTACCGGCATGCGGTCGTGGATTGTCCCGACCAATGTGTTTGCGACCGTGCAGACGATCGCGAAGGTCTCCAAATTCTCCCAGCGCTCCCAGAGCCCGGCGAAGGCCATCAGCCCGCCGTCGGCGCGCTCGAACAGCATCGGGCGCTTCTCGCGCCCATTTTGTTGCCATTCATAGAACCCGTCGGCGACCACCAAGCAGCGGCGCTGCTTCATGGCCTCGCGGAAGGTCGGCTTCTCCGCCACCGTCTCGGCGCGCGCGTTGATCTGGCCTGTTCCCATGGGCATGCCCGGGCGCTGCGGCGCCGACCATCCGGGAATAAGCCCCCAGCGGATCAGTGTGATCTGCCGCCCCGTCGGCATGCGCCGCACGATGGGGCACTCTTGCGTCGGCGCCATGTTGTAACGCGGCTGAAGATTAAGCCGCGTGCCCACCAACGCGAACTCGTCGAACACACGCCCCGTCGGGGCCACCAACTTGTAACGCCCGCACATCGATCGTTTATCTCAGCGCTTCGTTCAACACATGCCCGAGACGCATCCCGGCCTTGGCGATGCGGTCCAGCGCGACCGGCATGTTCTGCTTCAAATAGACCTCGTCGAACACCAGCCCGCCCGGATTGCCCACATAACCCGTCGCGGGCGTGCGCATGATCCACAGGCTTTCGGTCGCCTATTCCGCCGGCGGCGTTTCGATCCATTCCACGAACAGGCGATCCAGCGGCGTGTACGCCTGATAGGTCGCGCGCAGGGATTCCAGCGCCTGAGGGTCCGTCGCAAGGATGTCCTCGTCCCACATCGCGCGCATGGTCGTGGCCTTACCCAGGAACATCGCCGGGATGCCCTCGCCGCCGCGATCCTCCGCGAAACCCACGCGCAAAGGCTCGTGAATATCGCCGACAAAATGCGCCAGGAACTTCAACGCCGTCGCCCGTTCTTCCCGGGATGCGCCGCTTTTCAGGATCGCAAGATTGCGGCCGATCTCCCGGATCAGACAACTCGCCGTCTTGGGGCAATCGCGCGTTTCCTCGACCTTGCGCGCATCCTTCGGCACATAGACCACGTGCCAGTCTCTCGTCTCGGGATGCGCGTCGCGGTGATGGTTGGCCCAAGTACACGCGTCGGCGAACGCCGCCTCGCCCGCCGCGCCGAGAAGGTCCTTCACCTCGCCGCGCTGTTTCTCCTGCAGGCTGTCCCATGCGACGTGACAAACCATTTTGTGCCCCGCGTCGCCCCACGCATAGGCTGGAGCGTTCACGGCACAGGCGATGAAAATCCCAACGATGAAACGGCCGATCATCTCTTTCCCCTCGCGGAACGCCGGCCATCATAGGGCCGGCGGAGAGGAAGAGGTAGTTATGCCGTGCCGTGCGTCTCGGCGCCCGCCACCGGCAGGCTGACGGTCACGCGCAGCCCGCCTTCCGTACGGTTCATAAGGTCCACGTCGCCGCCCATGCTGCGGATGGCGTTGCGCGCGATGGTAAGACCCAGACCCGCCCCGCCGGTCTCGCGCGAGCGCGAGCTTTCCAGGCGCACGAAGGGCTGGAACACGCGGTCCATTTCATGCGGCGGCACGCCGGGGCCGGTATCATCGACATAAATGCGCAGTTCGCCCGCCGTCGGCGCCATCGTGACCTGCGCCGTCTTCCCGTACTTCAGCGCGTTATCGACTAAGTTCGTGATGGCGCGCTTGAAGGCCAGCGGACGCGTCAGGAACTCGAAGCTGTCCGGCCCGGTGTAGGCCACTTCGCGGCCCGAGAAACTAAGATCGCTGCACAAGGAGGCCACCACCGCCGCCGCGTCGATATGCGAGGCCGGCTCGTTCGCCGCGTCGTCGCGCGCGAACACCAGCGTCTCGGCGATCATCGCCTCCATTTCATTGAGGTCGTGCATCATCTTCTCGCGCTGCTGGTCGTCATCGACGAACTCGGCGCGCAGGCGAAGACGCGTGATCGGCGTACGCAGATCATGGCTGATCGCCGCCAGCATCTGCGTACGGTCCTGGATGTAGCGCTTCACGCGCGTCTGCATGGTGTTGAAGGCGCGCGTCGCCCGGCGCACTTCGGGCGGGCCCTTCTCGCTCAAGGGCTCGGCGTTCACGTCGACCCCCAAACGCTCGGCCGCCGCAGCGAACACCGGCAGCGGCGCGGTGGCGCGGCTGACGCCCCACAGCGCGACTCCCATCAACAATACCGAGACCGCCGCCAGCCAGTACGGAAACGCCGTCAGCCCCGGCGGCTCGGCGATATTGAGCACCACGCGCGCATTGAACCAGCGCGTCGAATTCACCGGGCGCACCGACACCCGGAACATGACCGCGTCCGCGACCGGCAAGGTTCCGCCCAGCGACCGCAGGCTGTGAATCGCGCGCCGCGAAAACTCGCCGCTGTCGCGCGGGCGCTCCTCGCTGGGGCTGACCGCAGGCGGCGGCGGGAAGCCTTCAGGGATCGTATGGGAGTCCGCCGACTGCTGGCCTTGCGACGGATCGCCCAGGGGAAAATGCGGGTCCATGTCCGTCACCTGGTCCATGGCCTCCATGAACGGCAGGTTCTCGAAGGCGCGGTCGTCGAACAGGCTGTCGGCGCGGATTTCGGCGTCGCGCGGAAACTCGCGCCGCAAAGCGCGCAGGAAGATGCGCGAGGGCAGCTGGCGGTCGGAGTTTTTCACCAGCGGCTGGGTATTGAAGGTCATGCGCATGACCGGCGAGTTCAGGCGCTGCAGAAGCTCGATCTGATCCTGACGCGTCGGCGCGCGCTCCAGCATGCGCCGGATGACGATGATCTGTTCCGCGCCTTGCGTGGCGGCGCCGACCGCCGCCCACTCGTCACGGAAGCCGTAATAAAAGAACAGCGCCGCCAGGTTGGTCCCGGCGACCACCAGCAAAAGGACCGCGAACACCCGAGCCCGAAGGCTCAGTGGCGGTAATCTCATGAAGCCTGGACTTCGGGGGTGAACATATAACCGCCGCCACGAACCGTTTTGATCAGATTTGGATTCTTAGGATCCATCTCGATCTTACGACGAAGGCGACCGACTTGCACGTCGATGGAACGGTCGAACGGGATCGCGGCCCGGCCACGGGCCATGTCGAGCAGCTGATCGCGGTTCAGCACGCGGCGCGGATGATCCACGAAAGCGACCAGAAGGTCGTATTCCCCGGCCGTAAGCGCAATGTCCGAACCCGAACGGTGCAGGGTCCGGGTCGCGGAATCGAGCACGAAGTCGGCGAAGGCCACCTTGGCCGGACGGTCGTCGTCGGTTTCCACCGCGGCGCCGCTCGAGGACCGGCGCAGCACCGCCTTGATGCGGGCGGCCAGTTCACGCGGATTGAAGGGTTTTGCCATGTAATCGTCGGCGCCCACTTCGAGGCCGATGATGCGGTCCACTTCCTCGCCCATCGCCGTCAGCATGATGATGGGGATCGAGGACTCGCTGCGCACTTGGCGGCACAGCGTCAGCCCGTCTTCGCCCGGCATCATCAGGTCCAGGACCACCAGATCGAAGGACCAGTCCTGCAGCGCCTGGCGCATTTCGCGGCCGTCCTTGGCCGTGGTGACGCGGAAGTCGTGCTTGGAAAGGAAGCGCGAGAGCAGATCGCGGATCTCGGCATCATCATCGACGATGAGGATGTGGGGCTTCGGCGTTTCGCTGGCAGTGGACATTTTGTCTTCCCGGAATGGTCAGAAAACCTGCCCCAAGTGTAGGAGGGCCATCCCCCATGTCCAAGAAACCATTGGGAAAAATAGTGCAACGCGCTGTAAGC
>JAYRTJ010000010.1:0-60031 GCA_041919675.1 Rhodospirillaceae bacterium | reverse complement strand
TGCGGAAGGCAAACGGCGAAACGACCTTTATGGACGGATGCGCATCATCGCAAAGAAGCTCACGCCGCAGGAGATGCGCGAGCTCTCGGCCCACTACAACGCTCCGGCCTATCCTTTCTGACGCGGCTCGGCGTGCGCTTTAGTACCGCAGCACATCGGTCTTCAGGGACGGCGTGAGCTTCGGCGTACGGATCGCATGGGTCGCCTGTTCGAAGGCGTAGGCCATGCCGATCAATGGACCGTCGCTGAAGGCCTTGCCGAGGAAAGACACCGTGATGGGCATCTGATCCTTCGACATGCCGGCCGGAACGACGATTTCCGGCAACCCCGACTGGCTGGCGATGCTGGTGGCGCCGATATTGGGCGTGCGCGGCTGCGGCGGACGGTTCGGATCGTCTTCCGCCGGACGGGGGCCGAGTTTCGCGGTGGGGCCGTTGTTGGTCGGGAAGAACATCGCGGTGACGCCGTACTTGTCGAACACGCTGTTCACGCCGTTGGTGAAGGCCGGCATCATGACGGTCTTGAGCGAGACGTAGGTCGGGTCGTCATAGTCCATCTTGCGATCGGCCAGGTTTTTGAAGAGCGCCGCCTTTTCCGGGCTGCGGTAGTCGGTCGCCGGATCGTTGGCTTTCGCGGCGAGCTCATCGAAGTCTTTTGGAAATCCGGGCTTCAAGGTGTGCAGGTAGTCGGTGATGTCTTTGCGGAACTCGACGGCTTCGAGGAACGGCCAGATCGGGCCGCGCACCCCGAGGAGATGATCGGGATAAACGACAGGATCCACGATCTCGGCGCCCTGCGCTTTCAGAACCGCGATGGACTCGTTGGTCACCTGGTCGACTTCCGCGTCGACGCCCATGAACTGGCGCACGATGCCGATGCGCACGCCCTTGAGCGCGTCCTTCTTCAGATAGCGCGTATAGTCCTCGCCGTGGCCGACGCTCTTCTGCGTATCCTTGTCGTTCGGGTCGATGCCCGCGATCGTGTTGAGCGCGAAGGCGACGTCCGTGACGTTGCGGGCCATGGGGCCGACGGTGTCGAGGCTGAGGGTGAGCGGGATGACGCCGCTCTTGCCGACGAGGCCGTGGCTGGTCTTGAGGCCGACGATGCCGTTGTCATGCGAGGGGCCGCGCACGGAGCCTTGCGAGTCCGTGCCCAGGCCGAAGGCCGCAAAGCCGGCGGCGATGGACGAGCCGGTGCCGCCGCTGGAGCTGCCCGGCGAACGGTCGAGCGCATGCGGGTTATGGGTCTGAAGGCCGCCGGAGCTGAAACCGAGCGGAACCTTGCCGCCGCTGTTGGCGAACTCGGCCATGTTCACCTTGGCGACAATGATGACGCCGGCGTCGCGCAGCTTCCGGGTGACGAAGGCGTCCTTGTTCGGAATGGAACCCGCGAGCAGCTGGGAACCGGCCGTCGTCGGCAGGTCGAAGGTGTCGAAGTTGTCTTTGAGCACAATGGGGATGCCATGCAGGGGTCCGCGCAGCTTGCCGGCCTTACGTTCGGCGTCGAGCGCCTTAGCCTGCGCCAGGGCGTTCGGGTTCATATGGATGATGGCGTTGATGGCCGGGCCGGTTTCCTCGAAGGCGGCGACGCGGGCGAGGTAGGCGGCGGTGACGCGCTCGGCGGTCAATCCCTTGGCGTAGGCCGCCTGGATCTCCGGGATCGTCGCCTTGGTGACGTCGAGGGTCGCGGCGTGGGCGGCGCTGAAACCCAGGACCAGGGCCAATGCCCCCGTGGCGGCGCCGGTGCGGATCCGCGACGCGAAAGTACGGCTCATCATGTTCATTTTTTCTCCCCCAATAGAACAGCAGACAGAGCAATCAGCGTACTACGTACGTTAGCGTAATTTTCCGACATGTTATACGCTCGCCCCGGAAACGCAGGGTAATGACCATCGGAATGTCATGGAAAAGCAGCGGTCTCTTCTCGCATATGTGAACGCGGGGCACTTCCTCGACCACTATGCGATGCTGATTTTCCCCGCTGCCGTGATCGCGATGGAAAAGGACTTCGCCGCCAGCTACGGCGACCTCCTGGCCCTCGCCGCGCCGGGTTTCATCGCCTTCGGCGCGGGCTCGATGCTCGCCGGCTGGCTGGCCGACGCCTGGAGCCGGCGCCACATGATGACGCTCTTCCTTGTCGGCATCGGGATCAGTCTGATGGCCTGCGGCGGAGCGTCCACGCGGTTCGAGCTGGGCGCGGCCCTCTTCATGGTGGGCGTATTCGCGTCGATTTATCACCCGGTCGGCACGACCCTGATCGCCACCCATGCCAAGGATCTCGCGCGCGGTATCGGGTTCAATGGGATGATCGGAAATCTCGGGGTCGCGAGTTCCGCCATCGTCACCGGCCTGATCGCCGACCGCTACGGCTGGCGCGCGGCGTTCATCGCGCCCGGCGCGGTCACGGCCGCCGTCGGCCTCGCGTTCCTCGTCACCTTCCGTGAGAACGTCGAAGGGAAAGCCGAACCGCGCACATCGCAGCGGCCGCCCACCAACCATATCGTGCGGCTGTTGGCCGCGCTGGGTTTGACCATCACCGCAAGTTCGATGCTGTTCAACTCGATTACGGTGGCGCTGCCGAAGCTGCTTCAAGAGAGATTGGGCGATAGCGCGGCGGATCCGGCGGTGTGGGGGCTCGTCGCGGCCGGCCTCTATCTGTTCGGCGCGCTGTCGCAATATACGGTGGGACATTTGGCCGCGCGGCGCGGGCTGTTCGCCCTGTTCCTGCCCATCGCGGTGGTCATCGCGGTGACGCCGTTCCTGGTCGCCTTCTCCTACGGCGCGGTGCTGATCGCCGTATGCGTGCCGCTCATCGCGGCCTCATTCGGGCTGATCACCGTGACGGATGCGATCGTGGGCCAGAACGCCACCGCGAAGTGGCGCTCGACCATTTACGGCCTGCGCTATTTCCTGACGAGCCCGGCGGCGGGCGCCGCCGTTGTGCTGATCGCCTTCGCCCACGAGCGCGGCGGCTTTGAACTGACGTTCGAGATCCTGGGCTGCGTCGCGGCGCTCGGGCTGGCGGCCTGCGCGCTGCTTCCCGGAAAGCAGCTCAAACCGGCCTAGAAGCGCGAGGTCAGCCGCCGCGCCGGCCGCGTGTATCGGCGTACTGCTTGCGGAACTCCTCGCGCACGAAGAACGCGTGATAGCCGTTCATCCAGCCGTTGTTCTCGCCCCACGAGTCGCCGTAGGTGTCGCCGGGCGCGCGGTCGCGGAAGAAGGTGTAAACGGGCCGGTCGCGGTAGGTCCACACCCGCAAGGCGCCGGGCGCGCCCTTGTCGGCGAACTTGCCGGTCTGCGGATCGACATACTTGATCGACCAGATCAGCGAATTGCTCGCCGCCTTCTCGTCTGCGAGGACGTAGGAGAAGGTCTTCAGGCAGCGCGCGGCATCGCCGCCGCCGCACATGGCCAGGCGGTAGGACTGCGGGTCCGAGGGATGATCGCAGGACAGCTGGTCGAGCGAATCGTCGGTGCAGCTGTAGGTGTAGATCGTGCGCGCCTGTGAGTCGGCCAGCACGATCCCGCCGGGCGCATCTTGAACCTGGAAACCTTTCGGGAAGGCCGGCGCCGCTTGCGTGAACACGTTATGCCAGCCCGCGATATCGGAGCCGTGCAGGGAGGAGAGCTGCTCTTCGCCCACCAGCGTGTAGAGGGGCTTCTTGCGGTAGGTCCATTGATACACGCCGGGGGAACGTTCGATGACGCCCCAGTCGCCGTGCACTTTGGGCGCCGACGCATGCGCAAGCATCGGCGCGAAAGTCTCCTGGCAGCGCTCGTCGCAATTGGACTTGTTGTTGCCGTCGCGGTCCCAGCTGTAGACCGAGAAGCCGTCGACCGTCGTCAGCAGGCGGCCCAGCGGCATCGTCACAACGGTGAACTGCGCCGGCACGTCGGGACGCGGGCCAATGGGCTTGCGCTGGGCGCCGGCGGAACCGCCGGCGCGCAGAATGCCGATCCCGGTCGGAAGGCCGGGCTGACGGTCCAGGGCCGAGCGGTAGACCGCGTAGCCGTCGTAAGCCCACTGTTTCTTGCCGTCCTTGCGTTCGACGATGGTCCATTTGCCGGCCGGTTTCGCGTCGTCGTCGGCCAGCAGCGGCGGCCATGCGGCCGCGCAGGAGGGACGCTTGTCGAGTTCGGGCAGAACGAGGCCGGCGGGCCATGGTTCGTGGAAGCCGGCGGTGGTGCGCTGAACGGTATCGCCACAGGTGGGCTTGCCTTCCTGCTCGCCGCGGTAGCCGAGGTTATTCTGGCCGCGCCCCTGCCATATATAGAGTGTATTGCCGGCGGCATCGGCGAAGACCGGCCCGTCGACTTCGGTGCCCAGCACCTGAATCGCCGGCGGCATCGGTTCGTCGATGAAGGCCTCGATGGGGATCCGGGCGCCGCCGCGGCTTTGCGCATAGGCGCTGCTTCCGGCCACAAGGACCGCCGCGGCCACAGCGATATGAATTGCATTGAACTGAGCCATCAAACCCTCCCCGGTTCGCATGGTCCCGAGGGTAGTCGCGCAAGGCGGCTTTTGGAATGGCGAAACGGGCGCGAGCGCTCAAATCGGCGCGCGTCGCCGCATCTCGAGGCCCAAATGTAACCCCGGCGTGTGCACGCGCGGCAATTTTCCGCCGACAAAAAGACCTATCCCGCGTTATTCAGGAAATCGTCGCGCAGGAAGAAGCCTTTATAGCCGTTGCGCTTGCCGTTGAATTCGCCCCAGCCGTCGCCGTTGATCTCGCCCGGCGCCTTGTCGAGGCCGTGCGTGTAAACGGGGCGCTCGCGGTAGGTCCACACATGCAGGGCGCCCGGCGCATCCGCCGCCGCCGCGTGTCCGCTTTTCGGGTCGATCCACATCGTGCCCCAGATGCGGCTGCCGGATTTCACGCCGGGGGCCGCGATCACGTAGGGGAATGTCTTGAGACAGATGTCCGCGTCGCCGCGGCCGCACACGGCCATGCGATAGGCTTGCGTCTGCGACGGGTGATCGCAGCCGAGCTGATCCTGGGCGTCGTCGCCGCAACGGTGCTGATAGACCGTCTTTCCGGTCTTGTCGGCGACGACCTCGCCCACGCGCGTATCCTGCACGGTGAAGTCCGCCGGCGCCTTCGGATCGACTTGGGTGTAGACGTTGCGCCAACCGGCAATGTCGGCGCCCTCGAGGCTGCGGAAGCGCGTTTCGGCAATGCGCGTGTAAAGCGGCTTGCCGCGGAAGGTCCACTGCTTGATGCCGGGCGAACGCTCGATGATGCCCCACTCGCCGCGCGCCTGCGCGGTCTGCGGCGCGGCGACCGGACGCCAGATCTTCAGGCACTCGCCCTTGCAGTTCGATTTGTTCGCCGCGTCGCCGTCCCATGTGTAGACCGAGAAACCGATGTCGGTGGACAGAATGCGGCCCGTCGCGACGGTGCGCACGACAAAGGCCGGCGGCGCATCCGGAGACGGGCCGATGATCTCGCGGTGCGAACCCGAATCGCCGCGGTTCCAGCGGCGCGAGGAGCCGACGACATCGCCCGGTTTATGATCGAGCGCCGAGCGGTAAACAGGCATGCCTTCGTAGGTCCACTGGGTCTTGCCGTCGGCGTTCTGGACGACCTTCCACTTGCCGACCGGCTTCGCATCGGCGGCGGCATACACCGGCGGCCACGCTTCCTGGCACGTCGGACGCGTATCGAGATCGGGCAGCAACAGGCCGCCCGGGTACGGGCTCATGAGGCCCGTGGTCACCGTGCGCTTCTCGTTGGTGCACGAGGACGGTTCATTCTTGCGATCGCCGGCGTTCCCGTTGCGCAAATTATTGAGCGGCCATGTGTAGAGGGTCATGCCGTTCTGATCGACGAACACCGGGCCGTCGACGTCGGTGTGCTGAACGGAAAAACCGGGCGGCAGCGGTTCGGGCGAATAAGCCTCGAGGTCGGCGACGGGCGGACGGTAACGTTCCGCCTGCGCGTGAGCCGCCGACACCAGACCATCGGACAGCAGACCGCCGGACAGCAGGCCGCCGGATGCCAGCACAGCTGCCGCAAACGCGACGTACCCGAAAGGCTTCATGGCTTCGTTCCCCGGTTCAGACCAGCGGCAAGCATAGAGGTCCCGGGCGCGAACGCCTACGGCAAATAGGGATGTAACCCGTTGAACCGGCTATTGTTTGGCAGCGCTAAAAAACATTTTAGGGCAACTCGACCAAGGGCTTGATAGACTGGCGGCCTCATACGATCTCGCGGAGAAGGCCATGAAATATCAATGCGGCGCCGCGCTTGCCGCGCTCGCCTTCGGCGCCCTTGGCGCCGGAGACTCCGTCGCCGCGGAACAAGCCAAAACCGGCGTCACCAACCGTACGATCGGCTACGTGATGACCCTGCGCGAGTGGTCGATCCACCGTACCCCCGGCGCCAAGCAGGAATGCCCGCACGGCGTGAACGACGGCGAACGCGAGCAGTTCAAGATCCTGTACCCGGAAGACGGCGTGCAGCGTTCGGTCATCGACACCCAACTGAAGTGGGAAGGCGAGACATGGCATCCGACCCTGACGCCGGAGCCGTATGAATACCGGCAGGTCGAAGGCAAGGTCAGCAAGGGCATGAACCTCGACGGCAAAGTCGGCCCCAACGATTTTGTGAGCCCCGACGGCGAAAAAGGCATCGACAACCAGCTTTATCGCGCCATCGGCTGCATCGCGGGTTACAACAACGCGCAGCCTTACATGACGTTCTTCGAAGGCAACGCCGCGCGCCGCAACAACTTCAACCGCGTGCTGATCGAGATCACCGACGTGGACGACCTGGTGAACGATCCGGACGTGACGGTGACGACCTATCGCGGCCTCGACAATCTTCTGGCCGACGCGACGGGCAACAACTTCCTGCCGGGCGGCACGCAGCGCGTCGACGCGCGCTTCGGCAAGGAGTTCATCACGAGATTCAAAGGCAAGATCGCCGACGGCACGCTGACCACCGAAACCGCCGATTTGCGCCTGCCGCTGACCATCGCATTCGATTCCACCGGCGTGCATGTGATGAAGGGCGCGCGCTTCCAGCTGAAGCTGACCGGCGATTACGCCCAGGGTTATATCGGCGGCTATGCGGACGCCTGGGCCTGGTATCTGCAGATGAATTCCGGCTGGTCGACGCACCACACGAATTACGGACAGCTTTCCTCGCCGTCCCTGTGGCGCCTGTTCGCGAAACTCGCCGACGGTTATCCGGACGAAAAAGGGCAGAATACCGCCCTCTCCGCCTCGATCGACGTGCAGTTCGCCCGCGCTTACGTGATCCACCCGGACAAGCCCGTCGCAGCGGATGAGACCGCGCCCCGCCCGGAGCGCACCGCGCGCGAATGAGGGTCGAGGCGATCCCCGCGCCGCCGATTTTGCCGCATCAGCTCGACTTCGAACCCCGGCCCCTCGCGTCAGGCAGGGCGATGTGCGGCGGCCCCATGGACGGCATCGTTTGACCGATCCGGCGGCGGCGATATAACGGGCCCATGGATACGACCGAACTCATCAAAACCGCGCGGGACATGCTGGCGCGGGACCAGGCCCCGCAGGCGCTTGAACTGATCGGCCCCGCCGTGCCGCGGGAACAGCGGAACATCGAGCTTTTGCGGGTCCTGGCGGAAACGCTGATGGAGCTCGACCGCCCCGCCGATGCAACGGCGGTCTACCAGGGCATCCTGGGCATCGACCCGGATCATGCGGAAGCCAACGCCAAAGTGCGGGACGCCATCGCGGCGATGGAATTACTGCTGAAGCTTGCGTCCAACGCCGACGAACTGCGCGCGTGGGACGAGGCCCGCGAGAACTACGAAGCGGTGCTGCACCAATATCCGCTGGCGATCCTGGCGCTGACGCGCCTTTTGGCCATGGACGGTTTCGAAGGCCGGCTCGGCGATGCCGAGCGCCATGAGCGTTTCCTGATCCGCGCCCTGAAGGCCATCGATCTGCGCACGATCCACCATAACAACCTGGCCATGATCGCCTATCAGGCGATCATGCGGCCGCTGACGCCGTCGGTCGAGACGTCCGTCACGACCGCCCTCAAGACACAGATCGCGGCCCTCGCCGAAGGTTTCGGCCCGCTGGCCGCGGCCCAGCCGAAATCGACGGCGCGCCTGCGCATCGGATATCTTTCCAACAATTTCAGGGACCACCCCATCGGCCACGTCACCGCCGCGCTTTTTGCCGCGCACGACCGCGCCAAAGTCGAGGTCCACGTCTTTTACTGCCCGGCGGGCGACGCCAATCCTTATACCGACCAGATCAAGGCGGGCGCCGAGCGCTTCCACGTCGCGCGCGAGCCGGCCGCCATGCTGCGGGCGATCGCACGCGAGAACCTCGACGTTCTCGTTTATCTCGACGGCTATATGACGACATTCCTGATGCCGGTCGTCGCGCGGCGCCCGGCCCCGATCCAGGTGTATTGGCTGGGTCACGCCGGCAGCTGCGAGATCGACGGCATCGACTATGTCCTGGCGGACGAGACCGTGGTCCCCGCCGGAGAAGAAGCCCTTTATCGCGCGAAGACCGTACGCCTCGCGGGAACGTATCACCCCGCCTCGCCGCATCCGATCGGCCCGGATCTCTCGCGCGCCGAGGCCGGCTTGCCGGAAAGCGGTTTTGTGTTCTGCGCGTTCAACAATCCGGAAAAGATCGATACGCCGACATTCGATGTGTGGATGCGCATCCTGCGCCGGGTTCCGGACAGCGTGCTTTGGCTCTCGGTGACACAGAGCAGAAGCCTGGCGGAAAACCTGCGCAAGGAAGCCGAGGCGCGCGGCATCAAAGGCGACCGGCTCGTTTTTGCCGCCCGCCTGCCGGACAAGGCGGCGCACCTCGCGCGCCATCGTCACGCCGGCCTGTTTCTCGACACACTCGGGCTCAACGCGTCGACCACGGCGCTGGATGCGTTGTGGGCGGGCCTTCCGCTGCTCACCGTTACAGGGCCGCGCTTCGCGTCGCGGATCGCGACGTCCTTCCTCAAGGCGCTGGACATGCCGGAGATGGCCTGCCGCACGGCGCTGGAATTCGAGGAGCGGGCCGTGACGCTGGCGCGCAATCCGGCGGCGCTGGCCGCGGCAAGGGATCGGCTCGCGATCAATCTCACATCGCAGCCGCTGTTCCAGATCGACGCCTTCTGCCGCAAGCTGGAGGCGGCGCTGATCGGCATCGCCGCCAATCATGGCGGATAGACCGCGTCCGTAAACGGACGTAATCTTCGCCCATGCTCATCAATTGCATCGCTTATAAAGACGGCAAGAAGCTGGCGGAGATCCCGGTCCAGGATATCAGCAAGTATCTCGCCATTCCCGACGCCTTCGTCTGGGTCGCCTTGAAAGACGCGACCAATGAAGAGCTGGAAGAAATGCGCGCCGAATTCGGTTTGCACGAACTCGCGGTCGAGGACGCCCGCAACGGTCACCAGCGCCCGAAAATCGAGGAGTACGGCGATTCCATCTTCGCGGTGTTCCACCTGGTGGAAGAGATCGACAAAGAGCTCAATGTCGGGGAAGTGGCGGTTTTCGTCGGCAACAATTACGTGCTTTCCGTGCGCAACCGCAGTCAAAGAAGCTTCGTGGGCATCCGCGACCGCGCCGAGCGCGAACCGCACCTTCTGAAACACGGCTCGGGCTTCGTGCTGTACGCCCTGATGGACGCGGTGGTCGACCGCTACTTTCCGATCATAGACATCCTCGAGACGGAACTTGAAACCATCGAGGAGGCCATCTTCGCCAAGGGACTAGCGCGCCAGAATACCGAGCGCCTTTACGCCCTGAAGCAGAAGGTGATGGTGATGAAACACGCCGTGTTCCCGCTGATGGAAGCGAGCGGCAAGCTGTACGGCGGGCGCGTTCCCCTGGTCTGCTACAACACGCAGGACTATTTCCGCGACGTGTACGATCACCTGACGCGCCTCAACACGTCGCTGGACAGCCTGCGCGACACGATCTCGGCGGCGCTGCAGGCGAACCTGGCCATGGTGACGATCGAGGACAACGAAGTGACGAAGCGCCTGGCGGCCTGGGCCGGCATGTTCGCCGTGCCGACCGCCTTCGCGGGCCTTTGGGGCATGAACTTCAGGCACATGCCCGAACTCGAATGGTACTACGGCTATCCCATGGCGCTGTTCACCATCGCGGGCGCCTGCGCGTTCCTGTACTGGCGCTTCAAGAAGTCGGGCTGGCTGTAACCCGCCCGCGCCGCGTCATCCGTCCCGATAAGATTACGGCTCGTGACCCTGATCGGGCGCGGCCGCCGCGTCCATCGCCTTGTTGAGCAGCATGTAGAGCTTGCCCATGTCGGAGGTGGAGAAGGTCGTGGTGAGCACTTCCGCGCGGTCGGTGGCGCGGGCGTGTTTGACCAGGGCCGAGTACTCCTTGAGATAGCGCATGACGTACGCGCGGAACTTCTCGTCGGTCTTGTACTTCTGCTGGATCGCCTCGAACTTCTGGCGGCTGAGGGTCTTGGTGATGTGGCGCAGGAACACCGCCTGGTCGCCCTTGTAGTAGCGCTTCCACAGTTCTTCCTCGACGCTCGGCTGGAAGATGCGTGCGATATCCACGGCGATGGAGTGAAGCTGCTCGATGACGTAAGTGGTGTTCTCGAGGAACTTGCCGGTATGGGCGCGGTCGTGGACGTCCTCGAGCTGTTTGGCGGTGTCGGCGGCCTTGGTGGCCGAGACCATGAGCTGGTCGACCTGGCGGGCGAAGACCTGGCCGGCCTTGCCGGTCTGCTCGGTAATGCCGTTCGAGGCTTCCACGAGGCTGTCGGCGTGCTTGCGCAAGGTCTTGAGAACGACCTCGACGCGGTTGACGGCTTCGTCGGCCGATTTTCCAAGGGTGAGAAGCTGCTGACGGAACGCCTCGCCCGTGGCGCGCGTGCCGCCGGCGATCTTTTCCGACGTGTCGGCGAACTCACCCAAGGACTGGCGCATCTTGTCGCCGGCGACCGCGACCTGGGCGGCGCCGCGATTGGTGGCGTCCTCGAAATCGAGCATGAGCTTCTGCAGGGCGTCGCGGAAGCCGTTGAGGCGCACCTGGGCGTCGTCGGCGGTGGAATCGATATTGGCCGCGCGCTGGCGCAGGCCGTCGCCGACCATCGCCATGACGTCGGTCGCGCGCGACGCCGCCTTGTCGATGGACGAGACATGATCGTTGAAGTCTTCCGAGGCGTTCTTCATGCGCGCCGACGCCACATCGGACGCGGAGCGCAAGGAATCCTTCACGGTGTCCAGCTGATTGAGGACCGACTGCAGGTCCTTCGAAACGTTGCTTGCGACCGACGACAGGGCCGAGACTTCCGAGCCGATTTCGCGGCTGACGTCCTTGGTTTTGGCGACCGAGTGAGACACGGTGTCGGAGACTTTCTGCGAGGTGACCTCGAGGGACTCGCGGATGGATTCCAGTTCCTTCGTCACACGCGCCGAAAGCTGCATGAGTTCCGAGGAATTTTGACTGAGAACGTCCGACATCGAACGGACGTGCGACAGGACCTGCTCGGAGGTCGAGCCCATCTGGCGCGCCTGCTGGGCGAGCGCGGTTTCGCTGAGCTTGACGTGGGTGGTCAGCGTATTGGCCGCCATTTCCACTTCATCGTTCTGGCGGCGCAAGGTGTCGCGGATATTGTCGGCCTGCACGGACGCGCGGGTCGCGGAGTTCGCAAGCTGCTCGGCGTGTTCACGCACGCGCGCGCCCACCGTGTCGATCTTCTGGATGACGGTATCGGAAATCTGGCCCATGGCCTCGGCGCGGCCGATGGCGACGGTCGACGCTTTTTCGAGGTCCGCGGTCGCGCGTTCGAACTTTTCGGTAACGATGCGCGAGCGCACATTGAATTCGTCGGCGGAGGCCTGGAGACGGTTTTCGACGCGGTCGGCCGCCTCGCCCACCGTGTCGGCCTGTTTCTTGACCATGCTTTCAACGGTGCGCAGCTTGGCGACCGCGCCGTCGGAGGCGGCGCTGAGTTCCTTGGTCTGGATCGCCAGCGCTTCTTCGACGATCTTCACGCGGCTGAGCACGCGTTCCATGACCTGATCGAGGTTCGCGGTCTGTTGGCCGAGGCGCATGTTGACCTTGGTGGCCTGGTCTTCGATGCGGTCGCCCGCGGCGGCGAGTTCGCTGCGCTGACGGTCGAACAAGTGTTCGAGGCCGCCGGCCTTGCTGGTCAGGGCGTCGGCGATTTCACCGACCACGACTTCGGCGCGCTTGGCGGCTTCCTCGACCTGCTCGGCGTTGGCCGCGACGGCCTTGCCCATCTCGTCGGCATAGTGCTTCGCCGCTTCGCCGGCCTTCGCCAGGGACTTTTCCTGCTCGTTGAGTTGCTGGGCGATGGCGGCACTCTGGCCGCGGGCGCGCTCGGTGGCGGTGGACAAGCTGTTCACCTGGCCGGCGAGGGTCTGTCCCATGCTGTGCACTTCGGCGAGGGTCTTCTGGCTGGCCGAGCGGATGAACTCGTGCTGACGGCGCAGGCCGTCTTCGATCTTGAGGTTCACGTCGGCGGCGGAATCGATCACGGCCTGGAGCTTCGTGACCTGCTCGGTGACGGCCGCGGCGGCCGAGGTCGCGCCGGCCTCCAAGGTGCCGGTGACCGTCGCGAGCTTTTCAGTGTCGCGCAGGAAGCCCGATTGCAGCTTCTGCATCTGGCGCACGGCCGTCTCGCTGGCGCTAACAAGCGCGTTGGCCTGCGCGCGCAGGGACTCGGAGATGGCGTTGACGCGCGCCTCGCCTTCGGCGGACGGATAGGTGAGCTGCGCGAGGTGCGCGCGCAGCGCGGCGCTCTCGCGGCGCAGTTCACGGCCGCGGTCGAGGTAGGCGATGATCACCCAAAGGAAGGCCAGCGGAAGGACGAACGTGGCGGTGAGGCTGCCGAACTGGTCGGGCAGAAGGGTGAACAGCTGCCCCCAGCCGACGGCGGCGGTGATGTAAATCGCGAACACCGCGGCCCACGCGCCGGAGATGACGGCGCCGGACAGCACGGACTTGCCCGCTTCATGCCACCAGCTCGGCGACGCCAGGACGGGCGCGGCCGCCGCGACATCGATCTCGGACGAAATCTCAGGGGTGACGGAAACACCCGCGACGCTTTGCGGCGCCTTCAATCCGAAGGGCGGCTTCTTGATGCGCGCGGCGCGCGACGGCTTGTTCTCAACATAGATCGGCGCGCCCGAGTCCACCGCGCCTTCTTCGTGACGATCCTGAGCCATCGTTCCCTGTCCCCGTGCCGGCTGATACCGGGCGCATTTATTTATGAGGGCGGGCCCGCGGCATCGCGGGGCCCGATCCACCACCGTGCACCCTAAGACAAGGAACGTTAATAAAGTGTGGGGACAGCCCTGAAGAATCGGGCGTTCCGACGACTCCGGAAGCCTTCGATACCAAGGGGTTGGGGCGTGTGAGCGGCCTATCGCAGCCGGTGGGATTGCCCACCCGCCGGCCGGGTTCGCCGCGACCCGCAACGATTTTCCTTGCATCCACGGCCGCGCGCTGTGCGTTTGTTTTTCGTCCGCAATGCGCGTCAGGCACGCACACACCGACCCGTTCCGATACCTGAAAATTGTTAAAAAAGAGTGGATAGAC
This sequence comes from Rhodospirillaceae bacterium, assembly GCA_041919675.1. GTDB lineage: Bacteria > Pseudomonadota > Alphaproteobacteria > Rhodospirillales > Rhodospirillaceae > SHVO01. Next base: position 46,472 of record JAYRTJ010000010.1, on the reverse strand, counting down.
TCTGCAACGTGTGTCCTAAAAGCCTCATTAATGTCATAAAAATCAATACATTAACGAAATATTAACGAATGCTCGCACGCCACGGAAAAAGTCAATAAGATACGCGCCTAAGTAGCACGTGCCGCAGAACGCGGTTCCAACCTCCGAGAAGGAGGATCGAGCACCTCCGTGATGGGGGGACTTCGAAGGGGAATCGCATGAGCGACATCGCAGTTGGTTCTGCAACACGCACCAATATTTCGTCGTTACAGCGCACGCAGTCGCTGATCGACGTTACACAAACACGTCTCGCCACCGGCCGAAGGGTCAACAGCGCGATCGATGACGCGGTGGCGTTCTTCACCGCGCGCAATCTGAACGACCGCGCCGCCGATCTCACCACCATCAAAAGCACCATCGCCAACGGGGTCGGGATCGTCACAACGGCCGTAAAGGCCCTGGAGTCGATCGAAAGCCTGGTCTCGCAGATGAAGGCGCTGGCGCAGTCGGCGATCTCGGCGACGGACGAAGACTCACGCAAGGCGCTGGCCAGCCAGTTCAACGAACTGCGCAGCCAGGTCGACAATCTCGCCGAAGACGCGAGCTTCGACGGCGTCAATCTTCTCAAGAGCAGTACCGCGGCCTTTACCGGCGGCGGCGACGATCTCACCATCAACCTCAACGAGCGGACGGAAGCTTCGGCGCTCAATCAAGTCGTGATCAGCGGCCTGGCCGATTCCGAATACCAAAAGATCCTTCATGACGCGGCCGTGGCGACCGGCACCGCCGGCGATACGACGGTTTGGGGGCAGACGGGCACCGCGGCGGTCACCGCCATCAATGCGGCCATTCGGGGTCTCGATTCGGCGCTGACGACCATACGCAACAGTGCGCAGAGTTTCGGCAACAACGCGTCGTTGCTGGAACTGCGCATGGATTTCACGCAAAGCATGATCAGCGCGCTGGCCTCCGGCGCGGCGCTGCTGGTGAACGCCGATCTCAACGAAGAGTCCGCCAACCTCTTGTCGCTGCAAACGCGCCAGCAGCTCGGCACGATTTCGCTGTCCATCGCGCAGCGTTCCGAACAGTCGATCTTCCGTCTGTTTTAGGGTCACACCACCGGCATGGGCCGGTTCGAATTCCTCGCCGTTTCGGCGAGGAATTCGAGCGCCTGCGCGAGTTCGTCGCGGCTGCGCGCCGCGCCGAGGCATACGCGCACGCCGCTCGGCGCGGCGCCCACCGCAAAAACCTCGTCGCTGACGACCGCAAGTCCGCGATGCAGCGCGCCGTAAACAGGCGCCGGCATCGGCAGCCAGATGTGATGGGCGTGCGGCTGCGATGCATAGGGGATGCCCTTCAAGATCCGCGCCGCGAGGGCCTGGCGGCCGCGGGACTCCGCGCGGATCGCCTGGATGATCTTGTCGGCGACGCCGCTTTGCAGCCACTGCGTGGCGAGCGCCACCATGAGCGGCGGCGGCATCAGCACCGTGGCTTGAAGCGCGCCGCGCATCGCGGCCGCCGCCGCCTCATCGGGCACCAGCGCGTATGAAACACGCAAGGCCGGCGCGATGCACTTCGCAAGTCCAACCGCAAGATAAGCGCGCTCGGGGATCAGCGCCGCAATCGGCACGATGCCCGGCTCGAGCGCGCCATAGGCGTCATCCTCGATGAGAATTGCGCCGCTGCGGCGAATGACGTCCGCCACCGCCGCGCGCCGCGCCGCGCCCATGGTCGCGGTGGTGGGATTGTGCTGGGTCGGCGTGAGATAGACGATTTTCGGCTTATGCGCCTTGCAAGCCTTGGCGAGGCTTTCCGGCATGACCCCTTCGCCATCCATCGGCACGCCGACAAGGCGCAGTCCAAGCTGCGCGGCGGCGGCCTTGATTCCGGGAAACGTCAAAGCCTCGGTCACGACGGTATCGCCGCGCGAGGCGAGCGCGAGCAGGGCATTGAAAACGATCGACTGATTGCCGGGCGCGATCACAAGCCGCGCCGTGTCGGCTTGCGGCACGCGCTTGCGCAGCCACTTCACGGCGGCCGCCGTATCGGCCGGGGCGCCGCCCGCGCGTTGATAGTTGAGAAACGCGCTGAACCCGTAATCGTCCTGAATCGCCTTCAGGCCGTGCGCGATCCTGAGATCGAGATTGGCTTCCACCGGTTGCGGCGGAATGTTCATCGAAAGATCGATCTTTGTAACGGCCGGCGCGTGTGTGTTGCGCGCGGTCGTCTCGGACACAAAGGTGCCCTGCCCCACGCGCGCGCCGACGAGCCCGCGGCGGCGGGCTTCACCGTAGGCGCGAGTCACGGTGGTGAGATCGACGCCAAGCGCCTTCGCCAGCGAACGGTGCGTCGGCAGACGCTGGCCGCGCACAAGTCTGCCTCCCGCAATATCCGCTGCAAGGGCATCGACAATCCGTGTAAAAACCGGGCCGGACCACTCGGATAATGCAGGGACCCAATCCATACAATTTGACCCTTTGTCTTTGATTGTTTGGATACAAGAACCTTATTGTATGGATCATGACTGAGGTCAAGGAGACACAGGCGATGGTACGGGAAGCGCGTTCTGTTTCGCTGGTGAGAGCGCTGGGCCGCGGGCTTTCGATGAAGTGCCCGGCGTGCGGCGAAGGCCGCATGTTCGGCTCGTTTCTCAAGGTGCTGGACCGCTGCGAGACCTGCCGCGAGGAACTCCATCACCATCAGGCGGACGACTATCCCGCCTACCTCGTGATTTTCCTGATCGCCAAACTCGTGTTCGCCGGCGTCCTGATCGTCGAGCTGACCTATACCCCGCCCTACTGGGTCCATTTCGCGCTGTGGATGCCGCTCGTGCTGTTCGGCGCGCTCGGCCTCCTGCAGCCGGTGAAAGGTTTCGTCGTCGCGCTGCAATGGCATCTGGGCCTGCATGGCTTCGAGGACGCGAAACATCGCCGCACCTTGCAAAATAAGCGCGGCACAGGCGAACAGGCGAGCGCGGAGTCACGTCCATGAAACACACACCGTTCTGGCGCGCAGGCCTCGCAAGTCTCGTTTTGATGGCGGCGCCCGCGCAGGCGCGCGAAGCCGCCCTCGATCAAGAGGCGATCGCCTACCGCAAGGGGATCATGAAAACCCTGGAAGCGCAGTTCAACGCCATGGCGGGGATCATCGCCTTCGGCGGCCCCGCGGACAATCTGCGCTCGCATCTCGAGACGGTGTTGATCACCGCCCGCATGGTGCTTCCGAGCTTTGAAAATCACGCGCCGGGCGGCACGTCGCAGCCGCACCTCTGGGACGATTGGGCCGGATACACGCGTTACATGCAGGAGTTCGAGGCCGCCGTCGCCATGGCCATCGAGGCGTCCAAGCACAACTCGGTGAACCAGGTCATCTGGTACACGGATCAGATCAGCTGCCGGAAATGCCACGACATCTACAAGCAGAAGGGCGTCAGCGGCGGCGTGGAGTATCTCGGGTATTAGGCGGCGACGGCGCGCACCAGCGGCGTGATGGCATCGAGCAGCGCGTTCACGTCGCCCGACCGGCCGTCCGGCCACACGCCTTCGTATTCAGCGACCTCCAAGCCGACGACGCGGAGCTGACTGAGCGCCTCGAAGACGGCCTTGAGCGCCGCGAAGTCGATGCCATCGGGCACCTGATACTCGGTCGGGACGAGACCTGCGGACATCACATCGCAATCGAGATGCACATAGACCGGGCGTCCGCCGATCGCCTCGAGCAGGCGCTGCGCGAAGCCATTCCCGCTTTCGACGAGGGTGATCTGCCCGGAGCGGATCTTATCGACCTCGGGCGGATCGAGATCGCGGCAGCCGGCGAGCACGACCTGGGAGAAATCGAGACCTGCGCCAAGCCCCGTATCCCAGTGACCGCAGGCCCCCGTGATCACCATGCCGCCGAGATAGGCGAACGCGTTGAAGTTCTGATCGGCCGGCGTATTGATGTCGCCGTGCGCGTCGAACCATACGAGAACCGCGTCGGGATGATGCTTGGCGAGAACCGGCAGCGTCGCGATGCTGGCCGCGCATCTGCCGTGGATCAGCAGCCCCTTGCCGCCCCGTGCGAAGATATTGTCGAGGTGCGCGGCAAGCCGCGTGAGTTTGGGTGTCGCGGCCTTGAGCTGGGCTTCCCAGCCCCCGTCAAGCACGGCTTCGGGCGCCGCGACGGTGTGGGCCTCCAGGTTGAAGCGCTTGGCGATAAGACCGCCCAATTCCAGAGCGCCTTGCATAGCGCGCGGATTCCGGTCCGCAGCGCGGGCGGCGTAGATGGACACGGCTGTTTTCGCATTACTTGGCAACTGTAGGCTCCGCTTCTTCCGCAATCGACAACTTCTGCTGCTTCGTCCAGGCGGCCGCGTAGGCGCCGCCCAGGGCCAAGAGCCGTTCATGATTACCGCGCTCGACAATCTCGCCGTTTTCGAGGACCAGGATCTGGTCCGCGTCGACAATGGTGGAAAGGCGGTGCGCGATGACGAGGGTGGTACGACCTGTACTGACTTCGCGCAAGTTTGCTTGAATCTCTTTTTCGGTATGCGTGTCGAGCGCCGAGGTGGCCTCGTCGAAAATGAGGATGGGGGCGTTCTTGAGGATCACGCGGGCGATGGCCACGCGCTGCTTCTCGCCGCCCGAAAGCTTCAGGCCGCGCTCGCCGACCAGGGTCTGGTATCCATCCGGCAGCGACGCAATGAAGCGATGAATATGCGCAAGTTCGGCCGCGCGGCCGATATCGGCGTCGGATGCCTCGGGCTTCGCGTAGGAAAGGTTGTAGCGGATGGTGCTGTTGAACAGCACCGTGTCCTGCGGCACGACGCCGAGCGCGGCGCGCACGCTGTCCTGGGTCACGTCGCGGATATCCTGACCGTCGATACGAATGGCGCCCCCGCCGATGTCGTAATAGCGGAACAGAAGGCGCGCGAGCGTGGATTTCCCCGAGCCGGTCGTGCCGACGATGGCGACCATCTTGCCCGGCGGCACGGTGAAGGACACGTCTTTGAGAATCGGCCGGCGCGGATCGTAGGCGAAGGTGACGTTCTCGAAACGGATTTCGCCGCCGGCGACATTCAGCGGCGCGGCGCCCGGTTTATCCTTGATCTCCGGCGTGACCTCCATGAGGTCGAACATCTTCTCGAGATCGACGAGCGACTGCTTGATGTTGCGGTAGACGAAGCCGAAGAAATTCAGCGGCGCGGCGAGCTGGAGCATGTAAAGGTTCACGAGGGTGAAATCGCCCACGGTCATCGTGCCGGCCGCGCGCCCCTCGGCGGCCATGTACATCAGGGCCGCGAGGCCGACCGATATGATGAAAGCCTGACCGACGTTCATCAATGCAAGCGAGGACTGCGTACGCACGGCGACACGCTCATAGTCGCCCATGACCCGGTCGTACTCCTCGACCTCCAGCTTCTCGTTGCCGAAGGCTTTCACGGTCTCATAGTTGAGCAGGCTGTCGATCGCGCGCGTATTGGCCTTGGTGTCGAGAGCGTTGCTTTCGCGCCTGAACTTGAGGCGCCATTCCGTGGTCGCTCCCGTGAAGACCCCATAGACGATGACGCAGGCCAGCGCGACCACGCCGAACCAGATGCTGAAGGCTTTCCACAGGATCGCGAAAACGAGCACGACCTCGAGCAGCGTCGGGAAAAGATTGAAAAGCGAGATCGAAAGCAGGCTCTCGATGGCGTTGCGGCCGCGCTCGATGATGCGCGAGAGGCCGCCGGTCTTGCGGTCGAGATGGAAGCGCAAGGAGAGCCGGTGCAGATGTTCGAGCACGACGGCCGAGGAGCGCCGCACGGCGCGCACGCCGACCTTGGCGAAGATCGCGTCGCGGAACTGGGCGAAGGCGAGGCCGAGAAAGCGCGCAACGCCATAGGCAAGGATGAGAGCCAGCGGCACGGCGATGCCGGCGGAGACGCCGGACGGCGCAAGCGCATCGACCGAACGCTGCATATAGATCGGCGCGAGGACCGTGGCGACTTTCGCAAGGACAATGAAGATCAGCGCGACGACGACCCGGGTCTTGATGTCGCCCGCGCCGTCCACGCCGCGCGGCGGCCACAGGAACGGCAGCAGTGAACGCAGGACCTGCCAATCGCTGCGTTTGCGGGCGGATTCCTCGGGGGGTGTGGAGAGATGACGCAAAGGGCGGGTCCGGGGTGTTTATAGGGCCCCTGATATAGGACGGGCCGAACGGAATGAGTAGGCGCGTGTGTTTATTTTCCGGCTATTTGGGCGCTTTGAAAGCCCCGGCCGACCCGAAAAACAAGATTCGCCTTAATCCAAAGTATGTCCCTTTGCTACAATGTCGCATGAACAAGTGGGTGGTATTCACGCTTTTCTATGGCGCCGTGGGCTTATCGCTTTCGTACGAAGCGGAGCCCTGGGTGCGCTTCGCGTGGCTCGCCCCCCTCCTGGCGTTGTGGACCTTGAGTTTCGTCGTGGCGGTTCAGACCGCTTGGAAGCGGCGTCATTCGCCAAACGGAGAGTGGCATCCGACGATCGCGTTCTACCGGATTTTCCCAAAATCGTGGCAGGCGTGGATCTTCGGCGAAGGCCGCTATCGCTCATAAAAAAAGCCGGACGCGTCCGTCCGGCTCTCCAGCACCCCAAGGGCTCCGTTTAGGCGGTAACGATGGTCACCGCCGGCGTTTCGACCGGCGCATCGCTCTGCAGCGCGGCGTAGGCGGCCGCGATTTCTTCAGCCTTCTCCGAGTATTTTCCGAAGGCCTCGGACTCGGCTCCGGCGTCACCGCCCTCGGCCTGCGCGACGCGGTCATAGTATTTTACTTCGCCCGTGCCTTCTTCGCTCAAAACCTGGTCCTTGACCGGCGCGCGGTCGGCGTATTTCACTGGCGGATTTGTGCCGTTGTTCGCCTGGCCGGCGACCACGACTTCCGCGCCTTGGCCGTAATATTTCTTCGGCGCATCGGCGACACCGGCAGGGGCGCCCTGCTCGGCGACTTCAGCGAAGAACTTCTTGGCGCCCGGATCCTGGACGATGGACGCCGAGAACTTCTTCGGCAGGCCCGCTTCGTCGAAGCTGGACAATGAAGCGATGGCGGCGCCGGTTTCGCGGGCGAGCGCGGGCGCTTCATCTTCGGTGAGCGCGGGCCCCGCCGGGATCTGCGGTGCGCCATGGGGCGCGGCGGCAAGGCCGGCGAACGTGAAGACCTTCTGGCGAACCAGGGCGGCTTTATCGGCTTCAAGCGTATCGACACGGCCATCGCCGTTGGCGTCGAAGCGCTGGAGGACATCCTGCGTACCGACCACTTCCGCGGCCGACAAACCAACGTCGAATTGTTTGATCTCGACGCGCGGGCGCGACGGACCGCTGCCGTTGTTGGCGCCGGACGATGTATCGCGGGACGGAAGCTCGGAGGCGAAGGACTTGTCGTCCGCCTTATCGGACGCCGCCAGCGTGCTTTGCAGAGCATTTGACTCCGCGGTCGGCGCGTCGGGCTGAATGACGGTAGGCGCAGAAGCGCCAAAACCCTGTTGCCGCTGGGCTAACAGGTTGAGCTGCGGAGAGGCAGCATAGGATGTGACCACTTCAGTCATTCATCGCCCCTTCTGGCCGATGAAAAGGATTTCAACGCACTTCTGCGTACCGTGAATTCTTAATAGAAAACCACCCGAAAAACAAGAGCAGACTAGACAAAACTCAGAAACAACCACCTCATACGCTATTGTTTTTATTACATTTTCTCAATTTCAATTGGCAATGAGTCGAAACCAATTCGCCGCCGTCAAGGTTTTATTCGTTAACTTGGGGCAATTTTCGCCGGTCGGGGGGACCCCGAGTCGCAACGGGGTTTTACGCGCCCCGGACCCCGCCGCGCCGGTTTGCTTTGCCAAGCCGTTTTCATTAAGTAGTCACGATATTTCATACACCGGACACCGCAAGGCATGGGGCCCTGCAGGCCCGGAGGATGAAAGCCAAGGATTGTTGTATGGCCACCCGTGCTGACCGGTTGGAGGCGCTGAACGCAGCGCTGCGCTCCCGCATCTTGGTGCTCGACGGTGCGATGGGCACCATGATCCAGCGCCACAAATTGGACGAAGCCGCCTACCGCGGCACCCGCTTCGCCGCGTGGCCGCGCGACATCAAAGGCAACAACGACGTCCTTTCGTTGACCCAGCCCGACCTGATCCGCGCAATCCATGCGGAATATCTGGACGCGGGATCGGACATCCTCGAGACCAACACCTTTTCCTCAACACGCATCGCCCAGGCCGATTACGGCATGGAGGATCTGGCCTATGAACTGAACGTCGCGGGCGCGAAACTGGCGCGCGAAGCCGCCGATGCCGCGACCGCGAAAACGCCGGACAAGCCGCGCTTCGTCGCCGGCGCGCTTGGGCCCACGAACAAGACCGCGTCCATTTCACCGGATGTGAACGATCCCGGCTTTCGCGCCATTACGTTCGACGAACTGAAGGCCGCCTTCGGCGAACAGGCGCGCGGCCTTCTCGACGGCGGCGCCGACCTGCTTTTGGTCGAGACCATCATCGACACCCTGAACGCCAAGGCCGCGCTGTTCGCCATCGATGAACTGTTCGAAGAGCGCGGCGAGCGCGTGCCGGTCATGATTTCGGGCACCATCACCGATCAATCCGGCCGCCTGCTCTCGGGCCAGACCGCGGAAGCCTTCTGGAATTCCGTGCGCCATGCGCAGCCGCTGACGATCGGCTTCAATTGCGCGCTGGGCGCCGACCTCCTGCGTCCCTATGTGGCCGAAGTCAGCCGCGTCGCCGACACCTATATCTGCGCGTATCCCAACGCCGGGCTTCCCAACGCCTTCGGGGAGTATGACGAGCATCCGCACACCACGGCGGGCCACCTCGGCGCGTGGGCCAAGGACGGGCTGGTGAATATCGTCGGCGGCTGCTGCGGCACGACGCCGGACCACATCCGCGCCGTCGCCGGCGCCGTCAAAGGCGTGAAGCCGCGCGTGCTGCCGCGGTGTGAACCCGCGATGCGCCTTTCCGGTCTCGAGCCGTTCAAGATCGCCTCATGAGCACGGCGGACGAGGGGGCCGCCTCCGGGCAAACGGCAACGTTCATCAATGTCGGCGAGCGCACGAACGTCACGGGCTCGGCGAAATTCAAGAAACTGATCCTCGCGGGCGACTTCGAAGCGGCGCTGGACGTCGCGCGCCAGCAGGTCGAGAGCGGCGCGCAGATCATCGACATCAACATGGACGAAGCCATGTTGGATTCCGAAGCCGCGATGGTGAAGTTCCTGAACCTCATCGCCGCCGAACCGGACATCAGCCGCGTGCCGATCATGATCGACAGCTCCAAATGGAGCGTGATCGAGGCGGGCCTGAAGTGCGTCCAGGGCAAGCCGATCGTCAATTCCATCAGCCTCAAGGAAGGCGAAGACGCCTTCATCGCGCAAGCCAAGAAAGTGCGCCGCTACGGCGCCGCCGTGGTGGTGATGGCGTTCGACGAAAAGGGCCAAGCCGACACGCAGGCGCGCAAGATCGAAATCTGCACGCGCTCCTACAAAGTGCTGACCGAGAAGGTCGGCTTCCCGCCGGAAGACATCATTTTCGATCCCAATATCTTCGCGGTCGCGACCGGGATCGAAGACCACAACAATTACGCGGTCGATTTTATTGAAGCCACGCGGCGCATCAAAGAAACCCTGCCGCACTGCCATGTGTCCGGCGGCGTCTCAAACGTGTCGTTCTCCTTCCGCGGCAACGAACCCGTGCGCGAAGCGATCCACTCGGTGTTCCTGTATCACGCCATCAAGGCGGGCATGGACATGGGCATCGTCAATGCCGGCCAGCTCGCCGTGTACGAAGACATCCCCGCCGAACTGAAAGAGCGCTGCGAGGATGTGATCCTCAATCGGCGTCAAGACGCCACCGACCGCCTGCTCGAGATCGCGGACAAGTACAAGGCCGGCGGCGGACCGAAAGCCGCCGCGGACCTGTCGTGGCGCCGGAACGACGTGAATAAGCGTCTCACACATGCGCTGGTGAACGGGATCACCGACTTCATCGACGAGGACACCGAGGAAGCGCGCAAGGAAGCCGAGAGAAAAGGCGGTCGCCCGCTGGACGTGATCGAAGGTCCGCTGATGGACGGCATGAACGTCGTCGGCGACCTGTTCGGCGCCGGCAAGATGTTCCTGCCGCAGGTGGTGAAGAGCGCGCGCGTGATGAAGAAGGCGGTCGCTTACCTGATCCCCTTCATCGAAGAAGAGAAAGCCAGAAAAGCCGCCGCCGGGATCGCCGACGAACGCCAGACGAACGGCAAGATCCTGCTCGCCACCGTGAAGGGCGATGTGCACGACATCGGCAAGAACATCGTCGGCGTCGTTCTTCAGTGCAACAACTACGAGGTCGTGGACCTCGGCGTGATGGTGCCGGCGGCGAAGATCCTTCAGACCGCGCGCGAGGTGAAGGCCGATATCATCGGGCTTTCGGGCCTGATTACGCCGAGCCTCGACGAAATGGCCTATGTCTCGCGCGAAATGGACCGCGAGGGATTCCACGTACCGCTGCTCATCGGCGGCGCGACCACGTCCAAGGTCCACACCGCGGTCAAGATCGCGCCCGGCTACAAGAACGCCGTGGTCTACGTGCAGGACGCCTCGCGCGCGGTGGGTGTCGCGAGCAGCTTGATGTCGGACCAGTTGCGCGGCGGCTTCGTCGCGGACGTGAAGGCCGATTACGAGAAGATGCGCGAGGCGCATGCGCGTCAGCAGCAGAGCAAGAAGCGCCAAAGCATCGCCGCGGCGCGCGCCAACCGGACGAAGATCGCGTGGGACGCCTACACCCCCGAACGCCCGCGCAAACTGGGCCTGACGCGGTTCGACGACTACGATCTGGCCGAACTGACCCGCACCATCGACTGGACGCCGTTTTTCCAGACCTGGGAACTGGCGGGTAAGTATCCGAACATCCTCGAAGACGCGACCATCGGAAAAGCGGCGCGCGGGCTGTACAACGACGCGCAGGCGATGCTGCAGCGCCTGGTCGGCGAGAAGTGGCTGACGGCCCGCGCCGTGATCGGTTTCTGGCCGGCGAACGCGGTGGGCGACGACATCGAGATTTACACGGACGATACGCGCAAGACGGTGCTGACCACCTTCCACACGCTGCGTCAGCAGATGGTGCGTGAAGGAAATTCGGACCGCGCCAATGCGGCGCTGGCCGATTTCATCGCCCCGAAAGAGACCGGCGTCGCCGACTATATCGGCGCCTTCGCCGTGACGGCCGGCATCGGCACCGACGAGAAGGTCGCCGCCTTCGAACGCGATCAGGACGATTACAGCGCGATCCTTTTCAAGGCGCTTGCCGACCGCCTGGCGGAATCCTTCGCCGAGCGCATGCACCAGCGGGTCCGCAAGGAATTCTGGGGCTACGACCCCGCCGAGACTCTCACCAATGAAGCGCTGATCGCGGAAGAGTACCGCGGCATCCGCCCGGCCCCGGGATATCCGGCCTGCCCGGATCACACGGAAAAGGCGCTGCTGTGGACGCTGCTGGATGCCGAGAAGAACGCCGGCGTCCGGTTGACGGAAAGCTTCGCCATGTGGCCGGCCGCCGCCGTGAGCGGGTTTTATTTCGGCCACCCGCAAGCCGCGTACTTTGGCGTGGGCAAGATCGAACGGGATCAGGTGGAAGACTATGCCAAGCGTAAGGGCATGGACCCGCGGACCATGGAGCGGTGGTTGGCCCCAAACCTCAACTACGACCCGGGCTCCACCTAGGCGCGCCGCTCGCCGATGCGCGGCAGGGCGTCAGTGCCAGAATAGGACGAGCGCGCCGCCGGCGGTAAGACCCGCGCCGGCGATGGCGCTGAGCATGATGATCGCAAAACGCCCCCACGGCCCCGCGACCGCCTTTGCACGGTAGGCCTCGACGGCGAGTTTCATGAGGAAGCCGGTCGCGGCGCCGAGCGCGACGCCGGCGGCGACGATGGGCCAGCCGACGAACCCGGTCCACACCGAGAAGAGCGCCACGGCCAATCCCAGCAGGGCGCCGGCCGCGAGGCCCAGAAGCACAAAAGGAAGATTTTTCCGCGCGATCGTGGCGACGCGGATGAAGCGCCACGTCCGCAAATCGCGCGCCACACTCCGCGCCTTGTCACCGTGCGCGAGCGCATTCGCGATACCCTCTTTCACGGCGGCGGCGGCAGCGGCGCGCGATTCGAACCGATCGAGGAAGGCCGCGGCAAGGACGGTGTAGTGACTTTGCGGCGGGATGCGCAAAAGACCGAGCAAAGCGTCGGTCATATCGTCCTCGGCGACGAAGAAATCGCGCGCCGCGCCCTCGGTGACGTCCCGCGCGCGGGAGATCCACCAGCGTCCGGACGCAGGGTCGGAATCCTCCCAATCCAATGCGTGGGTCTCGTCGAGCGCGGACAACCGTATGCAGGCCCCTTTAGTCAGTACTTTTTAGTCAGTACCTCGGCCTTCTTAAACGGAGCGCCGCTTTAAAAAAAGGATTACTTCCCTGTCGGCAGGGTGAAGTGGATGGCCGTACCGCCGCCGTCGGCGGAATCGACGGTGATCTCGCCGCCGTGACGGTTGACGATATCGCGGCAGAGATAAAGACCGAGCCCGGTCCCCTTCTCGCCCAACGTCCCGGCCTCGGACGTGCCGCACTTCAGCGCGAAGAGATCTGCCTTGGCGGCATGCGACATGCCGACGCCATCGTCGCGGACGGTGACCATCACAAAACGTCCCTCGTCCAGCGCCGCCGCGGACAACCGCACCGATCCGCCGGTCCTGCAGAACTTGATGGCGTTGGAGACGAGATTGCGCAGGACGATGCAGATCAAATCCGCGTCGCCCGCGGCGTGCAGGCGCGCGATATCGCTGCCGATGGAGATGCGCTTCTCCTCGGCCATATGCATGAGCGGTTCGATGCTCCGCGCAGAGACGGCCGCAAGGTCGAGCGGCGCGAACTTAAGACCGGACTCTCGAATTTGGATGGACGCCCAGGTCAAAAGATTGTCGAGCAACGTCTGTACGTCGCCCGCGGCGGTGCGCACGATGCGCGCATATTCGGCAACTTGCTCGCGCGGCAGGTCCTTCGCGCTGCCGGCCAGAAGGTCCGCGAACCCCATCACGGTGTTGAACGGGCTGCGCAGATCGTGCGCGATGATGGAAAACAGCTTGTCCTTCTGCCGGTTGGATTCCTGCAGCGCCGATTCGGCGCGCGCGAGTTCGTTTTCGCGCCGTTTGGTTTCACTGATATCCTGGACGGTGGCGATGAAACGCCGCAGCTTGCCGTGTTCGTCGACGATGGGCTGGCCGATCTCGCGGATATCCTTCACGACCCCTTGGCCGCTTTCGATCTGATACTCGATCTCGTAGGCGCGGGGCGCCGCGATCGCTTCCGCAACGGCGGCGATATACCGCGCGCGGTCGCAAGGCGCCGCCGCCGCGGCAAGTTGCTGGGGATGAACGAAGCGCGCCATCGCGCCGGGAGAAAGATCGTGAATACGCGCGAGTTCTTCCGAGCAGAATGAAAGGCGGTTCTCATCCTCGGACCAGATCCAATGGCCGAGATTCGCAAGATGCGCCGCCAGGCCCAGCATCTCTTTCTGATCGTGAATGGCGCGAATGGCGGCGAAAGCGTCCGTCACATCGGCGAGAACGCCGAACAGACCCGTCACCGCGCCGTTCACATCGTATTCGGGCTGGCCTTTGCAGATGATCGTACGCACGCCATCTTCGCACTGGATGCGGCAATCGAATTCGAACGCGGCGCGGTTCTGGACCGCGCCGCCGACCGCCGCGACGACGGGCCCGCGGTCGTCGGGATGGATCGTTTCCAGCGCCGCGGCGAATGTGTGCGGGAAGGTCGCCGGATCGACGCCGTGAATGGCGAAGACCTGTTCGGACCACATCACCTTGTCGGTGCGGATGTCCCAGTGCCAGTGCCCCATGTGCCCGACACTTTCGGCAAGCATCAGCAGGCGCGATTCGTCCTCATGCGCCGCGGGGGGCGCGGCGGCGCCCTGCCGGTCCCAAAGCGAAGGAGCGGACGGCGCGGCCTGCGCAGGACGGAGCTGGATACTTGCCATCACCGAGCCATACTGGTTTTTAGTCAAAATCAATAATAGGGTGATGGCGAGCCCGAATAAAGTGGGATTAACCACCTCGCCGGATTCACCTTTTTGCGAAGTGGCGGTTACAAAAACCCATTTTCGTATGGAAACCGGCGTCTTTTCAGGGGTGTCGGCGCAACCGGCGCACCGTTTCCACCGCCCGCCGCCTTTGTGGAAAAAAATCAGTGCAAATTAGGGGCTTACGCGCACTTGCACCGGCGGAAAGCTCCTGTTAAAACCCCGCCTCCTTTGACGGACGGGGCGCTGGTCCCCACCGTCATCGCCCATGCGGGGGCGTAGTTCAGTTGGTTAGAACGTCGGCCTGTCACGCCGAAGGTCGCGGGTTCGAGTCCCGTCGCTCCCGCCATTTACTTCGCTGATGGGTCAAACACTTACCGCATCAGCTTCCCCGCTTCTCCCTCTCCTTGATCGTGCCTGTCACAGTTTTGGCACAGTCAGGAGAAGACATGGCGTCGATACGCCGCCGAAGCAAAACCTGGCAAGCACAGGTGCGCCTAGCTGGCCTTCGGCAAATTTCCCGAACGTTTCGGCACAAGGCCGACGCCCAGAGTTGGGCAAAAGAAATTGAAACGCAGGTCCGCCGTGGCGACCTCGGAGCGGGGTCTTCAAGTTTACGAACGACGTCCCTCGCCTCACTGATCGAACGCTATCGCGACAGCGTTACGATCCTCAAACGAGGGCGCGTCAAAGAGACCTTCTTACTCAACGCCCTACTCCACCAGCCCTTTACACGTCTGACCCTATCAGCACTGACGCCTCAACATTTTGCTGACTATCGTGATTTGCGTTGCCGCACCGTAAAGGCATCGACAATCAACCACGCCCTCGGGCTGCTCAATCAGATTTACCGCCTCGCGCGGAGTGAGTGGGCCATACCCGTCATAAATCCGCTTACGGGATTACGCCGTCCTAAAGCTGATCCGGCCCGGAACCGACGGCTTAACGAGGGAGAGTTGAAACTCTTGCTTCAAGCCGCAGACACATGCCGGAACTATCACATCAAACCCTTCGTGCTTTTTGCGCTTGAGACTGCGATGCGTCGCGGCGAAATCCTCGGCATGGAATGGAAGGACCTTAACGAGGAAAAACGCATACTGCGTATTCCCTCAACAAAGACAGGAGTACCCAGAACGATACCTTTGACTGTCCAGGCCATCGAGATTTTGAAAGAGCAACTCAAGAAGAACTCCCCTCGACCTTTCCCGTTGACGCTCGATGCTTTCGATATGGCTTGGAAGCGCCTAATACGGCGTTCTGGAATTGACGACCTTCACTTCCATGATCTGCGTCACGAGGCCATCACGTCATTCTTTGAGCGAGGACTAACAATGCCTGAAGTGGCTCTGATCAGCGGGCACCGCGATCCAAGGATGTTGTTTCGCTATACTCACCTCCGGGCTGAGGATGTGGTCAGCAAACTTGGATAGCAGGTTCTACCTTCTTCCTACGTGCGGGTTGAGATGACGAAAGTGAGTGCTGGCGAACACTGCCGAGTTGCTTGGTGAGGAGCCCAGGCAAGAGAAGAGTGCGCCGGAATTCTTCACGTTTTGGAGAGTTCCAGCTTAATTACGACCATGCGCCAATCGGAGTGTCCCGGAGATAAGGCTCGCAAATTCTTATCAGCTTTTTTTCTGCCTCGTCCAAGGCACTTTGTATTTTGTCGCCGTCCTTGCCGTAGTTTCTCCAGATGAGGGCTTGCATGGCACGAGTGTGTTCCGGATCACGATGCGTATGCTCGTGCCTGAAATCTCCGATCAACATCTGCGCCCCAGTAAGCACCTTCGCGCGCTCCTCCCATAAGACTTTTATCGCGCTGTGCGCCTCCTCACCAAAATGGAGTTTCGCTGCCAATTGTACCGATACAAGCTTCGCAAAATGGTCGTGGCCTCGGCGAAGACGCTCTAACGTCGCATAGTACGGCGCTAGGCGCTGACGATCTTGTTCCGGAATGGCTGCGTCGTTCATCATGTCTTGGCCTTCGTGGCCGAACGATCCTGGAGAGCGAGTTTCCTCAAGCACAAGCTTGCACGACGCGAATGACATAAGAGTATCTTCCGCCACGGCGAAACGGCGTTGGCCTATCATTTGCGTTCTCCAGGTACGAAGCCCACGCACTGCGAAGAACGCGGTGATCGCGATTGCTATGGCCTGAAGCCAAACTCCTGCAAGTTGTATGATTTCGCCGGTCGTCATACCCGCCCTCTCGTCCCATTAAGCCTACTACGCTTCAATTGAAACATGAACCTCCAGGGGGCCTAGGCGCACTACTTCGCAGACTTATCCAGGCGCTCCAAAAGCCGCTTCACGCTGGTAGCGTGTGACGTGCGCCCCTGAACTTCCGCCAAAAATGAGTAGAATCTGACCACGGCAGCTGGTTGGCATAGCGCACCGGCCGCCGCGACCGATCGGTCAGGCCCTCGAGCCCGGAGTCCTTGTAGCGATCGAAGATCTTGTAGCCGGTCTTGCGGGATATACCGAACTCCCGGCACAGAAGGCTCATCTGCTCGCCTTCCAAGAGGCGGGCAACAAAACGTAGGCGCTCGTCCATAACCGAACTCTCCGTCCACGGCATAACCACCTCCCACCTGCCAAAGCAGGCGAAAAGTGTTACCCATGTCTCCGGTACGGTCTGTTACCTCTGGGTCGGGCCGGTCATTCGCGCTTATGCGCTACGCAGATTGGCCCCTTCCCGCGCTTAGAAAATGACTGAGAACAGGCTGATCCGCTCGGGATCGAGCGCGGTCGTCGTCTTGCCGCTCGTTGCCTTGGTGTCGACAACGCCCGCCACAAGGCGCGCGAGACCCGTGGGCGTGATCCAACTGAAGGCCGGGACATCCTGGAGTGCGGGGGCGGCGCCGGCGACATCCTTCTCGAGGATCCAGCCGGCCCGGACGATGGTGTAGTCGAGACCCGAGGATTTCAGATGCTGCTCGGCGGCGGCGGCGGCGGCGATCTCATCACCACGCAAAAACTTCACGTACCAGGGCAACAGGTCCACGCCGTCCCCCGTGCCGGTCGCGCTGACGAGCACGAGGCGCGGCAAGTTGGCGGCTTTGGTCGCGTCGATGATGTTGCGGGTACCGTCCGCGCCGAACGCGGGTTTTTCGCCCATCGCGTCGAAGGCGGTGACCACCGCGCGCACCGGCGCCGAGGTGAACATCGTCTTGAGCTGGCCCGGCACCAGCGGATCGGCCGAGGCCACCTCGACTTTCAGCGCCGCGAACGGCGCGCGGTCCGCCCCTTCGGGCAGAACGGCGATGACCTGCTTATTGGCCGCGGCGAGCGCCTTAACGGTCTCGAGGCCCAGCGGCTTATCGGCGCCGAACACGACGATGGCGCCGGCGCGCGGCAACTCCTCGGCCATCACCGACACGCGCGGCGCGGCGACCGGCGGCGGCGGCTCGGTGGACTCCTGCCCGGTCGCGGGAACGGACAAGCCAAGCGCAAGACAGAAACCGAGGGCGTATCTGCGGAGCATATGGTCACCTTTGAGCGGGGGCGCAGTCTCATCCGTTTGCCCGGCCTTGTCACTAGAGCGAAATCCGATCCGATAGAATCGGATTTCGCTCTCGATTCATAGAAGTTGTCGCGTTTTCCGCGACGAACCGGTTCCTCCTTCGTCGGACAACGCGCCTAGCCCCGGGCTGGAAATACACGGGCCGCACGCGCTGTGATTGCAACCGTTTGACCGACCTTAAGACCCAGATCGAGGAACGCCTGACGAATCAACTGGACTTCGACCGGCGCCGGGACTCCGGCGACCTCCAGTTCCAGGCGCGCGGTGGGGCCGGCGGCGCCGACATGGCGCACAATCGCCCGCTGCGTTCCCTCGGCGACGATCTCGATGTCGTGAGGACGCACATAGGCGAATCCCGCCGCGCTGCCGGCGGGCACGGGCGCGCCGTCCACGGTTTCAGCGGTCACGGCTAAACCCCAGAGATTCACCGCACCGTTCGCGATGGTGCAGGGAATCCGGTTCACGTTGCCGAGGAACTCATACACAAACGGCGTCGCGGGGGTGTTGTAGACCTCATCCGGCGTGCCGATCTGCTCGATCGCGCCCTGGTTCATCACCACAACGCGGTCGGCAAGTTCGAGCGCTTCCTCCTGGTCGTGGGTCACGAAAATACTCGTCAGCCCCATGTCGTCATGCAGGCGCCGCAGCCAGCGGCGAAGTTCCTTACGGACCTTGGCGTCGAGCGCGCCAAAGGGTTCGTCGAGCAGCAGCACGAGCGGTTCGATCGCCAGCGCGCGGGCAAGCGCCACGCGCTGCCTCTGGCCGCCCGAGAGCTGAGAGGGATAGCGCGCCGCCAGCCTGTCGAGCTGAACGAGCGACAACAGCGACATCACGCGGTTCTTAATGTCGGTGTTGGACATACGCCGCTCGGCCGGAGCGACCCGCAAACCGAAGGCGACGTTCTCGAAGACCGTCATGTGGCGAAACAGGGCGTAGTGTTGGAACACGAAGCCGACACGGCGCTCGCCCACATGCCTGGCCACCGCATCGTCTCCGTCGAACAGAATTTGCCCTTCGTTGGCATGTTCGAGGCCGGCGATGATGCGCAGCAACGTGGTCTTTCCCGATCCCGACGGCCCCAGCAACGCGACGAGTTCACCTTGGCGCACATCAAGCGTGAGATTACGCACGGCGGTGAAGCTGTCGAAGCGCTTGGTTACGTTACGGACGTCAATATGCATCGGCGGCCCTAATGATGAACTGGCGCAAGCTCGTGGCCATAACGCCATTCCAAAATCCCTTTGGCGACAAGAGTCACCAGAGCCAGGAAGGCGAGCAAGGACGCCACGGCGAAGGCCGCAGGAAGGTTGTACTCGTTATAGAGGATCTCGACATGCAGCGGCATGGTGTTGGTGAAGCCGCGGATATGGCCGGACACCACCGAGACCGCGCCAAACTCGCCCATGGCCCGGGCATTGCACAAGAGAACACCATACATGAGGCCCCATTTGATGTTCGGCAGCGTCACGCGCCAGAAGGTCTGCCATCCGCTGGCGCCCAGCGAACGCGCCGCTTCCTCTTCCTCGGCGCCCTGCTCCTGCATCAGCGGGATGAGTTCGCGCGCGACGAAAGGGAACGTGACGAAGACCGTCGCAAGCACGATGCCGGGAACCGCGTACACGATCTGAATGTCGTGCGCGTCCAGCCAAGGGCCAATCAAACCGTGGCCGCCGAACATGAGGACGTAAATCAGGCCCGAGATCACCGGTGAAACCGAGAACGGCAGGTCGATCAGCGTAATGAGAAAGCTTTTGCCGACAAAGTCGAACTTCGCAATGGCCCAGGACGCCGCGACGCCGAACACCACGTTGGCGGGGACCGCGATCGCCGCGACGAGCAAGGTCAGTTTGATGGCGGCTTGCGCGTCGGGCTCGGTCACCGCTTCCAGGTAATGCGCGAAGCCGCGGCTGAAGGCCTCGGTAAAGACCACGACGACAGGCAACACCAGGAAAAAAAGGATATAGATCAAGGACAGGAGGACGAGGCCGGTCCTTATCTTCCGGCTTTCCGTGATGGGCGCGAGCGTGCGTCGAGCGGCCATGGTCAGAACGCCCCGATCCGGCTGCGGCTCCACCGCTGCAGAAGATTGATCATGAACAGGAGCACGAAAGCGGCCGTCAGCATCGCGACACCGATCGCGGCCGCGCCCGCATAGTCGAACTGTTCAAGCTTGATAATGATCAGCAGCGGAACGATCTCCGACTTCATCGGCAAATTGCCCGCGATGAAAATGACCGAGCCGTATTCCCCCAGGGCGCGCGCGAACGCCAGCGCAAAGCCGGTGAGCGCCGCCGGAAGGATCGCGGGAAGGATGATATGGCGGAACGTCTGCAAGCGGCTGGCGCCGAGGCTGGCCGCGGCTTCCTCCACGTCCTTGTCCAGGTCCTGGAGCACGGGCTGCACCGTACGCACGACGAACGGCAGGCCGATGAAGACGAGGGCGATCACGACGCCGAGAGGCGTGAAGGCCACTTTTAGGCCGGCCTTGGCAAGAATCTGCCCGATCCAGCCATTCTCGGCGAATAATGCGGTGAGCGCGATCCCGGCGACCGCCGTGGGAAGCGCGAAAGGAATATCCACGAGCCCTTCGACAAAACGCTTTACCGGAAATTCGTAGCGCACGAGCACCCAAGCCGTGAGCACGCCAAAAACGATATTCACGACGGCGGCGACGAATGAGGCTCCAAAACTCAAGCGATAGGCGGCCAGCGCGCGCGGATCGGTCACGACGCCGACGAACTCATCCCAAGAAAGCCCCGCGGCGCGCAAAATCATGGCCGCAAGCGGGATAAGCACGATGAAGCCGAGATAGAGCAGCGTAAAGCCCATGCTCAGGCCGAAGCCCGGCAGGACGCTCGGCTTGCGCCAGAAAGGTGTGTGCGCGGCGACGGCCGTCACTAAGTCCCCATCAGTTCACGTTTTCTTTTGAGGCTACGAATTCAGACGCTCTCACTCAAGGCTTATAAATCTTATCGAAGATGCCTTTGTCATTGAAATGTTCGGCTTGGGCTTTTTTCCATCCGCCGAAGACTTCATCGATCGTGAAGAGCTCGATGCCGGGAAGCTGGACTTTCGCGGCGGATGCCGCGGCAACGTCACGGGGGCGATAGTAATGCTTGGCGATGATGGCCTGCCCCTCGGCGGAATAAAGATACTTCAGATACTCTTCGGCGAGATCGCGGTTCTTGTTGCGCTCGGCCACGCGGTCGACGACGGCGACCGGAGGTTCCGCAAGGATGCTCACCGACGGCATGACAACCTCGAACTTGTCCGCGCCGAACTCGTCCAGCGCCAGATAAGCTTCGTTCTCCCAGGCGAGATAGACATCGCCCAGGCCCCGCTGGGTGAAGGTAATGGTGGAGCCGCGCGCGCCGGAATCGAGCACCGGCACGTTTTTGTACAACCGACCGACAAACTGTTCGGCCGCGGCCGTGTTGCCGTTGTTGGCCTTCAGCGCATAACCCCATGCCGCGAGGTAATTCCAGCGCGCGCCGCCGGACGTCTTTGGATTGGGCGTGATGACCGCAACGCCGGGCTTCACGAGATCCGGCCAATCCCTGATCCCCTTGGGATTGCCTTTACGCACCAGGAACACAATGGTCGAGGTATAAGGCGCGCTGTTGTTCGGAAGGCGCGATTGCCATTCCGGGGGAAGCGATTTCGCGCGCGCCGCGATCGCGTCGATATCATAGGCCAGCGCAAGGGTGACGACGTCGGCGCGCAGGCCGTCGATGACGGCGCGCGACTGGCCGCCGGAGCCGGCATGGGACTGGCGCACGGTCACGTCGTCGCCGCTCTTGCCTTTCCAATATTTCGCGAAGGCCGCGTTGTACTCCTGATACAGTTCACGGGTCGGATCATAGGACGCGTTTAAAAGCGTGCGCTGCGCCGCCAGAGACGGCGATGCCAGGACGGAAAGCCCCAGGATGGTCGCAAGAGCGCGGCGCGTGAAAGAAAGGGTCAACGGCGAATCCTTGTGCTGATTAAAGTGAGCGAGGGTTAGCCATGCCGCGCGCATTTGGCACCATGTCCTGGGAGAATTTTCTCCGCAGCGCGTATCCGGAGAGACGGACACACTCCTCGTAAACCGGAGCGAAGGGCTCCTTAGGGATTATCAACGGCGCAGCCCGTGAATTGTTCACGGGCCTTGGGTGCGCAGGAAACCCACCCGGGTGGATTAAGCCGTCCAGATCGCGGCTATCCGCTCGCGCTGCTTGGCATCGGGAAGCGGGCCGTGCCCGGCCGCGAGGTTCTCGATCATGTGCTGCGGCCTGTTGGTGCCGGGGATCGCGGCCGTGACCGCGGGGTGCGAAACCACGAACTTCAACAGGAGCTGCGCGAAGCTCACGGCGCCGAGTTCCTGCTTCGCCCATTCGGGGACGGCCTGGCCCTGCACCTTGCCGAGAAGACGTCCGCGCCCCAGAGGAAGCGCGACAAGAACAGCCACGCCTTTGTCGGCCGCCATGGGAAGCAGGCGCTTCTCCGCTTCGCGCGCGTCGACCGCATAGGCGAACTCGACAAAATCGATCTGATCCATCCAGGTCGTGAGACGGTCCTGTTCGCGTCCCGTGGAGCTTACGCCGACATAGCGGTAACGGCCCTTCGCCTTGAGATCCAGGAACACCGGCAAATGAAGATCGGTATCGACCATGTTGTGGACGAACATGAGATCGATCGTATTCGAGCGCAGGCGCTTGAACGCCGTCTCGATGGCCGCCTGCCCCGCTTCCTTGCCGCGCTCTTCGATTTTGGTGGCGAGAAAAATCTTATCGCGCAGCGCGCTCTGCGCGATGACGTCGCCGACGAAGGCTTCGGCGCCGCCGCCGCTGTACTGCTCGGCCGTATCGAGCACGCGGCCGCCTTTCGCGACGAGTTCACGAATCACCTGCGCTTTTTGCTCCATGATCTCGGGCGCGGCTTGGGCGCCGAAATCCTGCGCGGTGCCGAGACCGATAACAGGAAGCTGTTCCTTGGCCTTGCTTTTGGGGATGGTGCGCATCACGAGTGCGTTATCGGCGGCGCTTCCCATCGCGGGAAGACCGGCAAGCGCAGCCGTGCCGGCGACGCCGCTCAGAAATTGTTTGCGTGAAATGCTCGTCATGATCCCCATCCACCTTGCGCGGTTTTGCGGTGCGAGGAGCGTGTGATTTCGGGGCGAAGGGTGTCAAGGACAATGAGGTAACGCGCGGGTTTTCAACGCCGAAACGCCCCTCTCATGAAGACTGGAATCCGGATGACAGATCGTTCAGAAACCCCTGAAAAACCGGGCTTAAATGCCCGCACGAGGAGATTAAATAGCTGTTACCCCAATTGATCGAATCCGCGGCTCCGCTAACATCACGCCCAGTCTTCGCGGCGCATTCCCGAACATGTTCCTGAACGCGCACGCGACGAGACACACGGACGATGGATCCGACTGCGAAGCGGCGTTGCCCGTGTCTCATCCACGAAAGGACAGATAAAAAAATGAAGGCGGTTTCCTCTCGTTTCCTCCCGGTGTTCGCGACGGCCATGGCGCTCGTCCTCGCGGCGCCGGTTGTCGGCGATTTCGCGCAAGCTCAATCCGCGCAGCAGATTCCCATGCGCGACGGCATCCCGACTCTCGCCCCGCTGGTCGAGAAAGTCATCCCGGCGGTCGTGAACGTCCAGGTGAAGGCCAAGGTGAGCATGGCCGATCAGCAGCAAGGCGATCCGTTCCGGTTCTTCAACATCCCGCGCGGACAGGTGCCGCCGCAAGAGCGCCAGTCGGCCGGCTCGGGCATCATCATCGATGCCAAGAAGGGCTACATCCTCACCAACCATCACGTCATCGCCGACGCCACCGACATCCAGGTGACGCTGCATGACCGCCGCCAGCTGACCGCCAAGATGGTCGGCAGCGACGAAGGCACGGACATCGCGCTGCTTCAGGTCGACGCAAAGGATCTGGACGCGCTTCCGATCGGCGATTCCAACGAGCTGCGCGTGGGCGACTATGTGTTCGCGGTCGGCAGCCCCTTCGGCCTGCAGAAGACCGTGACCTCGGGCATCGTCTCGGCCCTGGGCCGCTCGGGCGGGGGGATCGAAGAGTATGAAGACTTCATCCAGACCGACGCCGCCATCAACCCGGGCAACTCGGGCGGTCCGCTCGTGAACCTCAAGGGTGAGCTGGTCGGCGTGAACACCGCCATCCTCGGACCGGCCGGCGGCAACGTCGGCGTCGGCTTCGCGGTCCCGACCTCCATGGTGAAGGGCGTGATCGCCCAGCTCCAGGAGTTCGGTGAAGTGCGTCGCGGGCGCATCGGCGTGGCGATCTCGGACATCACGCCGGAAGTCGCCGCCAACCTCGGCATCGACCGCACGGAAGGCGCCCTGATCGGCAGCGTCGAAAAGGGCACGCCGGCCGACAAGGCGGGCATCCGCGCCGGCGACGTCGCGATCGAACTCGACGGCAAGCCGCTGCGCGGATCGCAGGACCTGCGCAACCGTATCGGCATGCTGACCGTCGGCACCGACGTGAACATCACCGTGCTTCGGGAAGGCCAGAAGAAGAGCTTCAAAGTGAACATCGGCAAAGCGGCGGCGGCGCAACTCGCGAAGCTGCCGGACCGTCAAGCCCTGGAAGGCGCGAGCTTCTCGGGTACGAGCCGCGGCGACGATGCGACCGGCGCAAAAGTCACGGACGTCGAGCAAGGCAGCCCGGCGGAGCGAATCGGCCTGGAAGTCGGCGACATCGTCACGGCGGTGAACACCAAGCCGGTGAAGAGCCTGGACGAATTCCAGACGGCGATGGCCGGTTCGAAGCGTTCGACCGTGCTGCATGTGCAGCGCGGGGATGAGCGCCGCGTGATCGTCGTTCCGTAAACCGCTTCAACCTCTCGATCCTTGAACGGCGCCGGGACCTCCGGCGCCGTTTTTTTTGGCCTATTTCAAAAGATTGGGCATACTGACCCCGGGGGACTACGAAGGGGTTCGAGGATGTTACGGTCGTTACGGGTCTGGATTGGCGCGCTTGTCCTGGCGAGCCTGGCCTGCGCGGGCGCCGCCCGGGCCGACGTGGACCGCATCGAGATCCTGGAACGGGCCGTCCTGGCCGAGGGCCGCGGGTTCGGCGGCGTAGGCCCCTATGAGCGCCTGCGCGGCCGGCTCTACTTCGTGGTCGATGCCGGCGCCGCCGAAAACCAGGCGATCACGGACATCCGCCTTGCCCCGCGCGACTCCCAGGGGCGTGTGCAGTTCTCCGCCGACTTCATGATGCTGCGGCCCGTCGACGGCGGGCGCGCCAACGGCCGCGTCCTGTTCGAAGCCGGCGGCGCGGCGGGACCGGCGATGCTCAGCGTCTTCAACGACGCGACCAATGCCGTCCTTCCTGCGACCAGCGCCGAGTCCGGGAACGGCTTCCTGATGGAGCAGGGTTACACATTGGTGTGGGTCGGCTGGAATTGGGACATCCTGCCCGGCGAAGGACGCCTGCGCGCGGACCTTCCGATCGCGCTCGAAGGGGGCAAGCCCGTATTCGGCCGCGTGCTGTCCGAGATCGCGGTCAACCAAGTCACGGCGAACGCGCGGGCGACCGGCGGCGCATTGACGGTGGGTTACGAACCCGCCCGTCAGGACGATCCCGAGGCGGTCATGACCATGCGCGATACGGCGGCCAGCCCGCGCGCGGTGGTGCCGCGCGAGAGATGGCACTTCGGCCGTAAGTTCGGCACCCGCGCGATCTACGATCCGACCTATGTGACGCTGGACGGCGGATTTAAACCCGGCGCGATCTATACCGTGAGCTATGTGGCGCGCGGCCCGCGCATTGCCGGCCTCGGCTTTGCCGCGATCCGCGACTCTCTCCTGTTCTTCCACTTCGAGCGCACGGATCGTTTTGGCGGCGTGAACCCCATTGTCACCAACGGCGGGGAATTGCCGCGCGCCGTGATCGCCTTCGGGCACGGCGAAGGCGCACGCGTCCTGCAGACGATGATGTACTACGGCCTTTCCACCGGCAGCGGCGGGCGCCTCGCCTTCGACGGCGCATTCTTGAACGTCGCGGGCGCCGCCAAAGGGCCGTTCAATCTGCGCTTCGGCCAAGGCGGGCGCGAAACCGCGCCGGACCTCGGCACCGACTATCCGAACAGCTGGTATCCTTTCGCCACCGCGCCGCAGCCCGACAGCGTGACCAACGAGACCCGCAGCGTGCTGGACCGGCTGAACGCAAACAACACCGCGCCGCGCCTGTTCTACGTCAACACCGCGACGGAATATTGGACCCAGGCCGCGTCCCTGACGCATACGGCGCTGGGCACGTCCGCCGATCTTTCGCCATCTGCGCGGGCGCGCATCTATTCCATCGCAGCAGCGCAGCAGCGCAGCGGCGCGGGCGGCGAACGGCTCGACCTCGCCCACTGCATCAATCCGCTCGACTACCGCCCTGTGTTGCGCTCGCTGCTGCTGCATCTCGACGCCTGGGTCACGCTGCGCACGGAACCGCCCGCGTCCGAAATACCGCGCATCGCCAATCAATCGCTGGTTACGGTCGCAAACTATCTTGAGAAATATCCGAAGATCCCGGGCACACGCGTGCCGGCGCGCACTTTCGAGCCGTCGCGCCAGGATTTCGGGGGGCGGTTCATGACGGACGGGATCGTCGATACGTTGCCGCCGCGCGCGGGGCGCCCCTACAACGTGCTGGTGCCTCAAGTGGACGGTGACGGCCTCGAGCTTGCCGGGATCCGCCTGCCGGATATCGCGGTGCCGCTCGGCACCTATGTGGGCTGGAACCCGCAGAACGCCGCCACCGGCGCGCCGGACCGGTTGTCACGCAGCGAGGGCAGCTTCATCCCCTTCCCGCGCACCGAAGACGACAAGCTGGCCGCCACCGATCCGCGCCGCTCCATCGGCGAGCGCTACATGAACCGCGACGCCTATACGCAGGCCTACGCAGCCGCCACGCTGGCGCTGGCGGAAAAGGGACTGATCCTGAGTTCCGACATCAATCCGATGATCGAACGCGCCAGCGGCTTCTACGACCGCCTGATGGCGCGGGACCCGAAGGATTCGACCTGCGGGTATTTAGAGGCGCGGTAAAAGAAAGCCCCTCACCCTCCCGCGCGGCGGCGCAGGAGAGTGAGGGACTTTGAACTTAGAGGGTTTCCTGGAACCGTACCGGCGCGCCGATCGGTTTATCCAGGAGCTGATCGTCCCGCATCACCACATGACCGCGCACAATGGTGGCCTTCGGCCAGCCGATCACGTCCATGCCGTCGAAAGGCGTCCAGCCGGACTTGCTGGCGATCCAGTCGTTGGTGATGGTGCGCTTGGCTTTCAGGTCGACGACGGTGAAGTCGCCGTCGTAGCCCACCGCGATACGGCCCTTGTTGGCGATTCCGAAAATACGCGCGGCGCCCGCACTGGTCAGATCGACCAGGCGCTGCAAGGTCAAACGACCCTCGGCCACATGATTGAGCATGAGAGGCAGAAGAGTTTGCGTCCCGGTTAAACCAGAAGGGCTGCGCGGATAGGGACGCGCTTTTTCCTCGCGCGTATGCGGCGCGTGGTCGGAACCGATGCAATCCACGACCCCGGACGCGATCCCTTTCCAGAGCCCGTCGCGGTGACGGGCCTCGCGGATGGGCGGGTTCATTTGCGCGAACGTGCCGAGGCGCTCGTAACACTCGGGCGCCGCCAAGGTGAGATGCTGCGGCAGGACTTCGACGGTGGCGATGTCCTTGTTCCGGCCGAGGATCTCGATTTCCTCGGCGGTCGTGACATGGAGCACGTGGATGCGCCGGTGGGCGGCGCGCGCCAGACGGAGGAGACGCATGGTGCAGCGCACGGCGGTCTCCACATCGCGCCAGACCGGGTGCATGGAGACGTCGGCGCCGTCCTTCACAAGCGCCGCGCGCTCGGTCAGGCGCATATCGTCTTCGCTGTGGACGGTGACGCGGCGCGTTCCGGAGCGCAGCACACGCGCGACATTCTCGTCGTCGGCGACAAGGAGCGAGCCGGTCGACGAGCCCATGAACATCTTGACGCCGCAGACGCCGGGCAATCGTTCGAGCGTTCCGAGATCGTCGGCATTCTCGGCCGCGGCGCCGACGTAGAACGCGAAGTCGGTCCAGGCGCGGCCGGTGGCGCGTTTGATCTTGTCGTTGATCGCGGCCTCGGTCGTGGTCGGCGGATCGGTGTTCGGCATTTCAAACACGGCCGTCACGCCGCCAAGCGCCGCGCCGCGCGTCCCGGATTCCAAATCCTCCTTATGCACGGGGCCGGGCTCGCGGAAATGCACCTGCTCATCGATAACACCCGGCATCACCGTGAGCCCCTTGGCGTCGAAGCGCGAGGCCGCCGCGGCGGCGCCCAGATCGCCGATCGCGGCGATCCGCCCGGCGCGAACGCCAACATCCGTCTCCGCGGGGCCACCCGGAAGCAGAAGGGTTCCGCCGGTGATGATGAAATCGAATGTCTCGGTCATGCTACCTCAGCTCGCGGCCATCGGTTCCGCAGGCGCCGCCAGGGCCTTCAGGAGTTCAATATAGCGCCGGGCGATCTTTTCGTCCGTATAGGACTCATCGAAAACCGCGCGGCCCGCATCGCTGAGTTTCTTGGCCAGGTCCTTGTCCTGAGACAGGCGTTTCATCGCCTCGGCCATGCTGATGGGGTCGTCGACGGGCACGAGCACGCCGTTCTCGCCGTTTTTCACCAGGAGGCCCGGCCCCAGACTGTCGGCCGAAATAACCGCCGCGCCGGCGCCCCAGGCCTCGGCGATGACATCCTGACCGTCGTCCTGACGCACGGGATAAACAAAGGCGTCGCTGACCGCCACGTAGGGCGCCAGATCGTCCTGCCAGCCCAGAAAGCGCACGCGGGGCTTCACGCCTTTCTCGTGGGCCTGGGCTTCAAGATAAGCGCGGTCGGGACCGTCGCCGGCGATCCAGAGATAGTAGCCGGACAGGCGCGCGACGGCGTCCAGCAACGTCTCGAGACCGGCGCCCTTCACGAGGCGCAGGGAGGTCAAAACCAGCCGCGCCGTCGGCGGTGTGTAAAGGACCTTACGGCTGACAGGCGGCGCCGGCGTCTTGCCGGTGCGCGCGAACGGAAGGTTCGGGACGACATGCACGCGGCTCGGCGACCAACCGCCGTTGACGGCGATATCGGCGCGGGCCTGCGTCGGCGCGAGCAGATGATCGCACTTCGCGATGGCGCCGCCGTCATAGGACGAGCCGATGCGGCCGAGGTGAACAAAGTTCCCCTTCTCAACCAGCGGCGCGACGTCGGGCGTCCATGAGATGACGATGTCCGGCTCGAAGCGCCGGATCACGCCGTTGATGCGCCGGCGATCGAGGAAGGCGAAGCGGCTCGGAAATTGCATTTCGATGGTGATGGCGCCGGCGGCGGCGAAGCGTTCCGCGCGCGCCGGATTGTCGGCGAGCATCACGCGCTGCTCGTCGTTGTTTTGCTGCAAGACCGCCACAAGACGTTCGGCTTGCTGTTCGACGCCGCCATACGGCGCACCGCTCATGAGGTGGAAAACTTTCAACGCGACCTCGTTTCTGCTTCCGCAAGACTTTGCATAAGCGGGCGGCGAAGCCAAGGTGCTACAGGATCATCCCGCGCGCGGCCGCCGCAACTTCCGCGACACCAAGCCCGGCGATGTCGCGGTTCGGCGCTTGCAGGAAGCGCGCCCTGCCGCCAAAGGGCGCGTACCGTATCGGGTCCGAAGGACCGAAGAGCGCAAGAGTCGGCAAATCCACCGCGGCCGCCAGATGCGCGAGGCCGGAATCGTTGCCGATAAAGGCGGCGCAATTCTTGAGCGCGGCGGCGACGGTCAGCAGATCCGGCTCGCCGAAAACCTTGAGCGCGCCGGGAAGCGCGGCCAGCAGCGGCGCCGCTTTCGCGTCATCGCCCGGCCCGCCGAACAAAGCGATTCGCCAGCCGGCGCAGGGACCGGCCCGCAGGTCCGCGGCGAGCGCGGCGAACCTGTCCGCGGGCCATGTCTTCTCACCCGCCGCCGCGACGGGCGCCAGCGCCAAGACCGGCGCGCCCGGCGGAACAAGACGGCGCGCCTGTTCTTCATGGCGCAGCGCGACAAACACATGCGGCGGCGCGGCGTGTTCCAGCTTCAAGACCGAGGACAGATGCTGAACCCGGTGCACGGCGTCGTTGGCCGGGCCGATGACGTATCGCTTTCCTACATCCAAGAAGAAGGAGATAAAGGAGCGCCGCAGATCGACGGCGATGTCCCAGCGCGTACCTTTGAGTTCACGCCAAAGATCGAACCAGTGCAGATCGAAGCGGCGCTTCTTGAGCACGATCACCCGCGCGAGGCGCGGCACCGCGGCGAACAGCGTCTGCGGCAGGCGCCCGCAGACGACGGTAAACCGCGCCTCCGGATAGCGCTCGACAAGGTCATGGAGCACGCCCGACGACAGGATAGCGTCGCCGATGCGGGTGTTCGTAATGAACAGGATATTCAAGTGAGCTTCGCGACGAAGTTATCGAGCGCCTCGGCCGCGCTCGCCCACGTATGACGGTGTTCGATCCGCCTGGCCTCTTCGCTGAGCGACGTGTAAACGCCGTCATCCTTGAGAATCTGCAACGTCACGTTGGCGAAAGCCTCGGCATCCGGGACCAGATAGCCGGTTTGGCCGTTGGCGATGCGCTCGGACGTGCCGCCCAGCATGCGCGCGACGGCCGGTGTGCCGGCGCTTTGGGATTCACTTAAGGTCCAGCAGGCAAAATCCTGAGCGTGGCCCGGATAGAGATGCACGCGGGCCGTACGATAGACCGCCGCCATACCGTCGTCCGAGATGGGGTCGGCGACGGCGACATTCTGCGCGGCCGCGGCCTGCACCTTGGCGAAGATCGGCGCGAGGTCGTCGGAGATACCTTCCCCGCGCGCGGCCTTGGCGAGACTGGCGGAGAAAATCGAAAGCCGCGCCGTGGGCAGGGCCGAATGAACGCGCTCGCACCACAGATCGACAAGCCAGGCGAGACCATGCTGCGGATGCGAGGTGACAATCGCATTGGGGCCCGGCGGGCCTTTCGGCATGGCGTCGAGCACCGCCTGACGTGCGGCATAGAGTTCGGGATTGAGCGCCTCTTCATGCGGATCGGGTTCCTGCATGAGCGGCGTTTCATAGAAAGACGAACGTACGCCCGGAATCAGCGCGGCGCTCTTCAGCTTGCCCTTATAAGCGCGCTGCTGTTGCTCGGAGATGAAAATCAGCCCCGGCGTGAAGGACTCCCACAACGGCGCATTCGCGGGGGCGGTCAGATAGTCCGGCGCGCCCGTGACCCAGAGCAGCCGGTGCTTCACGTTGCGCAAGTGGCCGAGCAGCGACGGCTTGCGCATGGCGATCACCACGTCGGCGGCCTTAGGCGCCCACGTATCGCCGAACGGCGTGTAATAGGCTCCGTCGGCCATATGGGCGTAGGTGGTGTTGTTGATGACTTTGACCTCGTGACCACGCTCGGCCAGAGCGGCGGCGAGGCCCCCGACAGCCTTCTCGGCCCCGCCGATCGCACGGCGGAGGTTGGTATAGCCGTCATACTGGAGCGGCGAGTCGTCGACAAAAACGTAGTGCATGGACGGTTTTATATCCGAGACCGGCGCGGCTTGCAGCAGGCTCTGAGGGTGCTACATAAGCGGGACCTTAGGAGAGTTATATGGCGTTTTTCACCGCCCTTCCCCATCGCGCGCTCATTGCCGTCGGCGGCGACGACCGGGCCGGCTTCCTGCAGGGCATGATTTCGAACGATATGCGCCATGTGGAGGCGGGCCAAGCCATGTGGGCCGCCTTTCTGACGGCGCAAGGCAAATTCCTTCACGAGTTCTTCGTCGTCCCCCACCGGGATGCGATCCTTTTGGAGTGCGAACGGGCCCGGCGCGAGGACCTGATCGGCCGTCTCGCGCGCTATAAATTGCGGGCCAAGGTGACCTTTGCGCCGCTGGACACGCTTCAGGCGGGAATCGCCTGGGGCGAAGGCGCCGCCGCCGCCCTCGAGACGACGGAAACATTAGGAACGGTGAAGGCGCGCGGCGACGGCGTGCTTTATACCGACCCGCGCCTTAAGGGCGCCGGGGTGCGCTTTGCCCTCACGCCGGACCAGGCCGGCGGGCTTGCCCTCGCCCGCGCGACACCCGAGGCCTATGACGCGCACCGGATTAGCCTCGGCCTGCCGGACGGCAGCCGCGACATGGAGGTCGATAAAGCCCTTCTGCTTGAAAACGGGTTCGAAGAACTGCACGGCGTGGACTTCGAAAAAGGCTGTTATATCGGGCAAGAGCTGACGGCCCGCACGCACTACCGGGCGCTCATCAAGAAGCGCCTGATGCCGGTGAGCATTGACGGTGCAACCCCCGCGCCGGGCGAAGCGTTAACCGTAGATGGAAGAGACGCCGGGGAAATGAAGAGTATCGCGGGTGCCCGCGGGCTCGCGCTGGTACGCCTGGATGCATGGAAGAGCGGGGGCAACTTGACGGCGGGAGCCGCGCGCATTACCCCCGTCAAACCGGACTGGATGCAGTTGCCGCAAGACTAGAAAACAGCGTTCGGGAACGCAGGTGGGGAATGGCGACCCGGTACCGCAGACGGCCAATCGAGATTCAAGCGTGGCAATGGAACGGCCAGCCGCGGGCCGACTGGCCTGACTGGCTGGAAGCCGTCGTGCTGGCCGACGGCCGGCTGGCCATAGGCGGGATTCGCGACAAAGTTTACAAGGGCGATTGGCTGGTGCGCGAAGGCGGCACCACCTACCGGCTGCCGCCGGGCCTGTTCGACGCGCAATATGAGCAGGTCGACGAAGTCGGCTGATTTCGTCAAAAAGCGTCCGAATCTCCCCCTTCGCGGACTGCCGTAAAAAGCATAGCCTCAGGCCGGGCAGCGCCTCTGCCCCGAGCATCAGGATGCACGGCGATGAAATTCCTTTCTCCGCTGCTACTGCTCCTTCTCCTGGCGGCGCCCGCACTGGTCGCGCTGTACTTCTACCTGCTCTCGCGGAAGAAAAAGATGGCGGTGCGCTATGCCGACATCGGCCGCATCCGCGAGGCCCTGGGTCCCGGGGCGACGTGGCGGCGCCACATTCCGGCGATGCTTCTGCTGGTTTCCATCGTGCTGGCGCTGACCGCCGTGGCCAAACCGGCGGCCATGGTGACCCTGCCGTCGCAGCGGGCGCTTGTGATCCTGGCCATGGACGTTTCCGGGAGCATGCGGGCGCGGGACGTCGAGCCCAACCGCCTGACCGCGGCGCAGAACGCCGCCAAGCAGTTCATCACCCAGCAGCCGAGCACGACGCGGATCGGCATCGTCGCCTTCGCCGGCGCCGCCGCCCTGGTGCAGACGCCGACGCTCAACCGCGACGAACTCACGCAAGCCATCGACCGCTTCCGCACGTTCCGCGGGACCGCGATCGGCAGCGGCATTCTTGTTTCGCTGCAGACGATCTTTCCCGATGCGGCCTTCGATCCGCGCTTCAGCGAGTCCGACTTCGGCCGCGACCGCGACAGACAAGGCACGTCGCTGGATCAGCCGGCGCAGCCGGCCTTTAAACCGGTCCCGCCGGGCTCCAATCAGAATTCGACCATCATCCTTCTGACGGACGGCCGCGCGACCGTGGGCCCGGACCCCATCGAAACGGCGCGCATGGCGGCGGACAGAGGCGTGCGAATCTACACGGTGGGCCTCGGCTCGGCGAACGGCGGCGGCTATTACGGCGGGATGCAGTTCGACGAGGAGTCCTTGAAGACCATCGCGGACGTCACCAAGGGTAAATATTTCGCGGCCAACTCCGGCGCCGCGTTGAATGAGGTGTACAAAAGCCTCAATACGCAGCTGGTCATGGAGCGCCAGGAGACCGAAATCAGCTCCATCTTCGCCGCCGTCGCAGCCGTGTTCGCCATCGCCGCCGCCGCGATGTCGCTGATCCGCCAGAGCCGAATCTTGTAAGTTCGCGAGACGGGGCCGGACTAAACCTTCGGGAACATCTGCTTGGTGGGGCAGACGACCACTTTTTCGAACAGGCCGGCCTTGTGGTACGGATCCTGGCTCTGTATTTCGCGCGACTGCTCGAGGCTGTCGAATTCGGCGACGATGCATGAGCCTTTCAGTGTCTGCCCGTCGTCGCTCATCATCGGACCCGCGAACTTGAAATTCTTCACGGCCTTTTCGATCCACGCGAGATGCTCGGGCCGCGTCTTCATGCGCAGGTCACTCGCATTCGGCTTATCGAAGCAGAGCCACATCGTCAGCATAGCCATCCCCTCTCCATGAAATTCTAAGCGGCGGTGCGCAGAACCTTTTCCGTGCTGTTCTCCATGAGCACCGCTTGCGCGGCGGCAAGCCGCGCGACAGGCACACGATAGGGCGAGCAGGACACGTAATCCAGCCCCGCGCGATGGCAGAAGGTGATCGAGTCCGGATCGCCGCCGTGTTCGCCGCAGATGCCCAGTTTAAGGGCAGGACGCGCGGCGCGGCCGCGTTCTGCCGCGATAGTGATCAGCTCGCCCACGCCCTCCTGATCGAGACTCGCGAACGGGTCTTTTTCGTAAATGCCTTTCGCTTTGTAGAGCTCAACCAATGTCGCGCAGTCGTCGCGCGAGAGGCCGAGCGTCGTTTGAGTCAGATCGTTGGTGCCGAAGGAGAAGAATTCCGCGGTCTGGGCGATGTCGCCGGCCCGAAGCGCGGCGCGCGGCAGTTCGATCATGGTGCCGATCATGTAGGCAATCGTCGTTCCGGCCTGGCCGAACACGGCGGCCGCGGCGTCATCGACGACCTTCTTCATCATGTCGAGTTCGGCGCGCGTACCGACCAGCGGGATCATGATTTCCGGAATGACCTTCTTGCCGTCCCTGACCACCTGCACGGCGGCTTCAAAAATGGCCCGCGCCTGCATGGCGTAGATTTCCGGATGAGAGACGCCCAGACGGACCCCGCGATGCCCGAGCATCGGGTTGCTTTCGTGCAGGCGCGCGAGCACCTCGCGCACGGACTCCTGCGAAACGCCGGCGCCGGCCGCGACTT
Source organism: Rhodospirillaceae bacterium (assembly GCA_041919675.1). Lineage (GTDB taxonomy): Bacteria > Pseudomonadota > Alphaproteobacteria > Rhodospirillales > Rhodospirillaceae > SHVO01. The sequence continues at coordinate 11,898 of JAYRTJ010000010.1, read as the reverse complement.
CGGCGATTTCACTATCGGTCTGCGGGAGGAACTCGTGCAGCGGCGGATCCAGGAGGCGGATCGTGACCGGCAGACCTTCCATGATGGTGAACAGTTTCACAAAGTCCCCGCGCTGATGCGGCAGCAGCTTGTCGAGCGCCGCCTTACGGCCGCCGGCATCTTTCGCCAGGATCATCTGACGCACGGTGAGAATGCGCTGGGCGTCGAAGAACATGTGCTCGGTGCGGCACAGGCCAATGCCTTCCGCGCCGAACTTGCGGGCGGTTTCGGCGTCGAGCGGCGTTTCGGCGTTGGCGCGCACCTTCAGACGGCGGATGCCGTCCACCCATCCCATCAAGGTCGCGAAGTCGCCCGTGAGTTCGGGACGGATGGTGGCGACCTTGCCGAGGAACACCTCGCCGGTGGCGCCGTCCAGGGTAATGACGTCGCCTTCGAGCAAAATCTTGTCCCGGATACGCATGGTCTTGGCGTGCACATCGACCTGCAATTCACCGGCGCCGGAGACGCAGGGTGTGCCCATGCCGCGCGCGACGACCGCCGCGTGGCTGGTCATGCCGCCGCGCGTGGTGAGGATGCCCTGGCTGACATGCATACCGCTGATGTCCTCGGGGCTGGTTTCACGGCGGACCAGGATGACCTTCTCGCCGCGCTTCACCCAATCCTCGGCGTCCTCGGCGGTGAATACGATCTTGCCCGCAGCCGCGCCCGGCGAGGCGGGCAGCCCGCGCGCGAGAAGCTGGCGCGGCGCCTTGGGATCGAGGGCCGGATGCAGCAGCTGATCGAGCTGGTTGGGGTCGATGCGGCGCACGGCTTCGTTTTCGCTGATGAGCCCTTCGCGCGCCATGTCGACGGCGATCTTGAAGCCGGCTTGGGCCGTTCTCTTGCCGTTGCGGGTCTGGAGCATCCAGAGTTTGCCCTTCTGGATGGTGAACTCCATGTCCTGCATGTCGGTGTAGTGGCGCTCGAGGCGATCGCGCACATCGACGAGTTCACGGTACAGCGCAGGCATTTCCTCTTCCAGCGAGGGAAGCGTGGAGCCTTGCGCCGTCTTGCCGGCCAGCGTGATCTGCTGCGGCGTACGGATGCCGGCGACGACATCCTCACCTTGCGCATTCACAAGATATTCGCCGTAAAAAACATTGGCGCCGGTCGAGGGATCGCGGCTGAAGCACACGCCGGTGGCGCAGTCGCCGCCCATGTTGCCGAACACCATGGACTGCACGTTGACGGCCGTGCCCCAGTTGTCGGGGATGTCGTGGAGCTTGCGGTAGGTGATCGCGCGCTGGTTCATCCAGCTTGAGAACACCGCGCCGACGGCGCCCCACAGCTGTTGATGCACATCCTGCGGGAACGGCTCGCCGACGTCCTCCAGCACCTTCTCTTTATAGGATGCGACGAGGTCCTTGAGATCGTCCGCGGTGAGCTCGGTATCGAGGGTTACGCCCTTATCTTCCTTGGCGATATCGAGCAGATGCTCGAAATCGTAGGAGTCCATGCCGAGCACAACGCCCGAATACATTTGAATGAAGCGGCGATAGCTGTCGTAGGCGAACCGCGGGTCCTTCGACTGCTTTGCCAGGCCTTCCACCGTCTCGTCGTTGAGGCCGAGGTTGAGGATCGTGTCCATCATCCCCGGCATGGAGGCGCGCGCGCCCGAGCGTACGGAGACGAGCAGCGGGTTCTTCACGTCACCGAAGTGCGCGCCGATCTGTCGTTCGACATGATTGACGGCTTGCGCGACCTGATCGCGCAGGTCGGCGGGGTAGGACTTGCCATGGCCGTAGTAATAGGTGCACACGTCCGTTGAGATCGTGAAGCCCGGAGGAACCGGGATGCCGATGGCGCTCATCTCGGCGAGGTTCGCCCCCTTGCCGCCGAGCAGGTTCTTCATGCGGGCGTTCCCCTCCGCCGCGCCGTTGCCGAAGGCGTAGACCCATTTGCCGTCATGGGCGGGTTCAGGGGCCGGGACGGCGGCGACGGGCGCGGCTTTCGTTTCACCGGCGCCAAAAACGTCCGGGCGAAGCTCCTGACGCGTCACCTTGCCCTTCGTGGCCTGCTCCACCGCGATGGCCCGTTCGGCCGGCACGCGGTCCCACTGGCTGATGGCCTGGGGCGTCACGTTGATAGCCCGGGCCAAGGCGGTGACACCGCCGGCTTCCGTGATGGCACGTTCGAGGGCGTTGTCCCGCATGTGTAAGCTCCGTAAGGGGGTCTTTCGGAATGGGCTTAAGCGAGGCTTTAGATAGCCGCTAAAAACGCCTCATACAACTCGAAATCGGTGAAAATGTTTCCGCTCAGAGGCTATTTTGTAAGTTATACTTTAAAACTGGGCATCTTCAAGGGCCATGACGGCCCCCTTATGGGCGATGACCATGACCGGGGCATTGGTATTGCCCGACGTGATGGTCGGCATGATCGAGGCGTCGATCACGCGGAGCCCCTCGAGTCCCCGGACTCGCAGGCGTTCGTCGACCACCGCGCCGGCATCCTGCCCCATGCGGGCCGTCCCGACGGGATGGAAGATGGTGGATCCCACCTGCCCCGCGGCGCGCGCGAGGTCTTCGTCGGTTTCGAAGTGCGGCCCCGGCACATATTCCACCGGCGCGTAACGGCGCAGGGGCTCCTGCGCCACGATGCGGCGCGTCAGACGCAAGGCGCGCGCCGCGACAAGGCGGTCGTAAGGGTCGGAGAGATAATTGGGATCGATCTTCGGCGCTTGAGCGACATCAGGGCTGGTGAGATGGACGGACCCGCGGCTGTGCGGGCGCAAATTGCACGGCGCGATGGTGAAGGCGGGAAAGCTGTGCAGCGGCGCGCCGAACCGGTCGAGACTTAAAGGCTGAATGTGAAACTCGATGTCGGGCGTTTCGACCGCAGAGTCGGAGCGCGCGAAGAGGCCCAGTTGGCTCGGCGCCATGGACATGGGCCCGGTGCGAAACAGCGCGTATTCCGCGCCGATCAGCGCCTTCCCGAACAACGTGCGCACGCGTTGATTCAACGTCGCGGCGCCCGTGACTTTGTAGATGCAGCGGAGCTGGAGATGATCCTGGAGGTTCTCGCCGACCCCAGGGGCATGATGAACCACAGGGATATGGAGGGCCTTGAGGCGATTGGCGTCGCCGACGCCGGAGACCTCGAGCAAATGGGGCGAACCGATCGCACCGGCGGCGAGGATCACGGACGCATTCGCGCGCGCCGTCTTGAGCGCGCCGTCCTGAAGATACTCCACGCCGGCCGCGCGGCGCCCGTCAAAGACGATGCGTTGCGTGAACGCCTTCGTCGCCACCGCGAGATTGGAGCGCGCGCGCGCGGGTTTCAAAAAAGCGGTCGCGGCGCTCCATCGCCAGCCGCGCCGTTGCGTGACGGAGAAATAGCCGACGCCGTCGTCGTCGCTGGCGGTGATACTGCCGCGCTTCGGAATCCCGGCCGCGGCCGCCGCGTCGGCAACGGCGTCGAGCAGCGGCCAGTGCAGGCGCTGTTTCTCGATGCGCACTTCACCGCCCGCGCCGTGGATGCCGAGGTCTCCCGCGGCGAAATCCTCCAATTTATGAAAATGCGGAACGACATCGTCGGCGCCCCACCCGGCATTGCCGAGTTGCCGCCATTGATCGTAGTCGCGGCGCTGGCCGCGCACGTAAATCATTCCGTTGATGGACGAGCAGCCTCCCAGCACGCGGCCGCGCGGATAATTCAGCGCTTTGCCGCCGAGCCCTTTCTGGCCTTCCGTGCGGAAGCACCAGTCGGTGCGCGGATTTCCCATGCAATAGAGATAACCGACGGGAATGCGCACCCAGATGTAATCGTCCTTGCCGCCCGCTTCGAGCAGAAGCACGCGCACCTTTGGGTTGGCGGACAGGCGATTGGCAAGGACACAGCCGGCGGTACCGCCGCCGACGATGATATAATCGAAGGATTCAGAAGGAAGCGGAGGCGTCACGCGCAAACCCTGCCCGTCGCCCTGGGCGAAGGCCCAGGGTTCAGGATTTCAGGCACCGGACGATACGCCCCCTGCAACGCTCTCGGCATGCGCCGAGTTTCGCAACCCTGGATCCCGGGCACAAGGCCCAGGATGACCAGGAAACAAGAAACTAGCCTTCGATCTTCGAGAAGTCTGCGACCTGGTCGACGACCGCGACGATCTGCGCCAGAAGCTTCAGGCGCGCTTCGCGCTGCGCGGCGTTATCGGTGTTGACGGTGACATTTTCGAAGAACGCATCGACCGGGGCACGCAGTTCGGCCAGCAGCTTCATCGCCGCCGTAAAATCTTCCTTGCCCAGGACGTCTTGAACCGGCGCATTCACACGCACGAGACTATTGAGAAGTTCAACGGCTTCCGGCGCGCCAAGATCGCCGTCGCCGACACCGCCGGCGTAAGTCTTGTTGTCCTTCTTCTCTTCGATGCGCAGGATGTTCGCGGCGCGCTTGTAAGCCACGAGCAGATTGGCGCCGTCGTCGCTGGTGAGGAAGGCTGCGAGCGCATCGACGCGCGCGATGAGGCGCACAAGATCGTCTTCCGTGCCGAGCGCGAAGACCGCCGACACATGGTCGTGACGCACGCCCTTTTCGCGCAGGTACACCTTCAGACGATCGGCAAAGAAGTCGAGCACTTCCTCGGAAACCTTCTTGGCGTCGGCTTTCAGGTTGTCGTAGCCGGCGAGAGCGTGACCGAACGCCGCGCGCAGCGGCAGGCGCAGCTTGTTCTCAAGGATGATGCGGATCACGCCGAGGGCGGCGCGGCGCAGGGCGTAAGGATCCTTGGAGCCGGTGGGCTTTTCGTTGATGGCGAAGAAACCGACGAGGCTGTCCAATTTATCCGCCAGCGAGGCCACGATGCTGAGCGGCTTGGACGGGCAGGCATCCGTGGGCCCCAGCGGCGAATAGTGTTCGGCGACGGCGTCGGCGACAGCGGCGGATTCTTTGTCGTGGAGCGCGTAGTAGCGGCCCATGATGCCCTGAAGGTCGGGGAACTCGCCGACCATGCCGGTCGACAGATCCGCCTTGCACAGCAGAGCGGCGCGTTCGGCCCCCTGCTTGTCGGCCTTCAGAAGCTCGGCGAGACGGCCCGCGAGTTTCACCAGACGCCTGGTCTTGTCGAGCACGGTGCCGAGGGAGGCCTGGAACACACGTTCCTGAAGCTTCTCGACGCGGGACGCCAGCGGTTGTTCGCGGTCCTGATCCCAGAAGAATTTGGCGTCCGACAAGCGCGCGCTGAGCACGCGCTCGTTGCCGGCGATGATCGCCTTGCCTTTGTCCTTCGTGACCATGTTGGCGATGACGCCGAACCGGTTGGCGAAGGCGCCGCTCTTGGTCGAAAGCGCGAAATACTTCTGATGTTTGCGCATCGCCGAGGTCATGACTTCAGCGGGCACATCCATGAAGGCCTCGGGAATGGTGCCGAGCAGCGGCACGGGCCACTCGACGAGGCCGATCACTTCCGAGAGCAGGCCGGCGTCGGCGCGCACGGAAAGACCCTCGGCGGCCGCAAGCCTGGCGAGATCGCGGCTGATGATCTCTTCTCGCTCGCCGGGCTCGACCACCACGTTGGCCTTCTTGAGCTTGGCCGTATAGTCGGCGGCGTTCTTCACGCCGATCCGGGCCGGCGCGAGGAAGCGATGACCCGCGGTCGTGTTCCCTGCTTTCACGCGGGCAAATTCGACCGGCACGATGGCGCCGTCGAACAGGCAGATGATGCTGTGCAGCGGGCGCACCCAACGGGTCGGGTTCGTGCCCCAACGCATGGACTTGGGCCACGGCAGTTGCGCCAATGCGGCCTCGACGATTTCCTTGAGCACGACGGCGGTCGGACGGCCTTTCTTCACGGCCACCGAGAAGTAGAACTTGCCCTTGGGCAGCTCGCGCACCTCCGCCCGGTCGATGGACGTCAGACCGGCGGCTTTCATGAAGCCTTGCAGCGCCTGTTCGGGCGCGCCGACCTGCGGACCTTTACGTTCTTCGGTCGTATCCGGCTGCGCCTTGGGCAAGCCATCGGCCACGAGAGTCAGACGGCGCGGACCGCCAACGGCGCGCAGCGACTTCGCCTCGAGGCCCTGGGCCTTCAGGCTTTCGCCGACGAGACGGGCGAGGTCTTCGGCGCCGCGCGCCTGCATGCGCGCGGGGATTTCCTCGGAGAAGATTTCAAGAAGGAGCTCAGCCATGACGGTTACCGGGCATTCGTGGGCTGGAGCCACATCTCGCAGCACGCTTTGGCAAGCGCGCGGACGCGAGCGATATAGGCGGCGCGTTCAGTGACGCTGATAACGCCGCGGGCATCCAGAAGGTTGAAGGTATGGGAGGCCTTGATGCATTGATCGTAGGCCGGCAGCGCCAGGCGCTGCTCGAGCAGCGCACGGCATTCGCTCTCGCAGTCGGCGAAGCGCTTGAACAGAATGTCGGTGTTCGCGAACTCGAAATTGTGCGCCGAATATTCGATCTCGGCGCGCTTGAAGATATCGCCGTACGTCACGCCGCGGTCGTTGAACGCGAGGTCGTAAACATTCTCGACGCCGTACACGTACATGGCGAGGCGTTCGAGACCATAGGTCAACTCGACGGCGACGGGATCGCACTCGAGACCGCCGACCTGCTGGAAGTACGTGAACTGGGTGACTTCCATCCCGTCGCACCACACTTCCCAGCCAAGCCCCCAGGCACCCAGGGTCGGGCTTTCCCAATCGTCCTCAACAAAGCGGATGTCGTGCGCCATCACGTCGATGCCGATCGCTTCGAGGCTCTTAAGATAGAGCGCCTGCGGATCGGCCGGCGAAGGCTTCAGGATGACCTGGTACTGATAATAGTGCTGGAGGCGGTTCGGGTTTTCGCCGTAACGGCCATCCGTCGGACGGCGCGAAGGCTGCACATAGGCCGCGTTCCATGTGTCCGGACCGAGGGCGCGCAGCGTCGTGGCCGGATGGAACGTGCCGGCGCCCATCTCCATATCGTACGGCTGCAGGATCACGCAGCCCTGCTCGGCCCAGAAATTCTGGAGCGCGAGGATCAAGCCCTGAAAGCTGGTCGGCTTCGTCGCGGCTTTTGCGGCAATCTTCGGCGCGGCGGCCTTCTTTACCGATGCCTTTTTGGGAGCGGCTTTCTTCGCCGGCGCCTTCTTCACCACGGGCTTCGCTTTGGGCTTAGTCTTCGCTTTGGCCTTTGTCTTTGCCTTGGCTTTGATTTTAGGGCGTTTCTTGGCGGCGCGAGCCATCGGTCTGATCCACAGATAAAGGAGCCGGGAAGCTACCGACCGACCGGCCTCAAATCAACATGCGCGAAGGCGCATAACTTAAAAAGATGCGGGCCTACGCCCGCGAGGCCTTAAAGATCAGCTTTTAGAATCAGCTTTTTTCGCAGGAACAGGTCATGCCGGAGGCGACATATGCCCCGCATTTGCGGCAAGGCACGAGGTCCTGAACCGCCGGCGGACCTGAACGCGGCGGGGGCGGCCTGACGTCGGCCCCCGCCATGCGGGCGGCAGCCCGGGTCATATCGGTCAACCGCCAGCGGTACTTGAAACCCAAGTACACGACGATGATGACGCCAATCGTAAAAAGGATCTTCAGAATTGAAATCACAGGCCGAACCGCGCCCAGTGGGCGCGCTCCTCGACGGCCGAGATCAGGTCCGAGGCCCAACCGATGCGCGCGTCGGCGTTCTCGAGGCCGGAGAAACCTACCCGGCCCAGGCGGCGTTCGAGCCAACTCATGGGGCGTTCGACGGTGAGGAAGCGCACGTCCGGACCGTACTTACGGCGCATGATGGTCCTGAGATCGCCAAGTCCGTCGACGAGGCCGAGTTCAAGCGCGCGTTCGCCGGTCCAGATGTCGCCGTTGAAAACCGTTTCATCCGCCGCCGTCAGCCGCTCGCCGCGGCGGTTGCGCACGAAGGTGGTGAACTGGCGGTGGATATCCTTTTGGATCGCGTCGAGACGCGCAACGTCCTCCGGATTCTCGGGCTTAAAAGGATCGAGAAAGCTTTTGTGCGCGCCTTGCGCATGCACGCGCCGCTCGACACCCATTTTAGAGATAAGGTCCTGGAACCCAAAGCCGGCCGAGATCACGCCGATCGACCCGACCACGGACATCGCGTCGGCATAGATTTCGTCCGCGGCGAGCGCCAGCCAGTAGCCGCCCGAGGCCGCGATGTCCTCGGCGAAGGCAAAGACGGGGATCTTGTTGTCCTTTGAAAGCTGACGGATGCGCCCGGCGATCTGCGCCGACTGCACCGGTGAGCCGCCGGGCGAATTGATTTGAAGACACACGGCGCGCACGTGCTTGGAGAAGGCCTTCTTGAGGGTCGGCTCGAGCGCGGTCAGGCTCAGGCCGCGCCGTCCCATGCCAACGGCGCCGATGAGACCTTGCAGGCGCACGACCGATACAGACGGCGTCGGCAGCTTCGCGCGCACGACGCCGTGGTCGGCGAGAAAATCGTTGAGGCGGTCGATCATGTCCATGAGCGGAGCTTACCATATCGGACGAGGACACAAGTCCTTCCGATTTCGGTAAGTTTTCGCCGTTTGCAAGGGCTAGGGAAGCGCGCCGCCGCCGCGCAAGACCGCATCGGCGGCGGGTGTGAAAGCCCCGTCATCGCCGTGAAGGATGAACCCGGGCAGGAGCGCGTCCGGCGTACGGCGGTCCTTGCCGGCATCGACAATGACCCGGCGCGCCGGCTGGCCGCCCTTGGAATGAATGGGACGGATGCGGATGTCGCCCGCGCGCCCGTGCAGGACACCAAGGATGTCCGAGAGACGATCCGCGCGATGAACGATCACCAGGCGGCCTTTCGGCTTTAGCGCCGCGAGGCAGTGACGCAGCCAAGCGGCGAGATCGAGTTCGCCCTCCATATGCGCAACCGCAAGCGACGCATTCGGCGGCGGCGTGCCGCCGTCGGCGAAAGGCGGGTTTGTCATCACGATGTCGTAGACGCCGTGAGCAACGTCCGCGATATCTCCGGTGACGATCCGCGCGGCGCCTTCAAGACCGTTAAGGGCAAGCCCCGCGCGGGCGTAGTCGGCGTGGCGCGGTTGCAGCTCGATACCTGTCAAATTCAGACCCTGAACGCGCGCCGCGAGGCAGAACATGGCCGCGCCGGTCCCGCATCCCGCGTCGAGCACATGCTGGCCCGGTTTTGCAGGTACGGCGGCGGCGAGCAGAACGGGGTCGACCGCGACGCGATAGCCGTCGGCGGGCTGGCGTATGTGAACGCGCCCATCCAGAAGACGATCATCGGTGAAGGCTAAATCCTGCGGCGCCATAGGCGGTGAGGATAGCGAGAAGCGCGCGGTTAGCGCGACGGCTTTCTTTTGCGCGCCGCCTTGGCCCCGCGTTTTACCGAGGCCGTTTTCACCGCGGCGGTTTTCACCGGTTTCCGGCCCCACGCCGCGAGCAGCACGGCGGCGGCCTCCTTGGCTTTCAAGGCGGCGTCCTTGCGCCCGGCGCGCGCGCTCATGATCGCGCCTTCCATCAGCATCATCCAGGCGGCCGCGAGACCGTTCGGATCGGGCAGATCGGCGCTGCGCGCGAGTTGGCCAACGAAACTTTCGATCTGGCCAAGTTTCGTTGCGGTCGCCTTGTGGACAGGCGAGCCAACTTCGGATTCACAGATGATGCGCAGGAAGGGGCAGCCTTCGAAGCCATCGGCTTCGAACCACTCATGGAACAGATCGAAGATGGCCAGAAGACGGGCCCTGGGGGTGGCGCCTCTCGTCTTCACACCCGCTTTCAGCCAACCGACGGTCCAGCGCTTGGCCCGCAAATCAAGGTAAGCCAAGACCAGATTCTCTTTCGCCTGGAAATGATGATAGAGCGTCATCTTGGCGACGCCGGAACGCGCACTGATGGTGTCCACGCCGACTAGGTTCACACTCTGGACGGTGAAGAGAGCGTAGGCCGCTTCGAGAATCTTCTGGCGCGTGACCGCGCGCCGTCCGGTGGGAATAACGTCGTCCAAATCGCTCACGCGTCTTTCCTGGCGCTGTGAAGCCGCCATTCCGGGCGGCACTTCTGAGCAAGTGATTGCCGATCTTACGATGCACTTTATCGCTCCTTCCCCCAGTTTCATTTGACGCGAATCAACAAATCGGTCCGTGCGCGCCGGTTTTCCCCTGACCGGACGCGATTGACATAACCCGCGGTCGAAATGACGACGCGGATTTTATACAGAACGGTATAGTTATGCCAGTTGTGAGTGCGAAACGATCGCAATCTCGCCTCGCCGTGATGCGCCGCGGACGCAATGCCGGGAGGAAACCTCCCTCCACGAGCCGGCGTTAGCCTTCAAAACAAGAATGGAGGAACGCATGCTCAAGCTCACCCGGCTCCTGCTCACTGTGTCGCTCGCCGTTGGTGTGGCCGCTGGAACCACAGCCTGCACGCGAGTCAAAACCGAGGTCGGCATCCCGAACACGATCACGTTCGACTGCAAGCGCGGCCTCGACGCCGATTGCGACGCGCAGGCTTACGCCGCGTGTCCAAACGGTTACGAGAACGCCGCGCGTATCACGGCGGATTCGCGGATGCAGACGCGCGTCATCCGTTGCCGTTAGCGGCGCGCATGACATGAACGTGAGGTTCGAGGCGCGGTTCTTGACCGCGCTTCGGCCCAAACTATGTCGGGTTCATCTCGGTTAGTCCCCCTGATTGCCGAGCAGGCTGTTCCCCTAGCAGCCCGGAAGGCCCCGTTTCGGCGGGGCCTTTCGCTGCGGAACCCGCAGCGTCTTTCTTCGCGTCCTGATCGTCGGCCAAGGTCGCCAGGATGTCGGCCATCTCCATCACAAAAACCCGGTTCTCACTCATAACGCCTCTGAGAAGAGGAAATCGCTTCGCTACCGGATTCAACATCCGAACACGTGAGGGGGTTCCTTGACGCGATCCGCCGTGAGGGCCCCTCTCCAAGTTCAAAGCCCTTCACACTCCCGGCTTCGCCCGGTCCCTCCTTCTCCCGCTTGCGGGAGAGGGGTGGGGTGAGGGGCTTTCTTACGTCTAACCGGCGAAAATCAACTGACCAGAAGTTCGAGGCACTTCTTACGCTGAAGCGCGGCGCGCTTGCGCAGGAGCACGAGGTCGGCGCCCTGCCAAATCTCGATGGCCGCTTCGCTGCGCATGAACTTTGTGGCGAACACCGCAGCATCCTCGGCGCTTGCGGCGTCGATCGGCGGCAAGGTCACCCGCCGATTTTTCCCGTAGACCAGAAAACAACGATAAACCAAACAGCACCTGAAGGATGTTACCGGGACCTAACGCCGCCGCGTCGCAAAAGTTACTCCGCGCGGCAATCGATCCTAGGAACTCCCGCCCAGGGTTCCCCTTATACGTGAGGATCGGGAACGCCCGAGGCGGCGACGCCTTCCTGGACAACGATCTGTCCAACGGAAGCATCCCGCCGAAATATCGCCGCTTCATCGTATTCGGGATCTTTGAACAAGGCCTCGGCGTGCGCCGCAGACGGAAACTCGACGATCACCATGCGGTCATTGAAGGGCATACCTTCGAGCGTGATGACCGCTGTTCCGCGCGTGAGAAATTTGCCGCCGTGGCGCGCGATCAGCGCAGGCGTACGCGCGGCATATTTCAGATAGGTCTCCGGATCGTGGACCGCGATTCTTGCGACGAGATATGCAGGCATAAGCTCCTCCCCTTGAACACGGGAAAGGCTAACAGACCTAAGCCCGATCGGCTTCAAGGAATTCCGGACAAATGTCCAAGGCCACGCGGCGCGCGCGCGTGAGGTCCTCCTCCAAGACCATCAAGCGCTGCGGGAACGCCGCGCCATAGATATCCGCGATGCCGTCGAACACCACCGCATCAATTTCGGCATCCGCGAGCGCGGCGAGCATCGCGGAAATCAGGACGGGGTTGTCGCTGCGGAGAAGCTCGACCATGGCCGTCAAGGATATTGCTTCATCGCCTG
>JAYRTJ010000009.1:50611-61798 GCA_041919675.1 Rhodospirillaceae bacterium | reverse complement strand
TCATGCGGTTGAAGGCGCGGCTGAGATAGGCCACTTCGTCGTCCGTGGTGTTCTCGCTCACGCGGACCGACAAGTCCCCGCCGCGCACGCTTTCCGCCGCGTTGATGAGTTCGATCACGGGCTTGGCAAGACGGGTGGCGAGCTGGAGGCCGAACCACACCGACACCATCAGCAGGAGAAGCGCGACCAGGCCGAACAGCGCCGTGAAGCTGAGCTGCAGACTTTCGCGTTCGCCCTCAAGGCGCACATATTCCGAGACCGCCTCTTCCGTGCGGTTAAGGCGCGCCAGCACCTGGTTGTCCACGAACCGGCCGATCGAAAGATAGGTGGTCGGGTAGGTCTGGAGCTTCACGAGCGCGCGCACGCGTTCGGAATCCGGGCTGGTCACGACCGCGACCTGGCCGACATCCGCCTGCGCCATGGCTTCGAACGTCACGACCTCGCCCGAGAGCGCGAAGGTGTAGCCGCCCTTGGCGATCACCTGTCCGTCGGGCGTGAAGATGACGGCTTCGTCGAGGCCGCGAAAGGTTGTTTGGGTGGAGAGGAAGTTATCGCGCAGTTGCGGATTGCCGCCGAGCGCAGCCCACTGGCGATTGACGTCGTTCGCGACGGCCAAGGCATCGGCGCGGATCGCCTGCTGGTGTTCGCGCAAATAAGCTTGCGCGATCGCGGCCGATTCCGTGACCGCGGTTTTCACGCGGTCCCCGAACCAGGTCTGCACGCCGAAGGTAAAGAAGATGGTGGCGAACATGGCCGTCAGGATCGTCGGGGTCATGGCGATCCCGGCGAACAGCGCCACAAGACGGATATGCAGGCGCGAGCCGGCGGTGCGGGTGCGGTGGGCGCGCCACAGCTTCACGAGACGGACCCCGACAAGCGTGGCCAAGCCGAGCACGATCAACAGATCGATGATGAGAAGGACCTGCGTGGCCGTGGCGTTCGGGCCCTTGTCGCCCCAGCCCCACAGCGCGACGAAGGTGCCGATCCCGGCGACGACGGCGGCGGCGGTCAGAAGCACGGCGAGGACTTCCGCCGCGCGGCCCGGCACAAGCCGGCTGCGCACACGGTCCGCCCCGCGCTGCACGATCGTGCGCGAAAGGGTCGAGCCGTCGGCCGAGGAAACGTCGGTGCTCATCAGATCCGTTACTTGTTCATGCCGCGAACCACGCCGATCTCGAGTTCGCGGATCTTCTTGCGCAAGGTGTTGCGGTTGAGGCCGAGAACGTCGGCGGCCTTCACCTGATTGCCGCGCGTCGCGGCCAAGGTCAGCGTGATGAGCGGACGCTCGAGTTCGCGCAGCACGCGGTCGTAGAGGCCGGGCGGCGGCAGCACGCCTTTGTGGCCGTCGAAATATTCCCGCAGGTGACGTTCGATGGTGCCCGCCAGCGTGGCGGCCGCGGCCGGATCGCTGGAGATTTCCGGCATGCTGGCGCCGGCGAGTTCCAGTTCCACGACGTCGGCGCCGATGACGGGTTCGCCGTAGAGCGCCACGAGACGCTTCACGAGGTTTTCGAGTTCGCGCACGTTGCCGGGCCAACGGTATGTCTTGAGGCGGTCAAGCGCCGACGGCGCCAGGGACTTCGGCGGCAGGCCTTCGGCGGCGCTTTGCGCGAGGAAGTGGCCGACGAGCTCGGGGATATCCTCGGCGCGCTGACGGAGCGGCGGAATGCGGATAGGCACCACGTTCAAGCGATAGAACAAGTCTTCGCGGAACATGCCGAGCTTGATGAGCTGCGTCAGATCGCGGTGCGTGGCGGCGACGATGCGCACGTTCGCCTTGATCGGCGTGCGCCCGCCGACGGTGGTATAGCGGCCGTCCTGAAGCACGCGCAGGAGGCGCGTCTGCGCTTCCGGCGGCATGTCGCCGATTTCATCGAGGAACAGCGTTCCGCCCTCGGCCTGCTCGAAACGCCCGGTCACGCGCGTCACCGCGCCGGTGAAGGAGCCCTTCTCGTGACCGAACAGTTCGCTTTCGATCAACTCGCGCGGAATGGCCGCCATGTTCACGGCGACGAAAGGCCCGCCGCGGCGGCGGCCGAATTCGTGCAAGGCCCGCGCGACCAGTTCCTTACCCGTGCCGGACTCGCCGGTGATCATGACGGTGAGGTCGGTATTCATCAGGCGCGCGACCGCGCGGTAGATGTCCTGCATCGCCGGCGAACGGCCGACGATCGGCAGGCGCTCGGCGGTGTCGTTGGCCGGCGTATGTTCCTGCGGCTTCAGCGCGAGCGCGCGGTTCACCACGTTGACGAGTTCGCCGAGATCGAACGGCTTGGGCAGATATTCGAAGGCGCCGCGCTCGGCGGCCTTCACGGCGGTCAGCAGCGTGTTCTGCGCGCTCATGACGATGATGCGCAGCTCGGGGCGCACTTTTTTAATGCGCGGAATCAGATCGAGCCCGTTTTCGTCCGGCATCACGACGTCGGTGATGACGAGATCGCCCTCGCCGTCCGAGACCCAGCGCCACAAGGTTTCGGCATTGCCCGTGGTGCGCACATCGTAACCCGCGCGCCCCAGGGCCTGCGTCAGCACGGTGCGGATGCCATGGTCGTCGTCGGCTACGAGTACGGTCGCGGCGTTCATGCCCAAATTCCTTTAGTCCCTGGCGACCGGAAGCATGATCCGGAACACCGTACGCGCACGTTCGCTTTCGAATTCCACGATGCCGCCGTGGTCGCTGACGATCTTCGCCACCAATGCAAGCCCGAGGCCGCTGCCTTTCGGTTTCGTCGTCACGAACGGATCGAACAGATACGGACGCAGGTCTTCGGGAATACCGGAGCCGTTGTCTTGCACCGTCACCACGAGCGGCAGATGAATGCGCTCGCTTGAACTGTTCACGGCGATGCGCACGCCGGGGCGATAGGCGGTCGAGAGCACGACCTCGCCCCCTTCGCGGCCCATCACGGCTTCGGACGCGTTCTTGATCAGATTCAAGAACACCTGCACGAGCTGATCCTGATTGCCGTCGACGGCGGGCAACGACGGGTCGTAGCGCTCGACGAACTTCACCGACTTCGCGAAGCCGTTTTCGGCCAAGCGGCGGACACGTTCCAGAACGACGTGGATGTTCACCGGACCGCGCTCCAGCGGGCGGTCGTCGGAGAAGACTTCCATGCGGTTGACCAGCGCGACGATACGGTCGGCTTCATCGCAAATGAGCTGGGTCAGCTTGCGGTCTTCCTCGCCGGCCCCCTGGCCCAACAGTTGCGCCGCGCCGCGAATGCCCGACAGCGGGTTCTTCACTTCATGGGCAAGCATCGAGGCCATCGCCGTCATGGACCGCGCCGCGCTGCGGTGTTCGAGCTGCTGGCCGATTTTCAGCGCGCGGGTCTGTTCCTGCAGCGAGACGACCAGCCAGCCCGGGCTATCCACCATCGGCGCGACGTGCACGGACATGGTGCGGATGCCGGTCTTGGGCGTGTCCAAAACCACGCCGTGCGCGGACATCGGCGCATCGGCCAGACGCGATTGCTCGACCAGCGCCAGCAACGGGCCCGTCGGCGGCACGATCTCGGCCAGCGGCCCGCCGATCAGAATAGCGGCGCTCGCCTGGAAGAGCTGCTCCGCCGACATGTTGGCGTAGCGGATGACGCTGAGATCGTCGATGACCAGCGTGGCCGCGGGAAGCGCGCCGAGAATGGCCTCGGCGTTGAATGGAAGCGCATCGCGCGCATCGTCGCGGCGCAGGAAAGCGACGGGCTGTGACACTATGCGGCCTCCTGCACCGGCTCTTGCGGAACGAAGAGCGCGGCAATGAGGCGCTTCACTTTCTCCGGATCGGATTCGGCGTTCACGGCGACACGGAACGTGTTCGCGCCCCGCAAGCCGGCGGCGGCCCAGGCGAGATGTTTACGCGCGATGCGCACGCCCTTGTCCGTCCCGTAGTGAGACAGCAGCGCCTCGTAGTGTTCGAGCGCGATCTCGCGGCGATCCTCGACGGACGGCTCTTGCGGCGCGATACCGGTGGCGAGATACCGTTCGATGTGCGCGGCCAGCCACGGTTTACCAAAAGCGCCGCGTCCGACCATGACGCCGTCGGCGCCCGACAGGCGCAGAAGTTCCTTCGCATCGGCCGGCGTGTTCACATCGCCGTTGCCGATCACGGGAATGGACACGGCCTCCTTCACCTTGCGGATGAAGGCCCAATCGGCGGCGCCGTTGTAGAGCATCTGGCGGGTCCGGCCGTGCACGGTGATGAGTTGCGCCCCGGCGCTCTCGGCGCGCTTGGCCAGCGACGGCGCGTTCAGGCTGTCGTGATCCCAGCCCATGCGCATCTTCAAGGTCACGGGCACCTTCACGGCTTTCGCGACGGCTTCGACGATGCGCGCGGCATTGTCTTCATCGCGCATCAAGGCGGACCCCGACCAGGCGTTCACCACCTTCTTCACCGGGCAGCCCATGTTGATATCGATGACGGCCGCGCCGCGGTCTTCGTTGAGCTTGGCGGCCTCGGCCATAACGGCGGGCTCGCAGCCGGCAAGCTGGACGGCCAAGGGCGTTTCATCGCGGCAGTCGGCGCCCATGCGCGGCTGCTGCTTATGCGCCTTCACCATTTCCTGGCTGGCGATCATTTCGGTGTAGGCCAGCCCCACTCCAAAGCGGCGAGCCAGCTTGCGAAAGGGCCTGTCCGTTACACCCGACATCGGGGCCAGGAACACGATCCCAGCCGAAGAAACGTCACCGATGCGGATTTGCGCAACTGTCATCGAGCCTAAAACGGATACTGGCTAAAAGTTAGGCATTTGCCCAGGAACGTGGCGCAAAAGCAAGGTTTTTTGCCCTTCTGTTGCAAGCGCGCACCACATAGTAGCAACACCGGCGGGCAAAAGACAAATTGCCTCGGCGCGCCTTGGTTTTTACTGTAATGCCCGTTACTTAGCCTTTTTGATTTGGCCTTTTTGATTTGGCCTTTTTGGGGGACTCCTTGCCCGAGACCTGCGCCGCCCTGATTGTTGCCGCCGGCCGCGGCCAGCGCTTTGGCGGCGCCGGTCCCAAGCAATATGCCCCGCTCAAGGGTCAGCCCCTGCTCCGCCGCACCCTCAAGGCCTTCTGCGCGCACCCCGGCATCGGCTCCATCGCCGTGGCGATCCACCCGGACGACCGGGATCTGTTCCAGGCCGCCGCCCAGGACCTGCCCCGGGTGTTCCCGGTGGCCGGCGGCGCGACCCGGCAGGAGTCCGTGCGGCTCGGCCTCGAAGCCCTCGCCGCCGCGTCACCCGGCCTTGTCCTGATCCATGACGGCGCGCGTCCCGTGATCGGTCCCGCCCTGATCGACCGTATCATCGCGGGCCTGAAAGAGGCTCCCGGCGTTCTGCCGGTCGTGCCGGTCATCGACACCTTGAAGCGCGTGGACGGACACACCGTCACCGCCACGGTTTCGCGCGAGCGCCTGGTGCGCGCGCAAACCCCGCAAGGCTTCCGCTTTACCGACATCCTCGCCGCCCACCGCGCGCACGCGGGTGAAGCGCTGACCGACGACGCCAGCGTGCTCGAGCGCGCCGGCGGACGCGTCATCACCGTTGCCGGCGACGAAACCAACATCAAAGTGACCACCATGGACGATCTGACCCGCGTGAGCGCAATGCTCGGCGAAACCCGCACCGGCAGCGGCTTCGACGTGCACAAGTTCGGCCCCGGCGACGCGGTGATGCTCTGCGGCGTGCGCGTTGCGCATTCCCATGGACTGGTGGGGCACTCCGACGCCGACGTGGCGCTGCACGCCGCGACCGATGCGATCCTCGGGGCATTCAGCGGCGGAGACATCGGCCACCACTTCCCGCCCAGCGATCCGAAATGGCGGGGCGCCGCCTCGCATCAATTCCTGCGTCACGCCTACGATCTTCTGGTCGAACGCGGCGGCGCCCTTGTACATCTCGACGTGACCATCATCTGCGAGCGCCCGAAAGTGGGGCCTCACCGCGACGCGATGGTGAACGAGATGGCGAAGATCCTCGGCGTAACGGCCGACCGCATCAGCGTGAAGGCCACCACCACGGAAGGCCTTGGTTTCACAGGCCGCCAGGAAGGCATCGCGGCGCAAGCGCTGGCGACGGTGCGGCTTTAGGTTTCCGGATCGAGCGCATCCGCGACTTGGTTTTTCTTGCGCGGGGGAAGAAGTTTCATTGTCAGAATGAATCCCGCGAGCACGAAACAAATCGAGTTCGTGACGATGATGGGCCAGGCGCCGAGCAGGACGCCGTAAGCGGTCCAGAATGCGAAGCCGGCGACGGTGAGGACGAACATCCCGGCGGAGATGTCCGCGGTGTGGCGGGACTTGACGATCTTCCAGGCCTGGGGCGTGAAACTCGTCACTGAGCAGAGTGAGGCAATCGCCCCGACCGCCACGGCGGCGTCCATGACCGTTCCTTATGCGCGAGACGGTGCTTCAACGCGAGGGTTCGCGCAAAGGTTCCGGGCCGGTGGAGACGCCGATCCAATCGAGGTACGCGGCCAGGCCGTTGCTCATGTCGTAGGCGACGGCACAGGGCACATCGTAACTGTGCAACGCGGCCACGCGGGCGATGGCCTTGCGCGCGAGAGGGGTGCGGGTCTTGAGAATGAGCACAACCTCCTGCGCCTCCTCGACCGCGCCTTGCCAGCGATAAATAGAATGCACCCCGTCCAGAATATTGGCGCAGGCGGCGAGACGCTCGTTCACCAGGGTACGCCCAATCCGTAGCGCTTCGTCCTTCGACGCGGCGGTGACATACACCATACAATGGGTTGCCCGACCGGCTTCAGATGAAGACATGCGCCCGCGACCTTCCGACTTGAAACAAACCGCTTCAGGAAATATTCACCACTGGTGCGCAGATTACGCCCTAAACTTAAAGCGCGGCAGTCCTTACGGACTTCAGCTTCGGCGGACCTTGGCTTCGAATGTGGAACACTCTCATGGACGGCGGCGAGCGATCCCTCTCCCGGCTTTCCCCGGCGCAGCGCAAGTGGCTGGAACGCGGCCTTTCGCAGCCCGGCGGCAAACTGCCCCTCTTCGATGAAGAAGGCCGCAAGATCAATCTTCAGGTCGTGAAGAAGTGCCTCGACGAAGGCTGGGCCGAGCCGTGGTTCAACAATCAGCTCAAGCTCGATTGGATGGTCTGCAAGCTCACGAAGACGGGCCGCGCGGCGCTGGACTCCTAGCGCCATCGGGTTCGGCCGGAATGACCGTGATTTTCCCGCCGACTTCGAGCACCGCGAATTTGATCTGATCGATCCGCTCGAGCCCCCGCAGCTCGCGCGCCGATTCCATGATATCGTCCTCGGACACACGCGCCTTCTTCATGCGTTCGCGCAAGAGCCGGCCGTTCTCGACAAGGACGGTCGGCACGCCTTCCAATATTTTCTCGAGCCAGCGGAAGCGTGTCTTGGCGAAGGACAGCGTGACGTCGATCAGCACCAGGGTCACGACAACGACGGTTGCCGTCGTCAGCGAATAGTCGTCGCCCACCATGCCCTGCTGGACCGCCTCGCTGATCACGAGCACCAGGATGAAGTCGAAGGTGGTGAGTTCGGACAGCGTGCGGCGGCCCGAGAGGCGCACCGCGATCAAGAGGATGAAATAAACCGCGGCGGCGCGCAGGACGGCGTCCATGGGCGGGACTCCTACGGATAAACGAAGATGTCGAGCGGCGCCGGGGTTTCGCCGAACAAGGCGATTCCGCCCGCAACGCGCCCCGGGCGATCCGGGATGCCGACGATCACGATTTCCGCCGGCAGCCCGTTATCCGGACTCGCGGGGTCCGGACTCGCGGCGAACTTCATGAGAAGCCCGCCCGCGTGGGCCTGCATTTCGATGGGCGCGGGAACGACGCTGCGGATCTCGAAGGCCTGCGCGAGGTCCTTGCCGATGGTGAGTTCGAAAAGCGATTGACCTTGCGTGTCGATCTTCAAACGCAGGGCGGCCGGATCGAGATGGCGCTGGAAGCGCCGGTACTCCACATGGACGCGGCCCGAGGCGTCGCGCGTCTCCTTGCGCGCCGTCGGACCGCCGAGCAGGCCGGCCATGGCGGCGGCGACGATCATGGCCATCGCGATCCAGCCCATCCGCTCGATGAGCCACATGACTTTCTGGAAGCGCAGATCCTCGCGGACCGGACAAGCGAGAGGATCTTGAAGGGGCTCGGCCATGCTTCGCCTTTGACGGGAATTCTCCCGCCACAACGATCCTGGACGCCTTTTGTTTCGCTTGGCTTTTTAAGGGGGGCCGCCCTTAGGCGGTGATTTCGAGTGTCTCGCCCGGGCGCGTGTGGAAGGACGAGCCGGCGAAATAGCTGGTCGTGTAGAGCGACGTGGCCGCCACGAAGGCGGGCGCTTGGCTCTTGCGCAGGTTATTGGCGACGGCGCGCTCAAATAAATCGTTTGCCTCGTCGCCGCTGAGTTCAACGGGGCTGCCGCCCGGGAGGCGCACCTCGCGGCCGACGCGGTCCCGGCCCTCGCCGTCCCATGCGGTGAGCGGTGTCTGCGTGGCGGAACGGCCGACGCCGGCGAGCGTGGTTTCGCCGAGCGCGGCGCGGAACGAAAGCGGGCCGTTGTCCTTCTTGCCGGACTCACGGCGCGGATTGCCCGCGCCGTCGCGCTCGCCGGACGGCGTTATCACCGGCCGCGGTTGCGGCGGTGTTACGGCCGCCATGACCGGCGGCGGCGTGACGAGAATGTCGGCGGTGAGCGCCATGGTCCCCTGCGAAGCCCCTTTACGATTTATAAAGGATTGGCCCTGGGGTCACAACGCCGGGGTCACAACGCCGCGGCGCCGCTAGGGGTTGTGAGGCAAACGCGTTCGGGCCCAAAGCCGATCCACGCGACACCCATTTGCGCGACATTTGGCTAAAACCCTTTTATATTCAGTGACTTAGACAGCTTCCGGTGACGCGACATCTGCGCGACAAATTTAAAAACGATGGCGATTCATAGACTTATAAGCCTGTGGATACGCGACATCGCGCGACATTTCCCGAACCCGGAACGCGGTTTTGACGCGCCCCTCTTAAAAAAAAGCGCGGTCCAGCCGGCGCGGGGCCGCGCACGATCTCCTGATTCACAATGTCAAAGAGCCCGCCCTCGCCGCTGCGCGGCGGTGGCGCGGCAAGCCCGCACCCAACGGACTCGCTTCGCACAAGAATGCGCCCTCACCCGATTTTTTGTCGAGCGATTTTTCGCTGGGGACAAAATTTAATGATTCAAAAAATCGAAAATGTGCATCGCACGAGTCGCCGGCCGTACAAGATCAAGAAAGCAGCATAGGCCGCGCGTGTCGTTTACGATCGCGCAGCACTACGCGAAGAGCATAGTGTCACACTTTGCTCCGGAAGGTGAATTTGCGAGAAACCGATATTTTAAATTGTTTTTAAGAATTGATTTAACAGTATGATGCTTGCTGCCTCGGTGAATTGTTTCACGTGTCCGCAGCGCATAATTTTTCTGTGTACTGTAGTTTTGAAATAAGCACTTTAGGTGTCTGTGATGTCGTTCACGACCGAGTTCGGGGAAACAATTCCATTCGTACCCGGCTACTATGAACGGAACAGCTTTTACGCCAATTTCGGCCTCACGAGATCTACGATTCTTCCCGAATATTACTCGGGGTCCGTTCGCACCACGCCGGTCCCGTTCTATCTGGTGGCCCGCGACTGGGTGATGTTTTCCTCAATCATACGGTTCCTACTTCGCAGCGGTCTGCTGAGCCGCTGGACAACAGGCATCGATCTAGGCGGCGCCGAAGGGACAATTATCCGCTTGTTCAGGGCCTTCGGCCTCATTCGGCATGCAACCAATCTCGACCTCGACGATTACTCCAAAGTTGTGGACGACGCCTATTTTTCACGGTTCCTCGACAAAATATCAAGGCTTGAGACCGACAAAGACGCGGACGCGACAAGCATTAAAGAGGCCGTAATGTGGATCAAGTGGGCTTTCGACTATTATCCGGAATTTCCGCTCACCGGGGGGGGGGGGGGCTGCATATGGCTTTTCCCGAGAAGCCGACGCTCGATCAAAATCTACAGATGAGCGTTCTCGACGTATCGGGTACCTATGATCTTGTCACCTCCTTCAAGTGCTTCGATTTCCTCGATCTCGACGAAGCGTTCGCCAAGGTTCGGTCCATATTGGCGCCGGGCGGCTTATTCGTCGGGCACATGACGTTTGCGTGGTGGGTGATCACCCCGGGCGGGATTGTCGGGCACTTCCCTTATGCGGCCCAACGCCTCAGTCCCTCTGACTTGGCGCGCTATTTCGCTGAACATCACCCGCCCGACATGGCGGCAAATCTCGACCGCCGACAATTCTACATGCACAGCGGAAAGCAGGTGCCGACGTTAAGGGATTGGGTTGCGGTTGCCAAAAAACATGGGCTGAGGACTGTTGCCTACGAACGAGTCATGCCGAAGAAGCACGAGCGCGTTCCCGATACGCCGCCTCAAATGCTAAAAACAGACTGGTTCGATGTAGAAGCAGTTTTGCGCGACATTCACCGCTTTCGCCCCGATGTTTGTGTTGACGACTTATTCACGCAGGGCCTGACCATTGCCATGGTGAGAGCTTAAGTCTCCAGTCAGACCTTTTCGTCGTTGAAAATAAGTGAAGGCGCTTTCGCGCGGGCTCACGACTTCAAGCAAGCCGGCAGGCCGTGTCCCTCCGGCGACCTCCTCAAAAACCACCAATTGGTCAAAAGTTTTAGAAGTCAGCGGCGTCATGTTTCGACCCGGAGCGCTTGCGGCCCGAGAGATCAACCAAGTCGCCCTCATGGAGAGCCGTGCGGAGCGTGGATGACAAAAAGCTCTTGAAGCCCAAGATATCGAGCGCGCGCACAAACACGCCGAGGGCCACAGTCGCGGCCCCCTGCTCTAGTCCGGCGTAAGTTTTGCGGGTTACTCCTGTACGGCGCGCCATCTCGTCTTGTGAGATGTTCCGGGCGACACGGGCACGGCGCATGAGATCGCCGACACGCCTTGCCTCAGCGGCTTCCGCTGTATCGTATTCAATCGATCTGGCACCCATATTTGCACCATATAGTCCCCGTATATATAAAGTTTGGGTAGTATATGGTACATTTATAAGTTCGGCAACGGCGCCGATTTCCGGCGCAATGTGCAGCGGCGCCAGTCCTGCGTCGCGGGCGGTAGCCCCCGAACCACGGACGGTTTGAGCGCCACTTAAAAACAGCAAAAAACACCCACCCCGGAACAG
>JAYRTJ010000009.1:0-50601 GCA_041919675.1 Rhodospirillaceae bacterium | reverse complement strand
GCGGCCCCCCCCCGGGGGGGGGGGCCCCCCCCCCCCCCCCAGGACGGGTTTGAGCGCCTCTTACATCCGGAATCTCACGCCGACGCGGAACGAGCGTCCGTACACGTCGTACAGCGCCGGCTGCGTCATCGGACTGTAGGCGACCCCGCTGATGGCGACCGGCGGGGGATCTTTATCAAACAGGTTGTCGACGTTGAGATAGGCCTCGGCGTTGCGGTCGCCGTCGGTGAAGAAGGCATAAGAGAACGCGATATCGGTCAGGTAGTACGCGGGCACGTGATTGGTGTCGACCGTGCGCTTGCCGGCCGGGATCGGCGTCGGGCAGCCCGACGCGCACGCAATCATGTCCGCGAACATATCGCCCGAGCTGATGTAGCGTGTCGTCCAGTTGAACCGGAACGGCTCGTTGCTGTAGCTGAGACCGAGCTGCCCGCTCCAGCGCGGCGCCGGCGCGTTCACGAGGCCGCCGGCGCCGATGGCGCCGGTCGCCTCGCTCAAGGTCGTGCTTTGCCCCCTGAGCGCGATGATGTGGGTCGCGACCGCGCGGACCGAGAGGTCGCCCGCCCATGACTCGACGAACGACGACAGCGGCGTGCGATAGCTGGCTTCGATATCCATCCCGCGCGCCAACAGGGCGTTGGCGTTGACCGGAGCCTGGTAAATCGAATCGATCGTGCCGTCGGCGCGGCGGTTGATGAACTGGCAGTAGAACGTCACCTTTTCAAAACACTGCTGCAGAATGAACGTCGCAGCCGGCGACGAGATCGCGCCCTTCAAATTGATGTTGTAATAGTCCACCGACGTGCTGAAGCCCGGCAGCCACGACGGCTGATAAACGGCCCCGATCCCGGTCGTGTCGGCCTTTTCAGGCACCAGGTTGACGTTGCCGCCGGCGATGCTTCCGTACACGAAGCTCTGATTGCCCAGGAACGGATCGGCGATGGCGCTGTTTCCGCGCTGGCCGGGCGCGTACAGGTCGTTGAGGTTCGGCGCACGGATGTCGCGCGAGCGCGTGAGACGCAGCCGGAAGTCGTCGGTCGGGCTATAGGTCAAGCCGGCCTTCCACGTCACGACGGAGCCCGATTCCGAATAGTGGGTCAGGCGCACGCCGCCGTTGAAGTCGAGCGCGCTCGCCCAGGCTTCATCCTTCGCCAGCGGCACGACCGTTTCGACGTTGCCTTCGACAACGTTCTGAGAAACGAGCGGCCACGTGATGTAGTTCGTCGAGAACCATCCCCGCGCCTGCGCGATGGGATCGGCCATCCCCTCGATGGACTCCTTGCGCCACTCGCCGCCGAACGCCAGGGAGACGGGCCCCGCCCAGCTGTCGAACGGTTCGCCGGAGACGTTGAACGCCGCCGAGCTCGTGCGTTGCGCCTGGCTGTTGTGCGGATGATCGGGGAAAGAGGTGATGTAGTTCTTCGCGGCGTCCGAGTTCACGCCCGGCGTGCCGAACAGATTATACGGCACGCAGCCGTTGGTCGGGTTGGTGAGGGTGGAGCGGCAGACAATGGCGCCGGTCGTGGGATTGCGCACCGCGTCGATCGCCAAGGCGAAGTTCGCCGGCCGCACCTGAACCGGGGAATTGAGGTCGAGCTTGATCAACCCTTTCTGGGCGTAGAAATCCCAGTTCCAGGCGCTGTCGAAGGCGTCGAAGTTGCCCTCGGCGCCCACCACGTACACATAGCTGTTGCGTTCGTTCTCGGCCGTATAGGGCGGGATGTCCTTCAGCTGCTTGCCGAACGCGAGCGACGTCAGGCCTAAAGCGGTCGCGCGCTGGCGCACCTCCTCGGGCATGAACGGGTTTTGGGTGCTGACGTTGATGTTGGCGCCGAGGTAGTAGGTCCAGCAACAATTGTAAATCGATTGGACGGTGCCGAAGTTGTACTCGGCAAACACCGTCATGTTGTCGGTGACGTCGTAGCTCACGCGCGTATACAGATGCTTGTCCTCGGTGCCGGCCGAGAGGCTGTTGGCGCCCTGCTCGGTGGCGTTCTGCCAATCGCCGCCCACGTTGAACGAACCGCCGATGAAGTCGCCGAAATTGAACTGGTACGGCGCGCCGCCGGGCCCGAAGGCGATGCCCTTCAAGGGGCCGCTGGCGATGACGCCGCCGGGATTGGCCGCCCATAAGCCGGCGTGATAGCGATTCAGAAGCTGCGGCTGTCCGTTGGTCGCCGTGTAGTTGGGATTGCTGACCTGGAAGTAGCCGACCTGGTTCCACTCGCGGACCTTGCCCTCCATATGGGCCTGATCGCCGAAGTCGGCGGCGATCAGGAAATGTCCACGCCCCGCGGCGAACGGGGTGCCCGCCGCCAGCGCGACCTTATACTGCTCGTGGTCGCCGCGGCTGGTGATGCCGCCCATGACGTTGCCCTTCACGCCCGTGAACTCTTTGTCCAAGACGAAGTTGACGACGCCGGAGACCGCGTCGGAGCCGTAGACCGCGGAGGCGCCGCCGGTCACCACGTCGACGCGGGAGATCAGAAGGTCGGGGAATAATTTCGCATCGGTGCCGCCGGTGACGAAAATGTTCGGAAAGCGCTTGCCGTCGAACAGCACGAGGGTGCGGTTGACGCCGAGGCCGCGCAAATTGAGCGTGCTGGCGCCGCCGGTGCCCATGGAGATCCCGGACGTGCTGGTCGAAAGGTTGATGTTGCCCGAGAAGGCCGGCAGGCTGGAGATGGCGTCGAACACGTTGGGCTTGGCGGCATCCATGATCTGCTCGGCGCCGACGACGGTCACCGGCGTCGGCGCTTCGTAGCCGTCGCGCACGATGCGCGAGCCGGTGACGATGACTTCTTCCACCGCCGGCGCCTGGGCGGCCTGCGGCGCCGAGGTTTGCGCGCCGGCCTGCGGCGCATATCCCAGAACCGCCAGCGCCAAGCCGCTCACGGACGCAAGCGCATTCGCCTTCACGCGAGAGCGCAGTCGAGACGTAGAAAGCATGAAAATAGTCCCCCTTATAGAAGCGCCCGATCAGCCGGCGCGCAGATCCTTCCCTCAAAACAGTTTACGCATATCGCCGCAAAAAGCGTCATATCTTCATCGGCATCGGGAAAAAAAATGCAGGATGCTTGCTGCGATGCAAAATCGCTGCGGCCTGTTGAGCCTGCGGACAATTTTCGTAGCGCGCGTCCGGTTACATTCAAGGGAAATGCCGCGCGCGGTGTGTCTTGTTACTCGAGCGGACAAAGCGAGCGGAAATCCGCCGACGCGCTTCAGCTTGAAAGGGCAAAGTCAGCCCCCATACAGGCGATGGCTTTCCACCGCGTCTATAACAGGCGCAACGCTGACCGCATAAGCTTTCGTCGCGACGCAGACGCGCATGAACTCGACCGCGCAAACGGTCTTCAACCCGCTCAAAAGAAGGTCGCGCCGGGTCGCCGTCATCGACGTCACTCCCTTAGAGGTCGTCTGAATACCACGCCGCTCCGGATGACAGACGGCCAAAACGTTTGCGACGCCCGCTTGCCTCCCTTGACGCTCTATAATATTCCAATATTCTAGAAATATGGAAATAGATAAAGCCATCGCGGCATTTTCAGCCCTTGCCCATGAGGGCCGCCTTTCAATTTACAGGCTTCTTGTGGAAGCCGGCACAGAAGGGTTGCCTGTGGCGGATATCGCCGCCGAGCTGGGCATGCCTGGCCCAACACTCTCCTTTCACCTCAGCCAACTGCAGCGTGCCGGATTGATCCGTGCGAACCGCCAAGGCCGACGCCTTATTCAAACCGCCGACTTCGGGCAAATGAACGAGCTGATCGGCTATCTGACGGAAAATTGCTGCGGCGGCCAAAGTTGCGCGCCCGTTTGCAAGCCGGCGAAACCAACTAAGGGCACTGCGAAACGGCGCACGATGAGAGTATCCGCGTAATGGCCTATCCGCTCAGAACCGTGGCTCTCAGCGAATTTACGGCAACGACTTTTCTGCTGATCGCGGTGGTCGGCTCAGGCATCGCGGCCGAACGCTTGAGCGCGGGCAACACCGCCCTCGCCCTCCTGGCAAACGCGATTGTCACGGGCTGCGCGCTGTTTTCATTGATCGTCTCGTTCGCGCCGATCTCGGGCGCGCACATGAATCCTGTCGTGACGCTTGGAGCCGCAGGCTTGGGTAAAGTTTCGTGGAAGGCCGTTCCGGTCATGGTTGGCGCGCAAGTCGCCGGCGGACTCGCGGGCGTCACGCTGAGCCACATCATGTTTGAGTTGCCGGTTTTGCAAACGGGCGCGCATGTCCGCACCGGCGCGGCACAATGGTGCGCGGAAATTGTCGCGACGATCGGCTTGCTCGGCGTAATCCTGCGCTGTGAAAACCGGGGCGTTCCGCTGACAGCGGCCGCCGTCGCAACCTACATCACCGGCGCTTATTGGTTTACCGCATCGACGTCTTTTGCCAATCCTGCGGTGACGATTGCACGTGCGTTCACCGATACGTTCGCCGGAATACGGCCCGCCGACACGCCCGGGTTCATCGTTGCGCAGATCGCGGGGCTCGCCGTGATTTTAGCCGCCGCGAAAGCTCTCGGTGCCAACGCGCAAGAAAGGACGTCCTAGTGTTCGACGTCGTCATTTATCACAACCCTGATTGCGGAACCTCGCGCAACACGGTGCGGATTGTAGAGGCTGCGGGCTATGCGCCGACGGTGGTCGAGTATCTTAAGGACGGATGGACAAAGGCGCAGTTGTGGGGACTGTTCGCGGCGGCCGGGCTCACACCACGAAGCGCGTTGCGGAAGACGAAGTCACCGGCGAAAGAGATGGGACTGATGGAGCCTGGCGTCTCCGATGAAACGCTGCTGAGCGCGATGATCGCGCATCCGGTTTTGGTCAATCGCCCGATTGTCTGCAGCCCGCGTGGCGTACGGCTTTGCCGGCCGAGTGAAGCAGTGCTGGATTTGCTCGAAGCATTGCCGCCGGGGCCGTTTATGAAAGAGGACGGCGCACTGCTGATTGATGTGGATGGAAAACGGGTTGGCTGATTAGGCGGGGAAAGCCGAAGAGCGCGGATCGTAAAGAGCCCGGCGACGGAACCGTGATGCATCGTCAGGCCGCGTAAGGTTGAAATTGCTCTGACGGCCCCTTTCCACTGTCATGCCCGGACTAGTTCCGGGCCTCCAGGGTCATGGGCGCGATGTATGCAACACATGCGATGTGTGCTGCAGCTAACCTCATCCGAAACCCTGGATTCCCGGGACAAACCCGGGGATGAGCGAATTTCGAAGAGATCAGGCGTTGTTTTGGCGGGCGGCGGTGTCTATAGTCCGCGCCGCGCCGGAAAGCCCCCCAATATTTCAAAGCTTTCCGGGCAATGTCGGGGCGTAGCGCAGCCTGGTAGCGCACCAGACTGGGGGTCTGGTGGTCGTGGGTTCAAATCCCGCCGCCCCGACCATTTTTCACGGCCGCTCTTCGAAATTTCAGCGCAGGACGGCGCGCAGTTCGTCGCGGAGCGAGGTGAGTTCGCCCAGCAGCCGGCGCAGGTCGGGACGCGGGGCGCCGGGGGAAACGGGCGCGGGCGGCGCCGGCGTTTCGACGGCAGCCTCGCCGGTCAGAGCTTTGGCGCCGCTTTCGCGCAGCATCTTCTGGACGCCGCGGATGGTCATGCCGTCGGTGTAGAGCAGCGCGCGGATGCGCTTCAGCAGCACGATGTCTTCCGGGCGGTAATAGCGCCGCCCGCCG
Organism: Rhodospirillaceae bacterium; assembly: GCA_041919675.1. Classification (GTDB taxonomy): domain Bacteria; phylum Pseudomonadota; class Alphaproteobacteria; order Rhodospirillales; family Rhodospirillaceae; genus SHVO01. The sequence goes on along the minus strand of JAYRTJ010000009.1, from coordinate 44,925 downwards.
CCGCGCTTGAGCGGCTTCACCTGGGTGAATTTGGTTTCCCAGAAGCGCAGCACATGCTGGGGCACATCGAGATCGCCCGCGACTTCGCTGATGGTGCGAAACGCCGCGTCGGACTTGCCGGCGCGCGCGCCGGACATCCCGGTGTCTTCGCTTGGAAAGAGTTCGTCGCTCGCCACGAGGCCGGGACCGCGCCGTTATTCGGCGGGCGCCGGTGTCGCTTGCGCTTTCGCCTGGGCCGCGTGGCCCTGACGGATGCGCGCTTTCAAAAGCTGCGACGGACGGAAGACCAGCACCTTACGCGGGAGAATGGGAACTTCCTCGCCGGTTTTCGGATTGCGGCCGATGCGCTGGCCCTTCTGCCGCACGGAGAAGCTTCCGAACGACGAGATCTTCACGGTCTCGTTGCGCAGCAAAGCCTGCGTAATCTCATTCAGCACGAGCTCAAGCAGGTCGGCCGATTCATTCCGCGAGAGGCCAACTTCTTGGTAGATGGCCTCGCTCAGCTGTGCGCGGGTAATGGTCTCGCCCATCGAACGCGCTCCTTCAAAAAGAAAAGGCGTAATAACAAGAGGTTAAAGGAGCCCCCGGGGTCCGTCAATACAGGTTCTCTATGAGAAACAAGGCTTTAGGGGCATGCGGGGCAAAATTATAATCCAGCGGTTGAACAACACGCCGGATTTTAGCCGAATTACATGCGCACGAGCGCCGAACCCCAGGTGAAGCCGCCGCCCATGGCTTCCAGAAGCACCAGATTGCCCGGCTTGATTCGCCCGTCGGCCACGCCGGCGTGCAAAGCCAGGGGAATCGAGGCCGCGGAGGTATTGGCATGCTCCTGGACGGTGACGATTACCTTGCCCGGGTCCATGCCCAGCTTCTGCGCGGTGCTGTCCAGGATGCGTTTATTGGCCTGGTGCGGCACCAGCCAATCCACCTGATCGATGGTGACATTGTTGGCCGCAAGCGCTTCACGCACGGCGTCGGCCAGATTGACCACCGCGTGCTTGAACACTTCCTTGCCCTTCATGACCACATGACCGGTGGTCTGCGACGAGGACGGGCCGCCGTCGACATAGAGCATGTCGTGATGGCGGCCGTCGGAATGCAGATGCGTGGACAGAACGCCGCGATCGGCCGCCGTGCCCTTGCCGTCTTCGGCGGTCAGCACAACGGCGCCGGCGCCGTCGCCGAACAGGACGCAGGTGGTGCGGTCGTTCCAATCGAGAATGCGCGAGAAGGTTTCCGCGCCCACGAGCACGGCGCACTTGGCCTGGCCGGCGCGGATGAAGTTATCGACGACCGCGAGGCCGTAGACGAACCCCGAGCACACGGCCTGCAGGTCGAACGCGGGCACGCCGGGGCGGCCGAGCGCGGCCTGAACGCGGGCGGCGGTGGCGGGAAAGGTGTGATCGGGCGTCGCGGTGGCGACGACGAAGAGATCGACGTCCCGGCCGTCGCGGCCGGCGGCGGCCAACGCGCGGCGCGCGGCTTCGATGGCGAGATCGGAGGTCTTCTGGCCGTCGGCGGCGATGTGGCGCTTGCGGATGCCCGAACGCTCGACGATCCATTCATCGGACGTGTCGACACGGGTCGCGAGTTCTTGGTTGGTGAGGACTTTTTCCGGAAGATACGCGCCGACGCCGGCGATCACGGAACGGATGGTCATTCGCTGAGCGCCTCGGCCATGACGGCTTCCTGCGCTTCGATATGCGCAAGCTGCTCGGCGATCTTGCTGTTGAGATCGCGCGCGATCATATCGACCGCGACGCCGATCGCATTGGCGAAGCCAATCGAATCCGTTCCGCCATGACTTTTCACGACCACGCCGTTCAGCCCGACAAACAAGGCACCGTTATAGCGGCGCGGGTCGGTGCGCGCCACCACTTGCGCGATGACGGGTTTGGCCAGAAGCATGCCGATTTGCGCGAGAATCGAGCTTTTGATCGCGTTCTTGAGGAACGCGGCGAACATCTTCGCGGTGCCTTCGGCGGTCTTCAAGGCGACGTTGCCGGTGAAACCGTCGGTGACCACCACGTCGACCGTGCCTTTGGTGATGTCGTCGCCTTCGATGAAGCCTTTGAATTCCATATCCAGGTGCGAGCTGCGCAGGATCTGGCTGGCCTGGCGCAGCATGTCGGTGCCCTTGGCGTCTTCGCTGCCGATGTTGAGCAGACCGACGCTGGGGCGTTCGACGCCGAGGATGGCGCGGGCGAAGCACTCGCCCATCACCGCGAATTCCACGAGATTGCGCGCATCGCATTGCGCATTGGCGCCGAGATCGAGCATCGTGGTTTCGCCGAGCTTGGTCGGGAACAGGCCGCAGATGGCCGGGCGGTCGATGCCGGGCAGCGGGCGCATGATGAGCTTGGCCATGGCCATGAGCGCGCCCGTATTCCCGGCCGAGACGACGCCGGCGGCGTCGCCGTTCTTCACGGCCTCGATCGCCTTCCACATGCTGGTCTGGCGGCCGGAGCGGATGACCTGGCTGGGCTTGGCGTCGCCGGTCACGGCCTGATCGGTGTGGTGGATGGTCGAGCAGGCGGACAGGGCCGCGTCCGCTTTCAACAGCGGTGCGATCTTGGCTTCGTCGCCGAAGAACAGGAAACGCGCATCGGGGTAGCGCACGCGGGCCAGCCGCGCGCCCTTGACCACGATTTCGGGGGCGTAATCGCCCCCCATAGCGTCCAGCGAGATTACGAGTGGTGCGCTCACCTAGCCCCCCGAGAGAGTCGCATCACGATGTCGAGCCCTCCCCCTTTGCATTGTCAAAGGCACGGTGAAAGCGCCTCGCGACTGGGAGAGATTATAGGACGCCGTTTAGGCGACAGTCTCGGCCTGCGGCGCGACTTCCCGGCCGTCGTAGTGGCCGCAGGAAACGCACATGTGGTGCGGGCGCTTGAGTTCGCCGCAGTTCGGACACTCCTGGCGGGAGGACGACTTGAGCGCGTGGTGCGAACGGCGCATGTCGCGACGGGACTTGGAGACTTTCTTTTTAGGGACCGCCATGGTCGAATCTTTCGTGATGTAAATGCATCGGGACTGGCCAAACCACCGTGGGGCTGCCCGAAAGCGCGCCTAAATAGCGAAAAAGCTTCGGGGGCGCAAGCACGTAACGCCGCGCTACCCCCCTTTCGGGAGCTCTTTTTTCTTAAGCTGGGCCAGGACCGCAAAGGGGCTCTCCGGCTCATTTTTTCCGCCTTTTCCGGCCCAGACGGCCGCGTCGAAGGCCGCTCCGGGGGCCCTGGGATAGGGTTCCAGGCCCAGGGCCATGTACTCGACCGCCAGCTCGCCCAGATCGATAACCCCGTCCAGGGCCTCCTCCGGGGGGTCTTCCTCGCCAAGGGCCAGCAGTTCCTCCTCATCGTCCTCCGCCTTGCCGGCTTTTGCCTTTGGGGCCGGTTTGAGAGGAAACGCCGTAAAAGTGACTTCGACCTCTTCTTTGAGGGCCGCCGGCAGGGGCGCCAGGGTCACCACGCAGGTCTGGGTCACCGCGGCCTCGACGGCGCCGGTGACGTTCACCAGCCCGCCGGCCCGGGGCATCAGCGCGAAGGACGCCGCGAGGGCGCCGACGTCCTTGAGGCCCAGACGAACGGCCACGCGCGCGCGGGCCGCCGCGTCGGCCTCGATGGTGTAGCGACGGCCCGCCGCCGGCAGCGACGTGACGTCGACCGGGAAGGAGAATTCGAGGTCCGGATCGGGCGCGATGCTCATGACACCTGCACCGTGAAATCGATTTTGCCGGCGGCGATCTCGGCGACCGGCTGCGCCGCGAGATGCGCGCTGGCGCGCTGCAGATAAGACGCCATGCGCGTCAGCACGTCCGCGGACGGTTCGTTATGACGGTAGAGATTGAGGTTGATGACGCCGGGCAGAAGATCCGCCGCGCCGTCCAGGCCCATTTCATACGCGGCGGCGCGGCCGTAAAAGGCCTTGGCCATCTTTTTCACATGCTTGCCGACGCTCATGTCGCCGACGCCCATTTCACGCAAGGACCGGTCCATGTCGAGGAACATGAGATCGAACAAACGCTGGCCGGTGGCGCCCACTTCCGCCGGGCTTTCACGCAGGCGGCGCATCACGAGCATGGCGTGGATCACGATCATGTCGAAGCGGCCGTCGACGGTGTCGGGCACCGCGAGGTCGGTATAGAACTTCGGGTCGCGCGCCTTCCCGACCAGGGCCGCGTAGAGGCTGTCCACGGGATCCGGCGCCGTGTCCTTACGCTTAAAAAAGCTCGCAAATGGCATAAGGCGCGGGTGCTCTTCTCAAGATTGTGAATGGCCCGGTTGTAATGATTCCGGGGGCGACAACAAGGGGCTAGGCTTCGTATGGGGCCTGATATAATACGGTTCCCCATGAATACCAGATATTTGCCTTTCCCGGCCGTCCTCGCCCTCGCCGCCGCCTTGCTGACCGGCTGCGCCAAAGACATCGACGCCCGCGGCAACCTGCCGCAGCCGGAAGCCCTGGCTCAGCTTTCCGTCGGCGAACAGACCCGTCAGGACGTGCGCGGCCTTCTCGGCACGCCGGCCACGACGGCCGTGTTCGACGACGAGACCTGGTATTACATCAGCGCCCACACCACGCAGTACGCCTTCTATCCGAACCACGAACTGGACCGCACCGTGTATGCGATCAGCTTCGATGAGCGCGGAATCCTGAAGGACGTGCGCAAGCTGGGCCTCGAAGACGGGCAGAATGTGAACGTCGCCAGCCGCGAGACGCCGACCAAGGGCCGCGAGTTCAGCCTGATCGAGCAGCTGATCGGCAACCTCGGCCGCCTGTCCAGCTCGCAAGCGCCGGGCGGCGGCCCGCGCTAACCGCGCGGGCCCCCAGCCGCTCTATTCGTGCTTGTGCTCCGGTTCGGCCGCCGCCGCGCCGGGCGAAGCCGCGAGCGGCGCCGGGACGCCTTTCAACACGTCGATGTTGTGCAGGCCGAAGGGCTTGGCCATCGATTCAATCATGTAGAAGTCCGGTTTGAAATTGAGGTTCTTCCACATGTAGAAGGGCGGCTTTTCGATTTCCTCATACTCCACCGTGAGCATGGAGCCGCCATGCTCCTGGCCGTTGTTGGTGGTGTGATCGTCGATGTGATCGTGGCTGGCCCAGATCCCCGGGTTGTTCATGCGCACGATCGCGTCGATGCGCTCGCCCGGCTGCATGCCGATGACGTCGGCGCTGTAGGGATGCTCGAGCGCGTTGCCGTCCTTGTGCGTGATCAGGAAATCGTGGCCGTGCAGATGGAATGCGACCGGGATGGTGGCCGCGTACAGGCGCAGGCGCACGACGTCGCCGGTTTTCACGCGGATCGGCTGGTTCAGCGGCATGGAGCGGCCGTTGATGGAGAAATACTGCAGCGCCTCGCCGGGCTTCATGCCCTCGCCCAGCTTCTGCGCCACGCGGTCGTTCCAGCCGGAGAACATGAGCACGGCGTCCTTGGTGACCTGGCGCTCGATCTTGGTGGGCTTTTTGGGCTCGATGATCAGCGGGCCGAACATGCCGCGCAAGCCGAGGTGTTCGGCGACGTTGGTATGGCAGTGATACCAGAGGCTGCCGGCCTTCTCGGCGACGAACCGGTAGGTGTGGCTTTCGCCGGGCAGGATATTTTTCTGCGTGACGTTGGGCGTGCCGTCCGAAGCCCAGCTCTTGAACTGATAGACGCCGTGCCAGTGCACGGTGTGGGCCTGGGTGCTTTTGTTGTGCACCACGACCTCGACGTCGTCGCCTTCCTTGACATGCAGCAAGGGGCCGGGAACCTGGCCGTTGAACGCCCAGACCTTGGCTTTGAAGCCGGGGGCGACGGTGATCTCGACCTCCTGGATATCCATCTCGAATTTGCGCTGCTCGGCCTCGGCGGCCGAGATCGAGAACAGTCCCGCGACGAGCGCGAGGACGCCGAGAAAACCGCGTGCGGACATTTTGCCTCCCAGAGGTGTTGTGCCGCTCTTGGTCTAACGCCGGCGGGGAAAACCCCAAACTTGTGGATAATACGTAGGTAGTTCCCCAGGCTGTCGCCGGTTCCGGCGTCCTGGCAGTGTCGCCCGAGGCAAAAATGCTCGTCTCATAAAGGGTTCCGCCGTGCGCACTTCAACTCCCTCCCTCGCCGTCCTCGCCCTGCTCCTGGGCGCAACCGCCGCCGCCCCGGCCATGGCCGGCGGCGATGCCGTGCGCGGCGCCACGCTTTACAAGGAATGCGCCGGCTGCCACGCGGCGCAGCGCACCCTCATGGGTCCCCCGCACTGCGGCGTGGTGGGCCGGAAAGCCGCGTCCATCGAAGGCTTCGCCTACTCGGATGCGCTGCGCGAAGCGGACTTCGTGTGGGACGACGCGCACCTGCACGACTTCCTCACCTTTCCCATCATGAACATGCCGGGCACGAAGATGGGCTTCGCGGGCATGTTCGACGAGAACGACCGCAACGACGTCATCGCGTTCCTGAAAGCCGAGCGTTCGCCGGACTCGCCCATGTGCCAGCCGGGCGGCGACCCCGCGCCGCCGCCGGGCACGAACACCGGCGAGCTCGGCGCCACACCCACCCCGACCCACGTGCCCGCGAAACCCGCGGCCCCGGCGCCTTAGCCACGCGAAAAGGAGCAGATCATGCTTGGAGGCAACGTCCCGCTTGGCGGCAACGCCCCGCAAGACCTTACGCGCCGCGCCGCCTGCGCGGGTTCGGGCCTGTTATTGCTGAGCGCCCTTGCCGGCCCCGCGGCCGCGGCGGAAGCAACGGGCCTTGAGAAGGCCAACGGCGCCATGTTGGCCGACTTCTTCGCCCGTTGGGGCACGCCCCAGGTGGACATCCCGGGGCTGCTTTCGTTCCTGACCGACGATTGCGAGCTGCGGCTGGCGGAAGACCGTCCGCCGCTGATCGGCAAAGCCGCCGTGACGCAGGCCTTGGAAGGATTTTTCGCGAACGCGACGCGCTACAAGACCGCCATCACCGACAGCTTCGCCAAAGGGTCCGTGGTCGCCCATGTCCGCGATCAATCAATCTTCCGCGATGGAAAACAGACGGCAAGCCTCACGCGCGTCAGCATGTTCCTGATCAAAGACGGGAAAATAAAGTACTGGAGCAACCACCCGGTCTGAGAGGGATGAATTAAGTATACTGTCCCCTCATCTCCAATACTGTCCCCTCATCTCCGGGCCCCTCATCTCGCTCATCTCGTTATTTCACGACGACGACGGGGATTTGGGACAGTTGCACGACCTTGGTGACGACGGAGCCGAGGAGGAGGCCGGACAGGCGTCCGAGGCCGCGGCTGCCCATCACGATTTCGGTGCATTTCGACTTCTTCGCAAACGCGATGATGCACTCGGCGGGGTCGCCGGTCTGCACATAGACGTCCGCCTTAAGGAATTTCGTGCGGGTCTTGAGGCCGGGCGCCGACAAGACCTTTTCGCGTTCCTGGCTTTGAAAGTTGCTGACCATCGCATGGGTGACGATCGGGCCGTGGGCCTTGATCAGCGGCTGGGCATAGACCGCGATCACTTCGATTTTTTCGCCGCGGCGCTTGCGCGCGGCGACATAGTCGAGCGCCTTCAGCGCTCCCTTCGAGCCGTCGATCCCGACCAGAATACGCGCCATCTTCATTCGCCCCGGTTGTTCCAAACGCCATCCACTACATCGCAAAACACCGCCGGAGGCCAGCCGACTTTTGCAACGTAACAAAAAGCCCGGACCTTTGGGGTCCGGGCTTTTCCGTTTCTTCCTCGTCGCTCTTTTAGTGCGCGGCCAGGGCGGCCAGCAGGAGGAGCGCGACGATGTTGATGATCTTGATCATCGGGTTGACGGCGGGGCCCGCCGTATCCTTGTACGGGTCGCCAACGGTGTCGCCGGTGACCGCGGCCTTATGGGCGTCGGAGCCTTTGCCGCCGTGGTGACCGTCTTCGATGTACTTCTTGGCGTTGTCCCACGCGCCGCCGCCCGACGTCATCGAGATGGCGACGAACAGGCCGGTGACGATGGTGCCGAGCAGCATCGCGCCGAGCGCCGTGAAAGCCTGCGCCTGACCGGCGATGGCGTTGACGACGTAGTACAGCACGATCGGCGACAGCACCGGGAGCAGCGACGGGACGACCATTTCCTTGATCGCGGCGCGGGTGAGCATGTCGACCGCGCGGCCGTAGTCGGGCTGGGCGGTGCCTTCCATGATGCCCTTGATCTCGCGGAACTGACGGCGGACCTCGTTCACCACCGCACCGGCCGCGCGTCCCACGGCTTGCATGCCCATGGCGCCGAACAGGTACGGCAGGAGCCCGCCGATGAACAGACCCACCACCACGAAGGGATTTTCCAGGCTGAACTGGATGTCGAGATCCGCGAAGTAGTGTTTGAGATCCTCGGTGTAGGACGCGAACAGCACGACGGCCGCGAGACCGGCCGAGCCGATGGCGTAGCCCTTGGTCACGGCTTTCGTGGTGTTGCCGACCGCATCCAAAGCGTCGGTCGACTTACGCACTTCCGGCGGCAGGTGCGACATTTCCGCGATGCCGCCGGCGTTGTCGGTCACCGGACCGTAGGCGTCGAGCGCGACGACGATCCCGGCGAGCGCGAGCATGGTGGTCGCCGCGACCGCGAGGCCGAAGATGCCGGCGGTCATGTAGGCCACGATGATGCCGGCGCAGATCACGAGCACCGGAAGCGCGCAGGCTTCCATGGAGATCGCGAGGCCCTGGATGATGTTCGTGCCGTGACCCGTCGTGGAGGCCGCCGCGACCGAACGGACGGGGCGGAAGCCCGTGCCCGTGTAGTACTCGGTGATCCACACGATGAGACCCGTCACGACGAGGCCGACGAAGGCGCAGGTGATGAGGTCCTGCGCGGTGTAGGTCGTGCCGGCGGCATTGGTCAGACCTTCGCCAAACAGCTGGGTCGTGATGCCGACGATCAAACCCGCCGAGATCACGGCGGTGACGATGAAGCCGCGGTAAAGCGCGGACATGATCTTGCCCGAGGCTCCAATGCCCGAGAAGAATGTGCCGATCACCGACGCGATGATGCAGACGCCGCCGATGACGAGCGGATACATCATCGCATTCAAAGCCTGATCGCCCACGAAGTAGAGCGAGCCCAGGTACATGGTGGCGACGATGGTCACGGCGTAGGTTTCGAACAGGTCCGCGGCCATGCCGGCGCAGTCGCCGACGTTGTCGCCGACGTTGTCGGCGATCACGGCCGGGTTGCGCGGATCGTCTTCGGGGATACCCGCTTCGACCTTGCCCACCAGGTCGGCGCCGACGTCGGCGCCCTTGGTGAAGATCCCGCCGCCGAGGCGGGCGAAGATCGAGATGAGCGACGCGCCGAAGCTGAGCGCGATCAGGCCCCAGACGATGTCGCGCAGTTCACGGCCCTGCGCGCTGAGGACAAAGTAGTACCCCGCCACGCCCAGGAGACCGAGGCCGACGACCAGCATGCCGGTGACGGCGCCGGCCTGGAAGGCGACGGCATGAGCGGGCGCCAGGCCGCCGTTCATCGCCGCGGCGGCGGTGCGCACGTTGGCGCGCACCGACACGTTCATGCCCACATAACCGGCGATGCCCGAAAGCACCGCGCCGATCAGGAAGCCGACGGCGACAACACCGCCGAGCGCGGCGCCCAGGATGACGGCGACGACGATGCCGACGATGCCGATGGTCAGATATTGACGATTGAGATACGCGGCAGCCCCTAACTGCACCGCGTGTGCGATCTCCTGCATCCGCGCATTGCCGGCCGGCTTGGCCAGCACGCGCATTACGCCAAAGATGCCATACAACACAGCTAACACCCCGCACGCGATCACGAGGACTTGTAAAGAACCCGGTGTCATGTTCACTCCGTCTAGAGTCGTGGGAACGCCAGGCGTTCGAGCGGCCTGGTTATATGATGATGTAAGTACTGATATGATTTATCGGCGCTATTCCCCCCTTGCGCTGCGCGAGAGTGCCAGAAAGACCCCCTCGTAAGCAACAGGGCTGGACCGATAAAACGACCCCTTTCCTCCCCTGCCCCTTTCAGGGGCGGAATAAAGTGCGTTACCGCTGGCGCGGGCTGACCTGTTCGAACACGTTGATCAGCAGCACTTCCGGGACCATTTCGCCGAAAATTTTCCGGGCGGTCGCGGTCAGCCGCTCCTTCACGACGATGACGTCCACGGCGTCGTGGGACACATAGTACTTTTGAAAGAACGGAATGAGGTCGCTGAGGACGGCGCTTTGGAAGGGGCGCAGCTTGGACTCGACCGTCGTGACGTTGCCCGGCGCATTCACCTTGAGTCGCGCGATGATGAACACGCGCCGGTCCACTTGCCCGTCGAGGATCACCGGCACGATCATGTCGTCGAGCTTGACGAGATCCAATCCCGCGGACGGCGGCTGGAATTTGTTCTTCGCGGCGAGTTCGGCCGCCGCCTTGTCCGCGCCGCTCGTCGGGCCGCTTTGCGGCGTCGGATTGAACGGGTTCGGGATGATGCCCATCATCATGAGGCCGCCCGCGCCGCCGCCGGCGACGAGCAGGATAACAAGAATAATGACGATGACGCGCTTCATCGGACCGACGTATCCCCGCCTTACCGGTGCCGATAGCCCCCTTCGGGCACCTCGACCGGCCTGCCTGCCCCATCGAGGACAGTCACGGCGCCGAGCTTAGCATCTTCGGGCCCGGTAATGCGACCGATCACTGTCATGGGCACGCCCGCCGCTTCCGCCAGGCGCTGCAAGCCGTCCGCATATGCGTGCGGGAGGGTGAACGCGAGTTCGTAGTCGTCGCCGCCGCCGAAAATCCGCGGCCAATATCCGGGTTCGAGAGTCACGGCCGCCCGCGCAGCGTCGGACAGCGGAATCTTGTCCCGCTCGACGATCGCCGCGACGCCGGAGGCCGCGCAGATGTGCCCGACGTCGGCGACAAGCCCGTCGGAGATATCGAGGCAGGCGCCGGCCCGGCCTCTGATCGCGGCGCCCGCCGCGAGGCGCGGCTGCGGCAGGCGGTAGCGCGCGACGAGATGCTCGGCGTTCGCGCGGCCGGCGACTTTCAATTTTCCGCGCAGGAGGTCGAGGCCGAGGGCCGCGTCGCCGATGGCGCCGGTGACACACAAGAGATCGCCGGGGCGCGCGCCGCCGCGGGGGATCATCTTTCCTTTGGCGACCGCGCCGACCGCCGTGATCGACACCGCAAGCGGACCCGGGCCCGATGTCGTATCGCCGCCCAGGAGCGGGATGTTGAATTCCGCGACGTCCGCCGCGAGGCCCCTGGCGTATTGCTCGAGGTAGGCGTCGGTGACGGCGGTATTCACGGACAGCGCCTGCAGGAAACCGACCGGCGCGGCGCCCTTGGCCGCGAGGTCCGACAGATTGACGCGCAGCGCCTTGCGTGCGACGAGGTCCGGCGGATCGTCGGGCAGGAAGTGCACGCCCTCGATCACGGTGTCGAGCGTGATCACGACCTCGTTGCCGGGCCCGACATCGAAGGCCGCCGCATCGTCTTTCAGATTGAAAGCGCCCGGCGCGTTTTTCGCAAGCGGCGCGAACAGCGCCGCGATGACATCGAACTCGCTGCGCGCGCGGCTCATTATTTGCCGGCGTGGGCGCGGACGCCGCCGGTGCGGCCCAGCGCCCGCGAGATGCGGTCGAGCACCGCGTTCGCCATGCCGGCCTCGGGACCGGCATAGAAGGCCTGCGCCACATCGACGAACTCGGCGATGGTGGCGCCCGCGGGAATGTCGGTGCGCGTCAGCAGTTCGGCCACACCCGCGCGCAGGACGGAGCGCAAGGTGATCTCGAGACGCTCCCACGGCCAATCGGGCGAGAGCGAGCCCTTGATCATTTCATCGATCTCCGCGCCGCGCGTATCGACCGCGCGCACGAGATTGATGAACAGCTCGCCGTCGAGGTCCGCGAGCGCGACGATGGATTCCTTCTCGGTCTCCAGGTCCTGCGCCACGGCGAGGCCGCCGACCTTCGCGGTCAGAAAATCCTTGATGATCCGGTCGGACGGATCCTGGGTGACTTCGATCTGGTACAAAGCCTGCACCGCCGCGAGGCGGCTGGCGCTGCGGCCTTGCGGGTCGAGAGGAGCACGTTCGGGCGTATCAGCACTCGCTGACATTCAAATTCCACGCTTCACAGTAAAAAGAAAGGCGCCGCATGCTGCAGCGCGAGAGCTTATAGCCCGAAGCGGTGCTTTAGCTCAATAAGACGCAAGCACGCGCGCGCGGCGCGCCCGCCCGCGTCCCCTGCGGCCGGATCGGCGCGATTTTGCGCCAGGTCCCAGGTCGGGCAGGTCAAAATCCCGTTGCCGACAGGGACTTTCAGTTCAAGCGCGACCCGTTGCACACCGCGCATGGACTCGCGGCACACATGCTCATAGTGGTCGGTTTCGCCCTTCACGGCGCAGCCGAGGACCACGGCGCCCGAATACCGCGGCTTCTTTGCGCTTTTGCGGCCCTTGGAAAATGCATAGGCGAGCGCCGCGGGCAATTCGAGGATTCCGGGAACGGTGATCACATCGACCTTTGCCTTTGTTTTCTTGAGCGCTTTTTTCGCGCCCTCGAGCAACAGGTCGGCGTTCTCGTCGTAGAAGCGCGCTTCGATGACGAGGATGTGCGGCGTGGCCATGTCTATTTCACTTTGATGCTGCGCTGTTCGACGATGCGCAGACCGTAACCTTCGACACCCACCACCACTTTCGAAGTGTTGGTGAGAAGGATCATGTCGCGCACACCGATGTCGGTGAGTATCTGCGCGCCCACGCCGTAGTCGACGAGACGCTTGGTGGTTTCTTCTTCGCCCTTGGCCTTGGCGCGGATGCGTTCCGAAAGACCGCCCGAGATGGGATCGCGGAACAGGACGATCACGCCGCTGCCGAAGTTGGAGACCATCTGCATGGCCGCCTGGAGATCGCCGGTGCGCGCGGAGGCCTTGTCGAGCAGTACGTCGGGCAGAATGTTCAGGTGATGCATGCGCACCATGGCGGGCGCGGCGCCGGACACCTTGCCCTTGACGAGCACCGGCAGTTCCGCGCCGGAGACGCAATCCGCATAGATCTTCAAGGTCCAGTCGCCGCCGATCTCCGAGGTGAACGGCGATTCCGCGAGCAGGTTCACAAGGCGCTCGGTCTTGCGGCGATACGCGATGAGATCGGCGATGGTGCCGATCTTGAGGCCGTGGAACTGCGCGAACTTGACGAGGTCCGGCATGCGCGCCATGGAGCCGTCATCGTTCATGATTTCGCAGATCACGCCCGCCGGAATCAGACCGGCGAGGCGAGCCATGTCGACGGCCGCTTCGGTATGGCCGGCGCGCACGAGCACGCCGCCGTCGCGGGCCATGAGCGGAAACACATGGCCCGGGGTCGAGATGTCGGTGTGCGTGGACGCGGGATCGATGGCCACCGCAATCGTACGCGCGCGGTCGGCGGCCGAGATGCCCGTCGTCACGCCCGAGCGCGCTTCGATGCTCAAGGTAAAGGCGGTGGAAAGGCGCGACTGGTTGTGCGCGGGCATCAGCGGCAGGCGCAGATGTTCGGCGCGCTGGGTGGTCAGCGACAGGCAGATGAGGCCGCGGCCGTGTTTGGCCATGAAGTTGATGGCGTCCGGGGTGGCCATCTGCGCCGGGATGATGAGGTCGCCCTCATTCTCGCGGTTCTCGTCGTCGACCAGGATGAACATGCGGCCGTTGCGCGCGTCGTCGAGGATCTCCTCGATCGAGGAGAGAAAACCGGCATGAACAGGCAGCTTTTCGAGAGCGTCAGCCAAGGCGTTGCCTTCTTATTTTCCGATCGTGTCCAGGAGACGCGCAACATAGCGCGCCATCTGGTCGATTTCCATGTTGAGCCGGTCGCCGACCCGAAGCGCGCCAAAGGCGGTCACGGCCTGGGTGTGGGGGATGATGTTGACGCCGAAGCTGTTGCCGCCGACCTCGTTCACCGTCAGCGACACGCCGTCGAGCGCCACCGAGCCTTTCGGCGCGATGAAGCGGGACAGCTCCGCCGGCGGGACGATGGTGAAACGCTTCGAGCCGTCCTCGTCGCGGATGTCTTCGACGACGGCCAGGCCATCGACATGGCCCGAGACGATGTGGCCGCCGAGTTCGTCGCCGGCTTTCAGCGCGCGCTCGAGATTGACGCGCATGCCGGCGGTCCATGTGCCGAGGGTCGTGAGATCCAAGGTCTCGCGCGAGGCGTCGACCGCGAACCAGTCCGGCCCCTTCTCGACCACCGTGAGGCAGCAGCCGTTGCAGGAGATCGAGGCGCCGATGGCGATGCCGTCCATTTCGTAGGCGGTGCGAATACGGAAACGCGCCGCCGCGGCGCCGCCCTGAACGGCATCCATGACGGTGCCGAGATCGGTGACAATTCCTGTGAACATGGGCCCGTATATACGGGTTAGCGGGCCAGGATATCTAGTGTGTCTTCGCCGAATTTCAGGCTTTCCCGGGCCTTGAAACGGGGCATATCCGCCAAATTCATGAGTCCCATGGGATAAATCGAGGCCCGGCCGTCGCCGCCGACGACGCTCGGCGCCTTGAACCAGGCGAGTTCGTCGATGAGCCCCGCGCGGAGAAAGGCCGCGGCGACCTGCCCTCCGCCCTCGATCATGACGCGCGTCAAACCTTTCCCGGCGAGCGCCTTGCCCACCGCGACGGTGAACGTCGCGTGGTCCGCGGCGTCTTTCAGGCCCATCACTTCGACACCGCTTTTGGCGAGTTCGGCGCCGCGCGGCAACGCCAGCGACTGTTCGGAGGTGATCACCCACGTCGGAATCCCGCGCGCGGTTTTCACGAGTTCCGAATTCGGCGCGAGCCGCAGGCGCCGGTCGAGCACGACGCGCACCTTGGCGCGGCCGCCGTATCCGTCCAGGCGGCATGTGAGCAAGGGATCGTCGGTGAGCGCGGTTTCCGAGCCCACGAGGATGGCGTCATAGCGCGCGCGCAAGGCATGCACCGCGCGGCGCGCGGACTCGCCGGTGATCCAGCGGCTTTCACCCGATGCAAGGGCAATCCGGCCGTCGAGGCTGGTCGCGGTTTTCAGCGCGAACAGCGGGCGGCCGTGCGCGGCTTTCAGGAAGAAGCCCGCGTTCAGGCGGTCCGCGGCGGCCTTGCGCACCCCTTCGCTCACTTCAATGCCGGCCTCACGCAAACGGGCCAATCCACGGCCGTTCACGCGCGGATCGGGATCGGCCGTCGCGGCCACCACGCGCGCCACGCCGGCCGCAACCAGCGCCTCGGCGCAGGGCGGCGTTTGTCCGTGATGGCTGCAGGGTTCAAGCGTGACATAGGCGGTCGCGCCGCGCGCCGCTTGTCCCGCGCGCGCGAGCGCCTCGGTTTCCGCATGCGGACGGCCGCCGGATTGGGTCCAGCCGCGGCCGACGACCTGCCCGTCTTTCACGAGCACGCAGCCGACCGTTGGATTGGGCCAGGCATCGCCGAGATTGCGCGCCGCCAGGCCGAGCGCGACGTCCATGAACTCCTGATCGGCGGCGGACGCGCGCGGGGGCATCAGGTCTCGTCGGAGCTGACCGGCTCGGTCAGATTTTCAACGAAGTGCTCGAAATCCTTCACCTCGCGGAAATTCTTGTACACGGAGGCGAAGCGCACATAGGCCACCTTGTCGAGGCCCTGCAGCGCTTCCATCACCATTTCGCCGATGACCGATGAGGGGATATCGGACTCGCCCATGCTTTCGAGGCGGCGCTGGATGGAGTTGACCACCCGTTCGATGCGCTCCTCGTCCACCGGCCGCTTGCGGCACGCGGTGATGATCGAGCGGGCGATCTTGTCGCGGTCGAAAGGAATCCGCTGGCCGCCCTTCTTCACGACCGTGAGTTCGCGGAGCTGGATACGTTCGAACGTGGTGAAGCGCGCGCCGCAAGCCGGGCACGAACGGCGGCGGCGAATGGCGGAGTTGTCCTCCGTCGGCCGCGAATCCTTCACCTGGGTATCCATATGCCCGCAGTACGGACAGCGCATGTCCCCGACCCCTTTATCCCCTGACGCCCGGCCGTTGGCGGCCGGGTCCTATGAACTATAGTCCCTTTGTGAACGCTAATTATTGATAAATCGGAAAGCGGCGACACAAATCCTGGACCCGGCCCCGGATCTCGGCCTCGACCGCCGCGGTATTGCCCGGGCTGGCCGCCTGGGCGTCCATGACCTCGCAGATCCACTGGCCGATCTGGGTGAATTCCGCCGTCCCGAAGCCGCGCGTGGTCGCCGCGGGCGTGCCGAGGCGCACGCCGGAGGTGACGGTCGGCTTTTCCGGATCGAACGGAATGCCGTTCTTGTTGCAGGTCATGCCGGCGCGTTCGAGCAGGTGTTCGACCACATTGCCGGTGAGTTTCTTCGGGCGCAGATCGACCAGCATCAGGTGCGTATCGGTCCCGCCGGCGACGATCTCGAGGCCGCCCTTACGCAGGGTTTCCGCCAAGGCTTTCGCATTGTCGACCACGCGCCGGGCGTAGACCTTGAACTCCGGCTTCAGCGCTTCCCCGAAGGCAACGGCTTTGCCGGCGATGACGTGCATGAGCGGACCGCCCTGGAGGCCCGGGAAGATCGCCGAATTGATCTTCTTCCCGAGATCTTCGTTGTTCGACAGGATCATGCCGCCGCGCGGACCGCGCAGGGTCTTGTGCGTGGTGGTGGTGACGACGTCGGCGATCGGCAGCGGGCTCGGATGGATGCCGGCCGCGACCAGACCGGCGAAGTGCGCCATGTCGACCATGAACAGCGCGCCGACGCTGTCGGCGATCTGGCGGAACGCCTTGAAGTCGATGATGCGCGAGTAAGCCGAGCCGCCCGCGATGATCAGTTTCGGTTTGTGTTCCTTGGCGAGGGCTTCGACCTGGTCGATGTCGATGATGCCGTCCTGCTTGCGCACGCCGTATTGGACCGCGTTGAACCACTTGCCGGAAATGTTCGGCGGCGCGCCGTGCGTGAGATGGCCGCCCGAGGCGAGGTTCATGCCCATGATGGTGTCGCCCGGCTTCAGGAGCGCGAGGAACACGCCTTCGTTGGCGGGCGCGCCGGCGTGCGGCTGCACGTTGGCATAGGCGCAGTCGAACAGCTTCTTCGCGCGTTCGATGGCGAGGCTTTCGGCGATGTCGACGAATTCGCAGCCGCCGTAGTAGCGCTTGCCCGGATAACCTTCGGCGTACTTGTTGGTGAGCACGCTGCCGACCGCTTCGAGAACGGCGCGGCTGACGATGTTTTCAGACGCGATGAGTTCGATCTGCGTCTGCTGGCGCTCGAGCTCCAGCGTCAGCGACTTCATCACATCCGGATCGGCTTCAGCGAGGCTCTGGGAGAAGAAGGGAGTAGACATATCGGTCCTTACAGATGTTGACGTGAGGCTGGATTAGCCCAGCTTCTCCACGCGGCGGGCATGGCGTCCGCCTTCAAACGGGGTTTCGAAAAAAGTCTTGAGAAGCGCGCGCGCCCGGTCCGCCGGCACAATCCGCGCGCCGATGGCCATGACGTTCGCGTCATTGTGCTCGCGCGCCATGCGCGCGGTCATATCGTCGTGCACCAAGGCGGCGCGGACTCCCGGATGGCGGTTCACCGCGATGGAGATGCCGATGCCGGTGCCGCAGATCACGACACCGGCCTTGGCGTCATGGGTCTCCACGGCCTTGCCGACCGCGTGCCCAAAGTCGGGATAATCGACGGACTCGGAGGAGTTCGCGCCGAGGTCCTTCACGATGAAGCCCATGCGCTTCAAGTCGTCGGCCATCTGGGACTTCAGCTCCACACCGGCGTGGTCGCTGGCGATGACAATTGTATCGCCGGGTTGAGCAATGCGTGAGTCGGACAAATCGAACTCCTAGTTCGTCGCGAAACAATAAAAAAGGCCGGCGCCGCCGGTGGCGACGAGGTTTTCCTGGCCGCAGCCCTTGGACGGATGGGCGGCGTTCCACGACGTCCCGTCGGCGCCGCCGCCCTGGCGGTCGTGATGGCCGAGATTAGCGCTGCCGTCGGCGGCGCTGCTCGTCCAGTTTTTGCAGGTGTGATCGGCGCCGTCCGCAAAGGCGCGGCCGTCGGCCTGGCTGCCGGTGAGGATGTCGTGGGTGTTCGGCGTATCGCCGCGGCCGTTCACGACTGTGCCCTTCTCCGTCAGCGAGTTGTCCTTGGAGAGTTTGTTGTTGGCGCTGTGCAGATCGTCGACGCCGGCGGCGACAACGACGCCCTTGGCATTGATCCATGGGCCCTTGCCGATGCGGTCACGGGCGTTCACCGGCGTCTTGCCGTCCGCCGACAGGCCGCTGAGGTACGCGCGCCATTCCTTCTTGCTGCCGGCTTTGGCCGCCAGGGCCGCGCAGTGGCGGTCGGCGCCTTCAAGGCCGCCCAGCTCCGCGCCCTTGCCCGGGCCGGCGCTGGTGATGAAGAAGCTCATTTTGCCGGCGTCTTGGGCGCTGGAAGCGCCCGAAAGCAGAGTGGCAGCGGCGAATGCGGCGGCAATCAACGTTTTGCTCATTTCGGCCTCCCTGGGGGTTTCTCGGCAGGCCGGAATTTGACCCGCGCCAGAGGACCGATACCACATCTGGATGATTGCTGCCAATCACACACAAGATGTTATATGAGTTGTCCTTTCAATGGGTTAGCGGGTCCCGGCGGCCCGTCTTTGCGCAGCCGCGCCTTCAGCTTGCGCAGCGCGTTCATTTTGAGGCTGTAGGCGCTCATGGCAATGGAGCCGACGACCGAGACCTCGGTGTTCGTGACCGGATCGATGGCCGACACCTTCACCGCGTTCCCGATGGCGACAATCTCGAACAGGACCTGGGGCAGTTCAGGATCGTACGCTGGATCTTTCGGGGGGTCCGACATGCTCACTTGAAGTCGCTCGCGCCTCTTATCACTCTCTCCCTCCAGTCTATCATAGCTCACAGGTGACGATTGCTTAGAAAGCTTGCCCGCGGCGTCATGTATGTAACGGGCTTCATCGCTCTCGCCGTTGTCCTTGTGCTCGGCTGGCTTTGGCTGTCCGCGTACAGAGCCCTGCCCGCGCATGACGGTTTTATTGCCGCCAAAGGCGTTGCCGCGCCCGTGACGATCGTGCGCGACGGACGCGGGATTCCGATGATCACCGCGGCCTCCGAAGCGGACGCCTATTTCGCGCTGGGCTATGTGCATGCGCAGGACCGTCTCTTTCAAATGGAACTCATGCGCCGCCGGGGCCAAGGACGGCTGGCGGAACTGATCGGCGCGGCGGGAGTCGCGCCGGACCGCATGATGCGCACACTGGGCGTTTACCGGCGCGCGGAAGAAGATTTGCGCGGCCTCTCGCCCGAAACCCAGGCCGCGTTTGAACGCTACACCGCCGGCGTGAACGCCTGGCTCGGTGAAGGCCACCCGCTCCCGCTCGAATACACGCTGCTGTTCTTCAAGCCCGAGCCCTGGAAACCGGCGGATTCACTCGTGTGGCAAAAGCTGATGGGCCTCTCGCTGTCCGGCAACTGGGACGACGAACTCGTCAATGCCGCGCTGGTCGCGAAGCTCGGGCCTGAAAAAGCGGCCGCGCTTTCGCCCGGCGCGCGGCCGGAAGATCCGGTCACCATGGCGAACCTCGCGCCGGCGCTGCGCGATCTTCCGGCGGAAGCGCTGCACGCGGCGATGACCGCCGTCATTCACCCGAGCGACGCGTCGAATATCTGGGCCGTGTCGGGCACCCGCACGCAAAGCGGCAGCCCCATCCTCGCCAACGATCCGCATCTCGGCTTTCAGGCCCCGAGCGTCTGGTACTTCGCGGGCCTCAAAGCGCCGGGACTTGAGGTCTTCGGCGCGACCGTGCCGGGCGTGCCGCTGCACATGCTCGGCCACAACGCCGATGTCGCGTGGGGTCTCACGACGACGCATAGCGACACCAGCGATCTTTTCATGGAGAAGCTGACCGCCGATGGGCGTTCCTACGAAACGCCCGAAGGCCCGCGCGCCTTCACGGAGCGCACCGAGACCATCAACGTGCGCTTCGGCGATCCGGTCAGCTTGACGGTGCGCGAAAGCCGCCACGGCCCCATCGTCACCGATATCCTGCGCCGCCCGGCCGGGATGAACGAGCTGATCCCGGAGCCTTATGCGCTGTCGCTGTCCGCCGCTCTGTTCGCGCCGGAAGACCGCTCGGCCGACGGCGTCTACAAGATGAACCACGCGAAGGACGTGCCCGCGTTCGTCGCGGCGATTCACCTGTTCCATGCGCCGCACCAGAACATGATGTTCGCCGACCGCACGGGTGCGACCGGTTATGTCGCCCCGGGCCGCGTGCCGATGCGCAAAGCCGGAAACGGCATGACGCCCGTGCCCGGCTGGGACGGCTCGCACGATTGGACGGGATGGATTCCGTTCGACGAGCTGCCGCATGTCGCGGGAACCGACGCCGAGGTCATCATCAACGCCAACAACAAGATGGTGGGCGACGCCTATCCGCACCTGCTGGCCGCGCAGTGGCCGGACTCCTACCGCGCCATGCGCATCGCCGACGTCCTGTCGGCTGAAAAAATCGTCACCCCCGATGCGACGGCGGCGTTGCAGCTCGACATCGTGTCGGTCATGGCGCGCGAGATGCTGCCGCTCATGACCGCGCGCGCCGCCGGCAAGACGCCGCAGGACCGTGAACTGCTCGAACGTCTGAAAGCCTGGGACGGCAAAACGGATGCCGGCCGTCTCGAGCCCCTGATGTTCGCGGTGTGGATCGAACGCCTGAAGACGCAAATCCTCGCCGACGATCTCGGCGACATGATGCGTTATTTCGGCGGCGTGCGGCCGGAACTCCTGCGCACGATCCTGACGGCGGACCAAAGCTGGTGCGACGACCTCACCACGGCGGAACCGGAAACTTGCGAAGCGCAAGTTTCAACCGCGTGGTCGCAGACGGTCGCCTGGCTGGAGACCAGAGGCACGCCGGACGAGCTGCGCTGGGGCGATTTCCATCAGGCGACCTTCGGTCATCTGCTGTTCGAGAATTTCCCGCTGATCAATGAACTGGGCCTTCTTCGCATTTCGACCGGCGGCGACGGCTTCACGGTGAACCGGGGCACCTTCGCCTCGTCGGCCTCCGCGCGCCCGTTCCGGCACTTCCACGGTGCGAGCCTGCGGGCGATTTACGACCTGAACGATCTCGCCCAGTCCCGCTTCGCCTTGGCCGGGGGGCAGTCCGGGCACCTTTTGTCGAAGGATTACGGCGCGCTTTTAGGCCCCTGGGCCGAGGGCCGGTATTTCACGGCCCCGGCGGAGGCGGACGGCGCGCGGCGCCTAACCCTCCAGCCCAGCCCGTAAAACGGCGATTTTTCCCGTCTTCGGCTGCCTTGTCGCCCGGGCCCGGACCCTCTAAATTGTCCGTTAAGCTTTGGGGCGTGAAATAGCCTGTCGCTTATCAGGTTAGGCGAGCCAGGCAGTAGCGGGTTTGGGGTATGGCTGAACGGCCGGATTTTGGCGGCGGCGCCGGCGGTAAAGACGGCGCGCCGATCATCATCAAGCGGATCAAGAAAGGCGGACACGGCCACCATGGTGGCGCGTGGAAGGTTGCGTACGCCGACTTCGTAACCGCGATGATGGCCTTCTTCCTGCTCCTGTGGCTGCTCAACGCCGTGACCGAACAGCAGCTCAACGGCGTCGCCGACTACTTCACCCCGATTGCCGCCTCGACCCGCGAAAGCGGCGCCGGCGGGATGCTCGGCGGCCAGGCCATCGGCGAAGGCGCTTCGCAAAGCCAGACCGGTTCCACCGCCGCCGTCGTCCTGCCCCCGCCCTCGATCGGGTCCGGCGGCTCCGACCTCACGGACCCCGCGGAAAGCGCGCGCGTCGATGAAGAAGCGATCAAGGCGGCGCAGGAAGCCAAGGAACAGAAAGAATTCGAGCAGGTTCAAAACCAGCTCAAGCAGCAGATCAGCGGCGTGCCCGATCTCGCCCCCCTCGCCGCAAGCCTGATGGTCGACAACACGCCCGAAGGCGTGCGCATCCAGCTGATGGATCAAGACAAGGTCGACATGTTCGAGCCGGGCAGCGCGAATATGTATCAGCGCAGCAAGGACTTGCTGAGACAAGTCGCGCAAGTCATCCGCAAGATGCCCAACAAGGTGAGCATCACCGGCCACACCGACCCATCGACCGCGGTCGATCCGTCCGGCTACACCAACTGGGAACTGTCGTCCGACCGCGCCCTCGCCACCCGCCGCGTGCTGCTCGAAGGCGGCATCGACGACCGTCAAATAGGTAAAGTCGTCGGCGTCGCGGACCGTGAGCCGCTGGACCGCGCGCAGCTCCGCTCGCCGCGCAACCGCCGCGTTTCCATCGTCCTGCTGCGCGCCGAGGACGTGAAGGCCGATACCTTCGACCGCCTCCCGAACTTCCTCGAGAAGGCGACACAGTCCGCGCCCATCAACGGCGCCGCCGGCGAGACGCTCGCCCCGCCGACGCCCTGACAAAATCTTGGGCCCCGGAACACCCTTGTTTTCCCGGGCGTTACCGCGCTTGCCAGGAATGAAGCGGCCCTCCACACTAGGCCGCAGGTAACGCGGGTCATGGACCATACACCTCTTAAACGGCCACAGTTCTTTTTCACCACGGCGCCCTTGCCGTGCCCGTACCTGCCTGACCGTTTGGAGCGCAAGCTCGTCACCGAGCTTTCCGGCCCCGGCGCGGAAAATCTGCACGAGGCCCTGGCCCGGTCCGGGTTCCGCCGCAGCCACTCGATCGCCTAT
Organism: Rhodospirillaceae bacterium; assembly: GCA_041919675.1. Classification (GTDB taxonomy): domain Bacteria; phylum Pseudomonadota; class Alphaproteobacteria; order Rhodospirillales; family Rhodospirillaceae; genus SHVO01. The sequence continues at coordinate 22,264 of JAYRTJ010000009.1, read as the reverse complement.
GCCCCGGCCTGCCCCGGCTGCAAAGCCTGCGTGCCCGTGCGCGTGGTGGTGAAGGAATTCAGCCGCAAACGCTCGCTCGCCCGGATCTGGCGCGAGAATTCAGACTTGGTCGCCACGCGCGTCCCGGCGCGCGCGACGACCGAGCAATACGAGCTTTTCGCCCGCTACCAGCAGTCGCGCCATGCCGGCAGCGACATGGCCTTGATGGGCTTCTACGAATACAGCGCCATGGTCGAGGACAGCCCCATCGACACCTTCATGGTGGAGTTCCGCGATCGGGCCGGCGTGCTGATCGCCGTATGCCTGACCGACCGCACCACCGACGGCCTGTCGGCGGTCTACAGCTTCTTCGAAGCCAACGGCGCGCGCGACGGTCTCGGCAACTACGTGGTGCTGTGGATGATCGAACAGGCGCGCAAACTCGAGCTTCCCTACGCCTACCTCGGCTACTGGATCGTCAACAGCGCGAAGATGGCTTACAAGGCGCGCTTCCAACCGCTCGAATGCCTGGGACCGAATGGCTGGCAGCGCGTGAATTCGCCGGACTGACCCCTTCGCAAGCGGTCAAAAAAAACGGCGGTGCACGAACCGCCGTTTTTTTATTTAAGCCTTCTTACGGCGGCGGCTCAGGCCGGCGACGCCCAGAAGCGCGGCGCCGAACAGACCGAGCGCGCCGGGTTCCGGAACGATATCGCGGCGGAAGGTGACGATCAGATCGTCGTAATCGTTGTCGTCGCCGAGGATCGGGAGCCCGCCGCCGGCGTCATCGAAGAAAAACGCCCAGGTGTGCGAATTCGCATGGTAGAAAATATCCATGCCGCCCTGCAGCCGGCCCGGCGTTCCGCCGCTCGAAAAGCCGTCCGTGTATTGCCGGTTGTCATCGGACGCCAGAAGAAGATCGGCGCCGTCGGCATTGAAGTAGAAGAGCCGGTCGACCGGGCTCGCCGCCAACTCATAGATCGTCCCGCGCCCCGCCGACGCGCCGAAAATCTCGGCGCGATTTCCATGCGACATATCCGCGGTCCCAAACGAATTCCCGTACGAGGAGGCACGCCACATCAGCGTCAGCCGGCCGGCCACCGCAAAGGGACTGGGCAGCCCCGTGCTCTCTCCGAGATAGGACCAGCCTTCCGTGTTCGGCGCGATGGCCGAAATGAACAGCGTGTCCTCGACATGACTTCCAAGAATTGGCGCCGCTTTCGCCGGAGCGGTCATCGCACCGCAAAACAAGGCAAAGGTCGTAGCGGACAGAATCTTCCTAAACATCGACTCTCCCTCAATTTGTTATGGCCGCGTTCCCGGCCGTGTTTTGTCTGAGGTCGCGCCGAGAAGACGTGCAACGGCCATGCCATCGCAGCTGAATCCCGTTCTTTCAAACAGCTAGGGCGCCACACCTGCGGCGGAAAAAAGGCGGACGTAAAGATATGCGTGAAGGCGCACGCGCGCTCGCGCGCGGTTGCGCGACGTAGAGTTGCACCGAAGGCGGGATTAGCCGCCGTGCGACCGCGGGATGTAGTTGCCCGAGAACTCGGCGAAGGACATGAGCCCCTCGGTATCCTTCACGATGATCGACCGGCGCTGCAGGCTCACCAGGCGCTTTTCACGCAGGCGGCCGAGGACGCGGTTGATGTGCACCGGTGAAAGCGCGGTTGCATCCGCGAGATCGATTTGCGTCAACGGCAACGCACAACTGCTCGGCCGCGGCGCGTCGGCGTTCTGCAAGCGGAAGCACAGCTCGGACATCAGATAGGCCACGCGGCGGACCGCCGGGCGGCGGCCGACGTTCGCCAGCCATTCCCGCAGGACACCTTCGTTGATGAGGGTGAGCGACCACAGCGCGCGCCCGATGCGCGGATATTTTTCCATCAGCGCGGCCAGCGACGGAGGATCGATGTGCGTGTAAGTGCAAGGCGACAAGGCCGCGATGCTGTAGCCGCTGTCCGCGCCGAGCATATGTTCACACTCACACAGGTCGCCGGGAACGAGGAAGTCCGTGATCTGGCGGCTGCCGTCCTCGAGGATGCGGTAACGGCACGCCAGGCCGGACAGGATGACATGCGCGCCGACATTACGCTGCCCCTCGCCCAGAATAGGACGGCGTGCGCCAACTTTCTGGACGTTCTTGGTCGCCTCGGCGAGGGCCTGGCGCTCAATTTTCGTGAGCCGTTCCACGCTCTCAAGTCTACGAACGAATGCATTCGACATAACGCGCCTATCGACAATCACAAGGAATAGGGCACGCCGCCGCGCTCGCTGCGCCACACGCCGTCTGTTGAATTCCCCTAAGCCCCACCCAAAAACTAGCCCAAGGCGGAGAGTCGAACATTGTCGTAGGTTAAGGTTTGTGATGGTGACCCAATGCTAAGAGTGTCTGCGCCATGAGTAAGCGGCGTCTCCGAGGAGACGCGGGTCGCTCGCCAAAAGCGTGTGAAGCGTGCGCGGTGGATTATGGGATCGGACAATCGCAGGATATTGCTGACATGCCCCGCCTGCGCGCGGGCCGGCTCGGCGATCCGGGTGGACGGCGATGCGGGCGGAGCCCGCATGCTGCATGACTTGTCGGCCGGTTTTTTGAGCATTGACGCCGGATCGAAGGACGGCCCGCGTATCCTTTGCCAAGCCTGCCGCATCCCTGCGGACGAGCATGCGGCTGAGTGACAAACGAAGATCGCGCGCGGTCTCTTTCTCTCTCTCCACTTCACGCGTTTGGCAGGAACCGCCCCAAATCAAATAGCGGCGGACCTCATGTTTTCTGCAACGCGCAAATTAGAAAAGAGTTGCCGCGCCGGCACCCGCGCGGCGCGCAAAAATCCGGGGAACTTTTAAGCTGTTCTCGCGGCGCGAGAGGATTAGCCGCTGAAGGGACGGTCGTCGCGCGAGAAGCCTTTGGGCGGCAGACGGCCGGCTTGCGCGCGTTCGCCGCGCCAGTCCTTGAGGTCCGTCTCCACGCGCGCGCGGTCGCCGGACTTCCACGACAGGCCTTCCTTGTAGTTAAAGACCTTCGCGTCGGCGCAGCCGCCGTCCTTGTACTTCTGCAGGATCACACCGCGCCCACGCGCCATTTCCGGAACTTCGCCGAGCGGGAAGATCAAAAGCTTGCGGTTCTCGCCGATGATCGCGACAGAGTCTCCCGGCTTGCCGAGCAGGTCGCCGCCGCCGCCGGAGGTCCCCGGAAGCAAGGCGCAGACACGTCCCTTCTCGCCTTCGGCGAGGTTCAAGCACTGCTTGCCGTTCTTGGTCTGCGCGAAAACCTGTTCGGCCGGCACGATGAAACCGCGGCCTTCGGACGACACCACCAGGAATTTCTCCTCGCGGTTATAGACGCGCATCGTCAGGAGCTCGGCGTCGTTCGGCAGATCGACCAGCAGGCGGATCGGTTCACCGAATCCGCGGCCGAGGGGCAAGCGGTCGGCGGCCACCGTGTAGAAACGGCCGTCGGAGCCGAAGAACAGGATCTTATCCGTCGACTGCGCTTTCACCGCGGCCTGGAAAGCGTCGCCTTCCTTGAATTTCAGATCGCCGCCGCCGGCGAGCACATCGTCCTTGTGCCCCTTCATGGCGCGGATCCAGCCCTTGGCCGAAAGCACGACCGTCACGGGCTCCTTCTCAACCAGCGCTTCGATCGGCACGATCACGGCGCTCGGCGCTTCGCCCAAGGTGGTGCGGCGCTTGCCCAGCGGCGTGGCCTGACCGAACCGCTTCTTGGTTTCCTTGATCTGCCAGGCGATCGTCTGCCACTGCTTGTCTTCGTCTTTGAGCAGCGCGTTGATTTCCTTGCGCTCGTCCGAAAGCGACTTGTGCTCGGACTTGATCTCCATTTCCTCGAGTTTGCGCAGCGAACGCAAGCGCATGTTGAGGATGGCTTCGGCCTGCGTGTCCGTAAGCTTGAAGCGCTTCATCAAAACAGGCTTGGGCTCGTCCTCGGTGCGGATGATCTTGATGACCGCGTCGAGGTTCAGGTAGGCGATCAGATAGCCTTCAAGGATCTCGAGGCGGCGCTCGATCTCGGCCAGGCGATGCTTGGACCGGCGCACGAGCACGACCTGACGATGGTCGAGGTAGGACTGCAGGACTTCGCGCAGGTCCATGACGCGCGGGATTCCATCCGCGCCGAGCACGTTCATATTGAGACCGAAGCGGATCTCGAGGTCGGTCTGGCGGAAGAGCTGCTCCATGAGCTGCTCGGCCTCGACCGTGCGCGACTTCGGTTCAAGGACGATGCGCACTTCTTCGGTGGACTCGTCGCGGATATCGGCCAGGAACGGAAGCTTCTTTTCTTCCATCAGCGCGGCCACACGCTCGATCAACTTCGCTTTCTGAACCTGATACGGAATCTCGGTGACCACGATCTGGTACTGACCGCGATCGAGCTTCTCTTCCTGCCAGCGGGCGCGCACGCGCAAGGATCCGCGGCCCGTGCGGTAGGCCTCGACGATCGTTTCACGCGCTTCGGTCAGGATACCGCCCGTCGGAAAATCGGGGCCGGGCATCAGATCGACCAGCGTCGCGATCTGCGCCTTCGGCGTCTTGATCAGGTGCAGCAGCGCATCGCAGATTTCGCCGAGGTTGTGCGGCGGGATGTTGGTGGCCATGCCGACCGCGATCCCGGCGGAACCATTGGCGAGGAGGTTCGGCACAGCCGCCGGCATGACGACGGGCTCGCTCTCCTCGCCGTCATAGGTCGGGCGAAGATCGACGGCGTCTTCGTCCAGGCCTTCCATGAGCGCCTGGGCGTAGGGCGTCAATTTTGCTTCGGTGTATCGCATGGCGGCGGCATTATCGCCGTCGACGTTGCCGAAATTGCCCTGGCCCTCGACCAGCGGATAGCGCACCGCGAATTCCTGGGCGAGACGCACCAGAGCGTCGTAGACCGCGACGTCGCCGTGCGGGTGATATTTACCGATCACGTCGCCGACGACGCGCGCGCACTTCTTGAAGCCGCCGTTCGGATCCAGGCGCAGCTGACGCATGGCGTAAAGGATGCGCCGGTGGACGGGCTTCAAGCCGTCGCGCACATCGGGCAGCGAACGGGAGACAATCGTCGAGAGCGCGTAGGCGAGATAGCGTTCGCCCAAGGCCTCGGCCAGCGGCGTCGGACGGATGTCTTCAATGATGGGCGCGGAAGCGGTCGGTTTTTTTGCCATGCGGGCGAGAGAATAGCGATCCGGATCGAAAAAGCCATATCAGCGTTTAGATTTTGAACCTCTCGGCGAATCTCACGCGCGAAGCCGGCATTTTCCGGCGGTGGGGACCGAAGACATGCGCTTCGAAGAAATAGCCCGTCAGGGCCAGCCCTTGCACGATATCCGCGTCGCCGACATCGGCCTGTTCGCTTTTCAGGAACGGCGGGAGGGCGAAGAGCTTGTCCACATAAGGCGCACCCGCCCCGCGTGAGACCGCCCGCCCGCTGCGGGGCGATACATAAACGAGATCCTCCGTGGCGCCCGTCGCCGCACAACTGCGCAGATCGAGCCCGTAGCCCATGTCGCGCAGCAGCTCCATTTCCCAGAGCACGTATTCCACCTCCCAGCCCGGCGCGCCGAGGTGCTGCAAAAGACCGAGCGTGTGACGATAGACCGCGCCGTGCGGCTCGCGTTCGGGCAAGGCCGTCTCGACCATGGCGCAAAGCGCGGTGAGTCCGGCCAGCGCCGCGGGCGAAGACAAGGCGCCGGCCGCGAAATGATGCACGGGCTCCAAGGTATAGGTGCCGATGTGGGTATCCAGACGGCCGCGCCAGCTTGCCTTCACGACGTTTCCGGGCTGGAGGAGCGCGCGCGCGGTCTTGCCGCTCCCGCCTTTGACAACGCCGGCATGCCGCCCCTGCTCCTCGGTCAGAAGACTGACGATGGCGTCATGCTCGCCCAGGCGACGCACCGCCAGCACGATGCCGTGATCTTCCCAACTGATGGCCATGGCGAAAGTTTAGAGGGGCACGCGGAAAATCGGAACCTATGTTGTTCCGTGCCCTTCTTTGAAAGAATCGCGGACTCCAAAAACAAAAAAACGCCCCACCTCCTCACCTCCCCCTTTCAGGGGCAGGAACGGGTCTTCGCGCCCTCCAATTAAGTATACTTAATCAACGGTCGCCGCGTTACGTGAAGCGCATGAAGACGACGCCGATGCCGACGATGACGCCGGCTGTTCCGAGGAAGACCAGAAGGTGATCGAGGCCGCGCTGCGGCAGGTTCCGCCCGCGCCGGATCACAAGAAGCGCGAGGGCGACGACCCCCACGACAAAACACAACACCCCAAAAACAGCCACTCCCGGCTCCCCGCGCGACGACCGCTCCCCAGGCCCGCATCAAAGCGGACTTAGGCGTTGAAGTCGAGCCCCCAGGCCGCATAGAGCGAGCGGTCTTCGTTCCACCGTTCGTTCACTTTCACGTGCAGGAACAGATGAACGCGCCGATCGAACATTTCCTCGAGTTCCCGGCGGGCCGAGGCGCCGATGGTCTTGATGCGCTGACCGCCGTTGCCAAGGACGATGGGACGGTGACTTTCACGGGTGACGTAAATCACCTGCTCGACCCGCAAGCTGCCGTCCTGCTTTTCTTCCCAACGCTCGGTTTCCACCGCGCAGGAGTAGGGCAATTCCTGTTTGAGGTTCAGGAAGAGCTTTTCACGCGTGACTTCGGCCGCGAGAAGACGCGACGGCATGTCCGTCACTTCGTCCTCGGGGAACAGCCACGGGCCCGCCGGCACCATGCCCGCCAGCGCTTCGCGGATCCGTTCAAGGCCGTCGCCCGTGAGCGCGGAAACCATGAAAATCTCGGTAAAGACGCCGGTCGCGTCGAGGCGCCGCGCCAGTTCCAGAAGTTTGCCCTTGTCGGCGAGATCGACCTTGTTGAGCGCCAGCAGCGCCTTGCGGTTCGAGGCCTTGAGGTCCGCGACAATACGGTCCGTGTCTTCCCCGCCGTTCGGCTTGCCCGCCTTCACCGCATCGACGACCAGAAGCACGATTTCGGCGTCGGCCGCGCCGGCCCAGGCGGCCGCGACCATCGCGCGCTCGAAGCGCTTCTTGGGCTGGAAAATCCCCGGCGTATCGACGAATACGACCTGGGCGGCGCCGAACATCGCGATGCCGCGCACCAGCGTGCGCGTCGTTTGAACGCGCGGCGAAACGATGCTGACCTTCGCGCCGACCAGCGCGTTCACCAGCGTCGACTTTCCGGCGTTCGGCGCGCCGACCACGGCCACAAAACCGCACCGTGTCGTCTCGCGTTCGCCTTCAGTGTCTTGCGTCATGTCTTCTTCTCGATGAGTTGCGCAAGCAGCGCGGTGGCGGCCGCCTGGGTGGCAAGACGCTTCGTGCGCCCTTTCCCCACGGCTTCCGGATAACCCTCCACCGTCACGCTCATTGTAAACGACGGCGCATGCGCCGGCCCCGAGGCTTCGACGTCCTTATACGCCGGAAGCGGCAGGCCGCGCCCCTGCGCCCATTCCTGCAGCGCCATTTTCGGGTCCTTGGGCGGCCCGGCGCTGGTGTCCATCGCCGGCGCCCAGTGTTTGGCGATGAACGCGGCGGCCTTTGCAAGGCCGCCGTCCAAATACAAAGCCCCGATCATCGCCTCGCAGGCGTCGGCCAGCACGGCTGTCGCCGCCGGGTCCAGTTTCTGCGTGGGGGCGATTTTGAGATGCCCGGAAAGGCCGATCGCCTCCGCCACGCGCGTCAGTTCCACCGCGCTCACCAGAGCCGCGAGCCTGGCCGCCAACGCGCCTTCATTTTCCTCCGGGAACTTCTGCAAAAGCACTTCCGCGATCACGAGCCCGAGCACCCGGTCGCCCAGAAACTCCAACCGTTCGTTGCCGATGGTATTGGATTTACCGCGGCCCGAGCCCAGCGCGCCGCGATGCGTTAGCGCGAGAGTCAGCAGACCGAGGTCCTGGAACCGATGTCCCAGAACCTCTTCCAAGGGATGATGGCGGGCGGACACGGTCCTAGCGGATGCCGTTGAAGAAGCGCTCGAAGCGCATCGCGAACGGCCAGCGCCAGATCTCCCACAGGCGCGCCGAGCCATCGGTCGAGAAGAAGATGAACTCCGCGCGGCCGACCAGATTTTCAGCAGGCACGAAACCGACGTCGGCGCGGCTGTCGAGCGAATTGTCGCGATTGTCGCCCATCATGAAGTAGTGCCCTTCGGGCACCTTATACTCGGACGTGTTGTCGTACTGGCCATGATCGCCGGCTTCCAGGATCGGATGTTGTTTGCCGCCGGGAAGCGTCTCGGTGAACAGCGTGAAGCGCACCACGCTGCCGTAGGTGTCGCGATAGGTGTAATCATCCACGCGCTGGCGCTCGACCAGCTGGCCATTGATGAACAGACGTCCGTCCTGCATGCGGATCGTATCGCCCGGCAGGCCGATCACCCGCTTGATGAAATCCGTCTTGTCGTCCGCCGGCGTCTTGAAAACCACCACGTCGCCGCGCTGCGGCACCGATTCCAGAATGCGGCCGGCGAACGGCGCGGCGCTCAACGGAAAGGAGTGTTTGCTATAGCCGTAGGAGTATTTGGAGACGAAAAGATAATCCCCGACCAGGAGGGTCGGAATCATGGAACCCGACGGGATATTGAAGGGTTCGAACGCGAAGGTCCGGATCACCAGGGCGATCAGCACCGCGTACACAACCGTGAGCAAGGTCTCGCCAAGACCTTCCTGCTTTTTCGCGCTCATACTGCTGATACCGGATCTCGTCATGGGGTGTTGGACCATCGCCCCCAGCCGTGACCGGGGCGCGGAAGGGCCGGATGAAGCCAGCGGCAGCCCCTAAAGTCAAGGGAATGGGTCACGGGTGAATATCTCCAACTCTGCGCCGGACTTGCGTTACTTAGAGTCCAGAACGGCGGAAATGATCACCAGGGCCTCGGCCATGGGGTATTCGTCCGTAATCGTGAGCGCGATCTGGGGGCGCATACCGGCCGGGATCAGGGACTGAAGGCGCCGCGCGGCGCCGCCGGTCATCACGATGGTCGGCTTCCCGGAGGGGTCGTTCACAACACCGAGATCGCGCCAGAACACCCCGGCCCGGAACCCGGTCCCCAAGGCCTTGGAGGCGGCCTCCTTGGCCGCGTAACGTTTGGCGAGCGTGGCGGCATAGGCGTGCCCGGCCCCCTTGCGGCGTTCGGCTTTGCGCTTCTCGACCTCGGTATAGATCCGGTTGACGAAGCGGTCCCCGAACCGCGCGAGGGTTTTCTCGATGCGGCGAATGTCGATCAGATCGTTGCCGATGCCGATGATCATTGTGGGCGGGCCGCGTCCATGGCCTCGCGCATGCGCCGGATCGCCGCCGCGAAACCGGTGAAGATCGCCTCGCCCACCAGGAAGTGGCCGATGTTGAGTTCGGCAATGGCCGGGATCGCGGCGACGGGGCCCACCGTCTCATAGCCGAGCCCGTGTCCTGCATGACACTCGAGCCCGGCCTTGTGAGCGTAGGCGGCCGCATCCTCGATGCGTTTCAAAAGCGCGCGCCGCGCGGCCCCCTCGGCCTCGCAGTAGGAGCCCGTGTGAAGTTCAACGACCGGCGCGCCCATGGACCGCGCGGCGTCGAGCTGGCGCGGGTCGGCTTCGATGAACAGCGAGACGCGGATGCCCGCGTCCGACAGTCTGCTCACGAACGGCGCGAGGTGGTTGTGCCCGCCCGCGGCGTCCAGCCCGCCTTCGGTCGTGCGTTCCTGGCGCTTTTCCGGCACGAGGCAGACCGCGTGCGGTTTATGACGGAGCGCGATGGCGAGCATCTCCGCGGTCGCGGCCATTTCGAGATTCAAGGGCACGGTGAGATTGCGCATCAAAGCTTCGATGTCGGCATCGGAAATATGCCGCCGGTCTTCGCGCAGATGCGCCGTGATCCCGTCGGCGCCCGCCTCGACCGCCAGCAGCGCCGCGCGCACCGGGTCGGGATGGGCGCCGCCGCGCGCGTTGCGGACCGTCGCCACGTGATCAACGTTCACACCGAGGCGAAGGCGATTGCGGGAACGAGAGGTCATTGCTGTCCTTTAGAAGGGCTTTTAGGAGGGTCTTTGGGATGATGCGGCGACGTCCTGAAGCGCAGCGCCCGTTCGAGGTGCATGGCGCGGATCAACGGCTCGAGGACGAGGTAGGTCGTAAAGCCCACCGCGAGCGCAAGCGGCACGCTGCCCACCGCCATCGGCTGCAAAACCGGCCAAATGCTTTCGGCGAAAAGTTCCATATCGCGCGTCATCACCGCTTCCGTGAGATGCCTAAACATATTGATGAAATCCGGGTTTGACGAGGTCTCGCCGCCCAGGATCCAGCCCCCGATGTAATAGGTCCCGAACCAAATGGGCGGCGCGGTCCACGGATTATTCGCGAACGTCCCGACCGCGGCCCCCACCATGTTGGCGCCGAAGATCCAGGCGACCGCGAGAGCCACGACGGTATGGAGCCCATAAAAAGGCGTCATCGCGGCCGCCACCCCGAAGGCAAGGCCGGACGCGATGCTGCGCGAGGTGCCCTCCATCCGGTGCAGGCGATACCAGTAATAAAGCGAAGCCCGCTTCCATCCGATGCGGGGCCAGAAGATACCGCCAACCTTCGCGCGCAGGCTCAGCTTTTGACGGCGGCGGAACATTGGGGGAGATCCGGGAAGGAGGAAATTTATCCGCGCGCGCGCTCGACGGAATTGATCGCCGGGGTCGCGCGAAGGGCCGCGATGATATTGGTCAGATGCTTCACGCCCCTGACCTCGATGTCCAGCGTCATTTCGAAGAAGTCTTTCGAGCGCTTGGCGATCTTCAAGTTGGAAATATTGCCGAAGTTGCGCGCGATCACGGTCGACAGCGCGCCGAGGCTTCCGGCCTCGTTCGCCACGACAAGGTTGATGCGTCCGATGTGCGCCTCCTTGTCGCGGTCCGGATCCCAGGCGAGATCGACCCAACGCTCGGGCTGATCGGCGACCTTCTCGAGCTGCTCGCAATCGATGGCGTGAACGTCGATGCCGTGACCGCCGCCCGAAATGCCGACAATGCGGTCGCCCGGCAGCGGGTGGCAGCATTCGGCCAGATGCACGGACATGCCCGGCGTCAGGCCGCGAATGGCAATCGCATCACCGGCATCCGCGGCGTGCTTCATTCTGGCTTGAGAGAGATTGACGATATTGTCTTCCGCCGCGCCGATGCGCGCGCCGGGATACACCGCCACCAGGACCTCGCGGCCCATCAGGCGCCCCTCGCCCACCTTGGCGTAAAGGTCGTCGATGCTCTCGACGGCGAACTTCTCCAGCGTGCCGCTCAAGCCTTTATCGGTGAGACTGAGCCCCTCCTTGTTGAAGCTCTGCTCCAGGATATGGCGGCCCAGCTTGATGTATTCGGCGCGCGCTTCGGTGCGGAAGCGGCGCCTGATGTGCGCACGCGCCTTTCCCGTTACAACGAAGCCTTCCCACTCCGGCGAAGGCTTTTGCGCAGTCGACACCACGACTTCGACCTGATCGCCGTTCTGCAGGCGCGTGCGCAGCGGCACGATGCGCCCGTTCACCTTCGCGCCGACGCAGGTGTTTCCGACTTCCGTATGCACCGCGTAGGCAAAGTCCACCGGGCTCGCGCCGCGCGGCAGCGCGATCAGATCGCCCTTGGGCGTGAAGCAGAACACCTGGTCGTGGAACATCTCGAGCTTCGTGTGCTCAAGAAACTCCTGGGGCGACTGCGCATGCTCGAGAATGTCGAGCAGTTCGCGGAGCCACGAATACTGTTTACCCTCCACCGGCTTTGCGGTGGACCCGAACAAATCCTCGGACTTGTAGCGCCAGTGGCTGGCGACGCCGAGTTCGGCGACCTCATGCATCTTGTGCGTGCGGATCTGGATCTCGATGCGGTGACGTTCCGGACCGATCACCGATGTGTGGATCGAGCGGTAGCCGTTGCGCTTGGGGGTCGAGATGTAATCCTTGAAGCGGCCCGGCACCGTTGGATAGTTCGTATGGATGATGCCGAGCACGCGGTAACAATCGGCGTTGCTCTCGACCATGATGCGGAAGGCCATGATGTCCGAGAGCTGCTCGAAGCTCACGTCCTTGATCTGCATCTTGCGCCAGATCGAATACGGCGTCTTTTCGCGGCCCGAGATGTATCCCTCGATACCGGCGTCCTGCAGGACCTGATCCAACTCGTCCATGATCTTCACGACGAGATCGCCGCCGTGCAGTTCAAGGAATTTGAGGCGCGTCATGATCGAGGCGCGCGCTTCCGGATGCAGCTCGGAGAACGCGAGGTCCTCGAGTTCGGTCTTGATCTCCTGCATGCCGATGCGCTCGGCCAGCGGCGCGTAGATTTCCATCGTCTCCATGGCGATGGACTTGCGCTTCGCCGGGTCCGCGATGAAGCGCAGCGTGCGCATGTTGTGGAGACGGTCGGCGAGCTTCACGAGCAAGACACGGATGTCTTCCGACATCGCGAGCACGAACTTGCGGAAGTTCTCGGCCTGTTTGGTCTCGATGTTCTGAATCTGGATTTTGGCGAGCTTGGTCACACCGTCGACAAGACGGGCGACCTCATCGCCGAACAGGCCGCGCACATCCTCGAGCGTCGCCTTGGTATCCTCGACGATATCGTGCAGCAGCGCGGTGACGATCGAGGCGGTGTCCAGCTTGTAGCTGGTCAGGATGCCGGCGACTTCGATGGGATGGGAGAAGTAGGGATCGCCCGAGGCGCGCTTCTGCGTGCCATGCATTTTCATGGCGTAGACGTAGGCGCGGTTCAGCAAGTCCTCGTCCGCTTCCGGATCGTAGGACTTTACGCGTTCAACAAGTTCGAATTGGCGCATCATGGCGATGCGCCCTCGGGGGAAGTTTTGGCCGAACTAAAGAGCCGGCGCGGCAGAGGGTATGACGCTGCGCTCGCGAGGACTGAGATCTGTGCGTGCGCTTGTCTGACCATTACCTCTTGCTGTCGTCCATGTCGGCGCCGACGTCCTCGAAGGACACCTTGGGATGCGCGCCCGTCTGCTTCGGCGACGCTTCCTCTTCTTCCTCGTCTTCGCCTTCCACGCCCATGCCGGCCGCGGCGGCCATCTGTTCGCTCATCTGACCCGCGATGCCGGCGAATTCCGGGTTCGAGGCCATGGCGTCGAAACCGTCTTCTTCCGGCTCGTCCACTTCGACATGACGCTGCAGGCTCTGGACCAGCGAATTGTGAAGTTCTTCCGGGCTGACCTTCTCGTCGGCGATCTCGCGCAGCGCGACGACCGGGTTCTTGTCGTTGTCGCGTTCGAGGCGCGGCTCGGCTCCGGCGGAGATCTCGCGCGAGCGTTGCGCGGCGACCATCACCAATTCAAACCGATTGGGCACTTTCTCAACGCAGTCTTCGACCGTAACGCGGGCCATCGTCGTCCTCGCTTAAGATTGTTTAAGGTGCGCGCAAATAAGGAACGGGTCAACGCCGTACCCCTCCATTCCCCGATATAGGAACGTGAGCGCACCTTGGAAAGCGGGCCTATGTACGCGGTATGGGCGCTGGGCTCAAGGGGTTTACCCGCCGGGGGATCACGCCCGGGCCCGCCTGATCCCCTGGTCCGGAAGCCTTGCGGCGAGATTTTCGGCCGTTTCCCCCAGGACGGGATGGCGCCAGGCGGGGGCCAGATCCCGCAAGGGAAACAGGACGAAGGCCCGCTCATGGAGCCGCGGGTGGGGCAAAAGCGGCGCCCCGCCGGTCCGAACCTCATCCCGGTAGGCCAGAAGGTCCAGATCCAGGGTCCGCGCGGCATTCGTGACCGTCCTGAGGCGGCCAAAGGCCGCTTCGGTCAGATGCAGGGCGGCCAGGAGCCCCGCCGGCGACAGCCGCGTCTCGACCCGCGCCACCGCGTTCACGAACCAGGGCTGGTCGGAGACCGGAACCGGCGCCGTCTCATACCAAGGCGAACGCGCGGCGATCACCACGCCGAGGCGGCCAAGATGCAAAAGGGCGGCTTCGCAGGTTTGCCGCGGGGAGCCGGCGGCGCTTGGAAGGTTGGCGCCCACACCTATCAGGATCATCAAACGGACCAAAAGTTTTCGCGGGTTATCCGGGAGGGTTACGACGTTTCATCTGCATCTGAAAGGTGAATAGGCGCGCTGAATTATCCAGGGCGGACCTTTTCAGAAGTTACAGTATTTTATGAGCTTTTATTTTTAATATATTGTTTTATTTTAATTTTTGGAGATTTTTCGTGATTTTTTACCCCGAAGAGCGCCTCGCCATATTCATCGACGGCGCCAACCTCTACGCCACCGCAAAAGCCTTGGGATTCGATATAGACTACCGTCGCCTTCTCGCCCTCTTCGCGGCCAAGGGCCGGCTCCTGCGCGCGTTCTATTACACCGCCCTGATGGAAGACCAAGAATACTCGCCGCTGCGCCCGCTGGTCGACTGGCTGGACTACAACGGTTTCACCGTCGTGACCAAACCGGCCAAGGAATTCACGGATCACGCCGGCCGCCGGCGGATCAAAAGCAACATGGATATCGAGGTCGCGATCGACATGCTCGAGGTCGCCGACCGCGTCGAGCACATCGTGCTTTTGTCGGGCGACGGCGACTACCGGCGCCTGGTGGAAAGCGTGCAGCGCCGCGGCGTGCGCGTCTCGGTGGTCTCCAGCATCAAAACCCAGCCGGCCATGATCTCCGACGAGCTGCGCCGCCAAGCCGACAATTTCGTCGATCTCATTGAACTCCAAGGCAGTATCGCCAGGGTTGCACCGGCCGCGCAGGTGGCTTAACAGCGGCCTATGCCGCGCGACACCCCGATGCCCGAGACCCCGCCCGACGACTGCCAGCTCTGCCCGAGACTGGCTGAATTCCGCCACGCCAACCGTGCCGCTTTTCCCGACTGGCACAACAATCCGGTTCCCGCCTTCGGCGGCCTGGACGCCCAATTGCTTGTGGTCGGGCTCGCCCCCGGTTTGCGCGGGGCCAACCGCACCGGCCGTCCGTTCACCGGCGACTATGCGGGGGAACTCCTTTATCCGAGCCTTCTCAAGTTCGGGCGCGCCAAAGGCGCCTACGGCGTATCGCTCGACGACGGCTTGACCCTCGTCGACACCCGGATCACCAACGCCGTGCGCTGCGTGCCCCCGGAAAACAAGCCCACCCCGCTCGAACAAAAGACCTGCAGGCGATTTTTGGTCTCCGAAATCGCCGCCATGCCGCGGTTGACCTCGATTTTAGTGCTCGGGCGCATCGCCCACGACGCGGTCCTGTCCACCTTGGGGCTGCGCAAAGTCCTCTATCCCTTCGGGCATGGCGTCGTGCATAGTTTCGATGGAAAACTATCCATGACCGATTCCTATCATTGCTCCCGCTACAACGTAAACACGGGCGTGCTGACGCAAGCCATGTTCCACGGCGCCCTGAACCAAGCCATAAATGCAATTAATCGAAAGACTTAGGGTGTGATTAAGAACTTGAGGTGTATTTAAGCCCTGACGCACACCTCAAGATTGGGATGGTTAGAGTACGTCATGGATCGCGCCGCTATTTTAAAAGCGTTCGAAGCCAACCTTTGGGACCGCGCGGCGTTCCTGCCAAAAGCGCGCAAAGAGTCCGTCGTCGAGGAAACGCCGGACCTGTTGCTGGTCGACTCCGGCCTGCCTAATGCCGCGTTCAACACCATCGGCAAATGCTCGCTCCATCCTCGCTTCGGGGCGGACCGCGTCGAAGCCGCGATCAAGCACTTCCAGAGCAAAAAGGTCCCCTTCACCTGGATCATCGGCCCCCTCTCCGGTCACGGCGCCATGGAGCCGACCTTGAAAGGCTTCGGCCTCGCCAGCCCCGGCGACGAATGGGTGATGGCGATGTCGCTCGACACGGTGAACATCCCCGGCACGATCCCGGGCGGTCTCGACGTCAAGCGCGTCAGCAACGCGGCACAGGTCGAGCAGTTCGCCGACGTTCTCACGGTCGCCATCGCCGGCGATGAAACCGTCAAGACGTTTTACACGGACACCAAGGAAGCGATCCTCGCACCGGCCTCGCCGCTGCATCTGTATGTCGGCTACGTCGGCAACGAGCCGGCCGCGGTGCTGGAAGCCTTCAGCGCGCACGGCATCTTGAATTTCTACGCCATGGGTTCGCCGGCCGCGTTTCGCGGCAAAGGCTATACGGCCGGCCTCATGCTCGCGGCCTTGAGGGACGCCAAAAAAGCCGGCCTGCGCCTGGCCAGCCTGCAGACACCGGAAGCCGGCCGCGCCGGCTACGAACGCCTGGGCTTCAAGCCGGCCGCCCGCATCGCGGCGTACCGCTGATTATTTTGCCAGGGCCTTGTCGACGGCCGCCTTGATCTCGGCGCTTTCAGGCTTCACAGCGCTGGGAAACGCCGCGACCAACTCGCCGCTCGTGTTCACAAGATACTTGTGGAAGTTCCACTGCGGCACATTCTTGTCGCCGAGCGCGGCCTTCGCCCATTTGTAGAACGGATGCGCGCCGCCGCCGACGACGTCGACCTTTTCGGTCATCGGGAAGTCGACGCTGTAATTTGATTCGCAGAAATTCTTGATCTCGGCCGAGGAGCCGGGCTCCTGCGCGCCGAAATTATTGGCGGGCACGCCGAGCACGACGAGGCCCTTGTCCTTGTAGCTTTCCCACAGGCTCTGCAGGCCTTCGTATTGCGGCGTATAGCCGCAGAACGAGGCGGTGTTGACCACCAGCACGGCCTTGCCCTTGTATTGCGACATGTCGAGCTTGCCGCCTTCGAGTTTCTCGAAGACGAAGTCGTGCGCGGATTCCGCCATTGCAGGGCCTCCCATCATCGCGGCCGCGAAGACCGCGGCGAAGACCGTCTTCAGCATCGTTTTAGCCATAACGCTGCTCCTCCCATGGATCGCCGCGCATATGATAACCGCGCGCTTCCCAATATCCAGGATGATCTTGGTCCATGAAGGTGATGTGGCGCAGCCATTTGGCGCTTTTCCAGAAATAGAGGTGCGGCACCACCAGGCGCACCGGGCCGCCATGTTCCCTGGCCAAGGGGTTGCCCTGCCATGCATGAGCGATCAGAACCTCGGCGCGCTCGGCATCGGCCAGCGGCACATTCGTCGAATATCCGTCGAAGCTTTTGAACATCAGGAACTTCGCGCCCGGCAGCGGCTTCACCTGCGCGAGGAGCGTGCGCATGGCCACGCCCTTCCACTGGTTGTCGTAGCGCGACCAGGTCGTGACGCAATGAATGTCGTTGGTGAGGGTGACTTGCGGCTGCGCCATCAGCGCCGCCCAATCCCACCTCACGGGATTGGCCACGCGCCCGCCCACGGTCAGGCTCCACTCCGCCGGACCGTGGTTTGGCTGGATCCCGATATCGAGGACCGGAAAATCCTCGGTGACGCGCTGGCCGGGCGGGCGGCGTTCCCGCGGTGAGGCGGCCGCGCCGGTGAGTCCGCGGCCTGTCTTGGCCCACTGCTCCTTGGCGCGGATCAGCTTTTCTTTGACGCCTTGAGGATCATCGCTCATGAATCGTCACTCATGTGAATCGTCACTCGTGAATCGTCACTCGTGAATCGTCACTCAGGGGCCTTAGCCTTTCGCGCGCATGATACGCGATTGCTCGCGCTCCCACTCACGTTTCTTGATGTCGTCGCGCCGGTCGATGTGGTTCTTGCCCTTGGCGAGACCAAGCTGGACTTTCGCCAGGCCGCGGTCGTTGAAATAAAGGCCGAGCGGCACGACGGTCATGCCCTTACGGCCGATCGCCGCCATGATCTGGTCGACTTCCTTGCGCTTTACGAGAAGTTTGCGTTTCCGCTTTTCGTCATGCTGGAAATGGCTGGCGCCCTCGTAGGCCGGGATATGGCAGTTCACGAGGAAAATCTCGCCGTCATAGACCTGGGCGAAGGCTTCGGTGAGGGTGCAGCGGCCATGGCGCAGCGATTTGACCTCGCTGCCGGTCAGGACGATGCCGGCATCGATGGTGTCCTCGATGAAATAGTCGCGGCGCGCCTTGCGATTCTGCGCAACGCCGCCGTGTGAGATCAGTTCTTTCGCCATCGTTTTCCAATGTCATCCCCGGCCGAAGCCGAGAATGACGCGGCTAAAGCCGCGTCAGTTCAGCAGCCCCGCGCCGCGCATCGCCTCTTCCACCCGGGCCTTGGCCTTCATGGACAGCGGCACCAGCGGCAGGCGCACGTCCGGATCGCATTTGCCGAGCAGGCTGGCGGCGAACTTGACCGGGGTCGGATTGGTTTCGACGAACATGGCGTCGTGCACCGGCGCAAGCACGTCCCGGAGCCGGAACACATCGTCATAGGCGCCGAGGTGCCAGGCGTCCTGGAGCTGCGCGCACAGGCGCGGCGCGATGTTGGCCGTGACCGAGATGCAGCCCCGCCCGCCATGCGCGAGAAACGCGACCGCGGTTCCATCTTCTCCGGACAGGTGGCAGAAGTCCTCGCCGAACTCCAGGCGCGAACGGATCGGGCGCATGAGGTCGTTGGTGGCGTCCTTCACCCCGACGATGTTCTTGTGCTCGGCCAGGCGCGCCATGGTCTCGATCGACATGTCGATCACGCTGCGGCCGGGAATGTTGTAGATGACGATCGGCAGGTCCACGGCGTTCGCGATCGCCATGTAGTGCTGATACATCCCTTCCTGCGTCGGCTTATTATAGTAGGGCGTCACGACCAGGGCGGCGTCCGCGCCGGCCTTCTTGGCGTGCTTGGTCAGCTGGATGGCTTCTTCGGTCGAGTTGGACCCGGTGCCGGCAATGACCGGAACGCGGCCCTTGGCGACCTCGACGCAAAGCTCGATCACGCGGTTATGCTCGTCGTGCGACAGGGTCGGAGATTCTCCGGTCGTCCCGCACGGCACAAAACCATGGGTGCCCTCTTTGATCTGCCATTCGATGAAGTCCTGATAGGCCTTCTCGTCGACGGCGCCCTTCTTGAAAGGGGTAATGAGGGCCGTGATGGAACCGCGGAACATCTTAAAGCTCCTAGCAAGTGAGACGCTGTTACCGTCCTGAATGAGGCGGACATTATCACAGACGCCCCCCGCCACAAGAACCCAGGGAATCCCTCGCCTTGCGGACACGTAATGGCCTGGAACCCCTGCATTTACTTGACGTTTGGACGTCCTCATAAGACAACAGAAGCAGATATGGTAGCACCGCTGTTTACGAAGACTGACCGCGCACCTTCCGGGCGCCGGCTACGGCGCGCGGCGATGGCGTGTGTTTATTCGGGCCTCGCCGCGGCCTTCCTGTCCGCGCAGGCGCTCGGCCAGACGCCGGCCGCCAAACCGAACGCGGCCAAGCCCGCAGCCACTCAGATCCTGCCGCTGCCCAAACCGCCGGTTCCCGCGCGCGCCGCGCCGATCTATACGCCGCCGTCCTCACAGCCCGCCGCGGCCGTTGCGGGTTCCTCCGAACCGCGCCTGCTTTCGCCGCGTGACCGCGACCTTTTAAGCCAGGCCGTCAAAGCCGCGGCGAAGCGCCAATGGTCCGCCGCCCGCCAGGCCGCCGGCCGCGCCGGCAATCCCCTCGTCGCGAAAATCATCGAATGGGCTTATATCCGCGAGCCCGGCCAGCACGTGGGTTTCCTGGAGCGCACCTCGTTTCTCACCGCGCATCCGGATTGGCCGTCGTCCGCCGAAATGCGCCGCCAAGCGGAAGCCTCCATCGACGACAACGTCGCGGCGGGCGCGATCACGGATTGGTTCGCGAAATATCCGCCGCTCACCACGGATGGAAAGGCTGCCTACGCGCGCGCGCTGCGCCTCACGGGCAAGACCGCGGAGGCCGAGGCCCTGGCGCGCGAGGCCTGGCGCTCCGGCAATTTCGGCCGCACCGAGGAAGCCGAGTTTCTGCGCGACTTCGGTTCCATTCTGACGCCGGAGGACCACCGCGTCCGCGTCGATACGATCCTTTACACCGAGCAGACGTCCGCCGCCGAACGCCTCATGCCGCGGTTGAGCGACGACTATGCCAAGGTCGCGAAAGCGCGTATCGCGTTGATCGGATCCACCAAGAACGTGGAAGCCGCGATTGCGGGCGTTCCGCAATCGCTTCAAAACGATCCGGGCCTGATCTTCAACCGCATCCAGTGGCGCCGCGCCCGCGGCAATGACGATGAAGCGCGCGCCCTGATTCCCGAATTTCCCCTGAATTCCCCGCGCCCGGATTTGTGGTGGCGCGAACGGCACATCCTGGCGCGCAACGCGTTGGAAAAAGGATCCATCACCGAAGCTTACCGTCTCGCCCGCCATCACGGCGCGAGCGATGCCTTGAGCGTGTCGGAAGCCGAATGGCTGGCCGGCTGGATCGCGCTGCGGTTCCTGAAAGACGGCGAAGCGGCGCTGCCGCATTTCGAGAAAGTCTATGACACCGTGCAGATGCCGCTGAGCATCGCAAAAGGCGCCTATTGGGTCGGCCGCACGATGGAATTCCTGGGCCGCACCGACCTCGCCAATGAATGGTACACGCGCGCGGCCGCTTACCCGACGACCTATTACGGCCTCTTGTCTTTTTCGCGCGTGAAGGGCGGGCCGGCGCCGCTGTTGCCGCACGATCCCGTGCCCTCGGCCGAAGAGCGCGCGGCCTTCAACGGCCGCGAACTGACCCACGCCCTGCGCATGGTGCTCGAAGCCGACGCCAAGCCTTATCAGCGCGCCTTTGCGGTTGCGCTGGCCGATTCATCCGATCTCGCCGCCGACCGCGAGATGGTCGCTGAAATCGTAAGCCGTCATAAACGGCCCGATCTCGGGGTCGTGATCGCGCGTCAGTCCGCGCGCGACAAGTTTGTCCTGCTTGAACACGGTTATCCGGTGCCGGGTTTTAAATATCCGGCGGCGCCCGAACGCGCGCTCGTGCTTGCGATTACGCGCCAGGAAAGCAATTTCGACGTCGCGGCGCAAAGCCCCGTCGGCGCCCGCGGCCTGATGCAGCTCATGCCGCCCACGGCGACGGCCGTCGCGCGCGCGAACAAGGTGAAGTTCGACCGCAACCGCCTGACGTCGGACGGCTCCTACAACATCCAGCTCGGCGCTTCGTATCTCGACTCTCTCGTGCGAAGCTTCGGCGGGTCCTACATCATGGCGGCGGCGGCCTATAACGCGGGCCCGAGCCGGCCGCGCGCATGGTCACGCCAGTACGGCGATCCGCGCGATCCGTCCATCGATCCGGTGGACTGGGTGGAGCAGATCCCCTTCTCCGAAACGCGCACCTACGTGCAGCGGGTCATGGAAAATGTGATGGTTTACCGCGCGATGCTCGGCGACACGAAGCAGGTCGGCGGCAATCTCGAAGCCGAACTCGCGCGGCGGGAGTAAGGCGGCGCTTCAGCCGGCGCCGACGATGGCCGGCTTGCCGAGGCTGGCGACGCGCGCCGGAGCCGCCGGACGGTGAACGTCCATGACGCCGCCCACGGCGGTTTCGGTGATGCGCTTGCAGTGACCTTCGATGTAGGCGCCCGGCTCGATGGCGAGGCTTTCGTGTTCGACGTCGCCGGCCATGCGCGCGGTCGAAGCCAGGAACACGCTCTTCGCGCGGATCATGCCCTTGATGGCGCCGTGCATACGCACGGTCTGCGCCACGACTTCACCGGTCACGGAACCCTTCACGCCGACGATCAGCGCCTTGCAGCGAATATCGCCGTGCACGACGCCGTCGACCTGGATTTCGCCGGCCGAATTGAGGTTGCCCTCGATGGTGAGGTCCGAACTGATGATCGACGGGACGGCCTTGACCGCCACGCCGTCGGAACGGATGTCCTGAGCCTGAGCTCCGTTCGGATTAGTTCTTGAGAACATTGCTCCCTGCCTTCAGAAACTTCAGCGGGTTGACGGGGCGTCCGTTGACCTGGACCTCGTAGTGGACGTGGGGGCCGGAGCAGCGGCCGCTGCAGCCGATTTGGCCAATGTTGTCGCCGCGCTTCACCATATCGCCCGACTTCACGAGGATGCGCGACATGTGGCCATAGCGGGTGATCAGGCCCATGCCATGGTCGATCTCGACCATGCGGCCATAGTTGCCGTCGAAATCGGCGTGCGTGACCTTGCCGTCACCGGTGGCGAAAATGGGTTCGCGCATATCCGCGCCCATGTCGAGGCCCTGGTGCTGGGCATAGGAACCGGTGAACGGGTCCTTGCGGACGCCGAAGCCCGAATTCATGTCCCACTTCTTCACCGGCTGATCGAGCGGCATGCGGATCATGAGACCGCGCAGGTCCTGCAGACGGTCGACGTTGGCGTTGAGCTGGTTGAGCGATTCATTCAGCGGGCCGGAGTCACTGGGCACCGCGGACAGCGGGATCAGCGGACCGCCCTGGCCCTTGCGGCCCTTCTGACGCTGCACCAGGA
>JAYRTJ010000008.1:0-63024 GCA_041919675.1 Rhodospirillaceae bacterium | reverse complement strand
GCCTCGCTGCTCGTGCCCGTGTTCGGCATCGGTGCGTCAGTCGCGTTGCTCGGTGAAAGTCTGCCGATGTGGAAGATCGTCGCCTGCGGTCTCATCATCGCGGGTCTCGGGTTTAATACGCTCTGGCCGCGATTGGCAAAAGTGGGCACCGGTTTTGCGGCCAATCGCGGCCAAACCTGAAGAAATCAGGATTGATCCGATAATGCCGGATCGATCCGGCCGCAATTCTTCACCCCGAAAGTCGCCGCGGCCCCGTAAGATCAGCCGCGATGACCGATCCCGTTCCTTCCGCACGACCCGAAAAACCCACTTCCGCGCTGGAAGTGTTCCTCGTCTTTTTGAAGCTCGGGCTCACGTCCTTCGGCGGCCCGGTCGCGCACCTCGGTTATTTCAACGACGCGTTCGTCGCGCGCCGCAAATGGCTGAATGCAGCGGCCTACGCCGAGATCGTCGCCCTCTGCCAATTCCTGCCCGGCCCCGCCAGCAGCCAGACCGGCATGATGATCGGCCTCAGCCGTGCGCGGCTTCCGGGCGCGCTCGCCGCCTGGCTCGGCTTCACCCTGCCGTCAGCGGTGCTGCTTGCCGGGTTTGCCTATGGCGCGGCCACCCTCGGCGATCTCACCAATGCCCCCTGGCTGCATGGCTTGAAGATCGCCGCGGTCGCCGTGGTCGCCCAGGCCATCATCGGCATGTCCCGCAGCCTGTGTCCCGATCTCCCGCGCATCCTGTTCGCCGTCCTCGCGGCCGTCCTCGCGATTTTCATGCCGACCGCGGCGGGCCAAGTCGGCGCCATTATCCTTGGCGGCCTGTTTGGACTCTTGATCCTGAAGCCCGCGCCCGGCGCTGCTTTGCCCGACCTTCCCACCGCCCTCTCGAAACCGGCGTCCATCGCCGCGCTCATGCTGTTCTTCGCGCTGCTCGCGGCGCTGCCGCTCGCGGCCGCGTCCGATGGCTTGCTCCTGCGCCTCTTCGACAGCTTCTACCGCTCCGGGGCCCTGGTGTTCGGCGGCGGTCACGTGGTGCTGCCGCTGCTCCAGCGCGAAGTGATTCCACCGGGCCTCATCGACCCCGAGATGTTTCTTGCGGGTTACGGCGCCGCCCAGGCCGTGCCCGGCCCGCTGTTCACCTTCGCCGCGTTTCTTGGCGCCGCGATCGCGGGCGGCTGGGGCGCGCTCGTCTGCACCCTCGCGATCTTTCTACCGTCGTTCCTGCTCATCATCGGCGTGCTCCCGTTCTGGAATAGCCTGCGCCGTCGCACCGGCGCCCGCGCCGCGCTCCAGGGCATCAACGCCGCCGTGGTCGGCTTGCTCGCGGCGGCCTTCGCGACCCTCATCGTGCCCACGGGGATCACGCGCGGCATCGATGCCGGGATCGCGGTGGCCTTGCTCGTGCTGCTGGTCGTCGTCCGTGTTCCGTCATGGCTCATCGTCGCCCTCGGCGCGGCGGCCTCCGCGGCGGCGGCGCTCGTCTAGCGGATCGCAGCAAACGACTCGCCAGATGCACATTTCGGATTTTATGAATCATTAAATTTTGTCCCCAGCGAAAAATCGCTGGACAAAAAATCGGGTGATGGCGCACCATAATGCGATTCGCGCGCATCCAGGCTTGGCGCGCAACGCTCTTTGACATTGTGAATCAGGGAATGAATGCGCGCGGCGGCCGACGCCTTCGTTTTGGTTATGCGCTGAACGCAAGGCTCATGCCGCTCAGGCCGCTCACGCCTTCAAAAACAGGCTAAAAATTAACAGATGTCGCCCGGATGTCGCCCGGATGTCGCATGACGAGATTTCCGGCGAAGTTCTTCTTCCATAAACGAAATTCGGAAGATGTCGCATGTCGCCCATGTCGCCCAGGTGGCACGCACATACGGCGTTTCCGCATAGCTCGTCTCTACTGACTGGGCGGCGTCACCGGCTCCGGCACCGCTTCTGCGGCCGGCTCGGACGCGGCGACCTCCGCCACCGGTTCCGAAACAACGTCGGCGACAGCCGCCGGCTTATCCAGCAGCACTTCCGACAGCGGGATCTGCATCGTCACGGCGTTCAGCAGTTTTTCCTCGAACGGCTCGGGACGCAGCGCCGGCGCCGGCTCTTCCGTCGCCGCCACCACCTTCACGTCCTTCGTGTCCTCGGTCTTGGGTTGCACCGTCACGCCGGGCGGCAGCGACAGCACCACTTCCACTTTTACCGGCTCGGCCTTGGCTTCTTTCTTTTCCGGCGCGTCCACCGGCGCGGCGGCCGTCTTCGGCTCCTGCGGCATCGAGTAGTCGGGCACCACGCGGGCCTGCGGGCCCATGATCACCAGCACGCGCTGGGCCAGGGCGAGCGGCGCGGCTTCGCGCTGCGTCACCGAGAGCATGTCGCCGTTCTCCTTGCGGATGATGTATTCCCAGCCCGTGGTATCGCGCGCGGCATGTTCCAGCGCATTGCCGAGCATGCCGCCGACGGTGGTGCCGCCCACGGCCACGAGGGCCGAGTTCGCGTATTCGGCGCCGAGCACGCCGCCGACCGCGCCGCCGGCCACCGTGCCGACGCTGCCGTTGGCGCTGATCTTCACTTCGCGGTAGCCGATGACGGTGCCTTGCTCGACCTTATTGGCGAGCTGCACGGCGTTGCTGGAGTAAGTGTTCGGCGAGAAGGCGTTGCTCGCGCACCCGCTGAGCGCGAGGAGAGCCGTCGCCACAAGTGGGAAAGATTTCAAAACATACATCGGAGATTCCCCCTCTCGTCATCGACATCATCGAAGCGCCATTACGCCATCTCTCGTGCCGTCGGTGACGTTAAAAAGTGTCAACATTCCGGCCGGGCGAAAAAAGTGATGCCCGCCTCGCGCGTCTTCGCGCACCTCGCACACGAAGTGTCACGGTATTTCGCTGGCGTGGCGAGAATGAGACGAATGATAACCGAGTGTGGCGAAACTGTGCCGGCGCCCCGCTCGCGCGCGGGCGCTAGTTGCCGGCGGTCGTGGCCTGATCCGAGAAGACGAGCGTGTAGGTGGACAGCATGCGGATCACGCCTTCGGTGATGTGCTTGGAGGAAAGGGTCACGCCGGTGATGTTCTCGATATCGCCCTTGAGGCGCAGTTCGCCGTCTTTCTTGCCTTTGAACTGGGCGCGCCATTCCGGCAGGCGGACCTTCGAATAAAGCTCCCAGCACTCCATGACCTCGATGCCTTTCACTTCGCCCTTCGGGCTGAGCGCGAGGCCGTAATAGACGGTGTCGTCCTTTCCCAGCACATGGTCGACGAAGAACCAGTCGCCGTTCGAGGCCTTCCACGCGCGCACCTTGCGATCCCGCAGTTCGATGCCGCTGAACTCGCGGATGTCGCGCATCTGCTTGTCGGTCAAGAGGCGGAAGTCCTCGGTGAAGGTCGTGCCCTTGGGGAAGAGCAGCCCCTGGGCCTGTTCGGCCGTCAAATATTGAGCGCCCGCCAGGGCCGGTTCGACGGCGCCCGCGGCGGCGATGATCGCGGCCGGGAAAAGGAGGAACTTGCTACGCATGGTTTAAACCTATCACAGCTCGGTTTGCCGGCTCATCACTAACCTGTCAGCGGACGCGCTAACCGCCCTTGGCTTTTGATTTGGACAGCCAGTGAATGAAAAAGACTACGATCGAGGCCAGGCCCAGAACCCAGTGGATGATCGAGGTATAGGCCTTCCAATCCTCGTTGATCATGTAGATGTAGTAGAGGGCATAACCCGAGACCGTGAGGACGAAGAAGAAGCCCGCGAGGGTGCCGCCCGACCAGCGCCGCCAATTGGCGTTCCAGCCGCGCAGGATATGCACGCCCCATAAGAGCCCGAGGAGGCCCACGGCGAAGAACGAAGCGCCCGCGTGCATGACTTTCCACCAGGGCTCCAGCGGATGGGTTTCCGGGCCGAAGCGGCCTTCGGTGGCCATGAAATAGTGATAGATCAGCCAGAGGACGCCCGTGATCCAGGTCACGAAGGAAACGCCATAAACCGTCCAGCGGCGGGTCCGTGGCAACTTCAACGGGCCGCGTTCAACTCTCTCGCTCATGTAGCTAAAAATCCCCCTAGGCCCCTAACGTCACCCACCCGGCGCCAGGGGCATAGAAATAGGCGATTGCGCCGAAATGGCCAAGGACTGGTTCGGCGTCCGGTCCCGCGCCCAGCACAACCTTGGTGAGGGCGTCGGCGGTCAGGCAATCGGGGGCCGCCACCGAGACAAAACTGTCGGCGCCGACGCTGGTTCCGCGGCGCCCCACATGCGGGCCGACGAGTCCATCCTGGAATGATTTTAAGTGCTCGCGACCGCTGCTGCTGGCCAGCGCGCCGTCCTCGATTTCGATCACCGGCACGGTGTCCATTTCAATCATCGTACGGAGGCGTACGGATTCGGCATGCGGGCCCGCCACACGAAGGTCGCCCCCGGCATTGACGTAGACTTGAACGTCGTTTGTTAAGCCCATCGCCGCCATGGCCTGGTCCACTGCAAAGCCCTTGGCGATCCCGCCGAGGTCGATCCACAGGGGCTTGCGGAAACGCACGCGGTTGCGGTCTTCCAGCACGATGTCTTTCCACGAGCCGTCGGAGGGAGATGGCGCGCCCGCGGGTGCGGGCAGAAAGCCCCAGGTGACCAGCCGCGCGCCGGCGGTGATGTCGAACAGGCCGTCGCTCCGCGCGGAGAATTCCAAGGCGCGGCAGAGGACTTCAAACGTGCGCGGATCGACCGTCACGGTTTGCGCGGCGGCTTCGCGGTTCAGGCGGCTCACGTCGCTTGCATGTTCATGAAAGCTCATCAGCCGGTGGATCTCGGTCACCGCCGCGAACCCCCTGTCGATCGCCGCGTTCGCCGCATCGCTCTCGTCAAGCTCGGCGCGGATTTCCACCAGCGTTCCAAGCAGCGGTTTCGCGCGCGTGATTTTGTGCAAGATGTCCGGCGGCATGGCGCTAGAATATGGGCCTCCTCCCGCTATTGGAAGATTGGCCATGTACCAACCCGCGCATTTCGTCGAGCCGCGCCTCTCCGTGAAGCACGATCTCATCCGGGCTTATCCGTTCGGCTTGATGATTTCCGTCGAAGCCGGCTTGCCCGTCGCGAACGCCATTCCGTTCGTGCTCGATGCCGGCGCGGGTCCGCTTGGCGTGCTGCGGGGGCATGTGGCCCGCTCCAATCCGCAGTGGCAGGGCTTTCAGGCATCGCCCGAGGCTTTGGCCGTGTTTCAAGGCGCGCATACCTACATCACGCCGTCCTGGTATCAGGCCAAGCGTGAAACCGGCAAAGCCGTGCCGACGTGGAACTACATCATGGTCCAGGCGCGGGGCAAAATGCGGGTGATCGAGGATCGGGACTGGCTGCTCGCCCAAGTCACGGCGCTCACCGATACGCATGAAGGCCCGCGTGCCGAGCCGTGGCGCGTGACCGATGCGCCGGCGTCCTATCTCGATGCCATGTTGAAGGGGATCGTCGGCCTGGAGCTCGAGATCGCATCGCTCGATGGCAAATGGAAAGTCAGCCAGAACCGCTCGCGCGAGGATGTGAGCGGGGTGATCGAGGGCCTCGAAGCGCAGGATCATCCGCACGCGCAAGACCTCGCGAAGCTCGCGCGCGAACGCTTGCCGGATTAGTCCTCGAGTTTTGTCCGGTCGAGGTGGCGCGTCTTTAGGTCTTTGACCATCGCGTCCCGTTCTTTCTCGCCCTTGGTCCGCCCGAACTTGGCGCGGTTCTCGGCGGCTTTGTCTTGCGCCTCTTTGCGCGCTTTTTGTTTGCGCGCGGTACGCAGGTTGACGATGTCGGCCATCAGTGCGCCGCCGGGAGAAGGACCACGAAGCGGGCGCCTTTGACGCTGCCGTCGTCGCCCACGATGTTTTCGGCGTAGATCTGGCCGCGGTGGCCTTCCACGATGGTCTTGGAGATCGAGAGCCCCAAACCCGAATGCGTGCCGAACTTCTCGCCTTCGGGGCGCTCGGAATAGAAGCGTCCGAAGATCGCCGCTTCCTTGCCTTCCGGAATGCCCGGGCCCTGGTCCTCCACGGTCACGATCACGTAGCGGCCTTGGCGGCCGGCCCGAATCGAAATGACGCCTTGGGGCGGGCTGAACGAACTCGCGTTGCCGATGAGATTGCGGAACACCTGGCCGATCCGGCTTTCGAGGCCGAAGACCGTGAGATCGCCTTTCTGCGCGGGATCCTCGATCACCTGGGCGCGCGGCGCATCCGGATTGTCGTTGGCGTTCTGGACTTCCGAGAGCGCCTGCACCAGCGGCTTGATCTTCACCGGGGACATCTCGGCGCGCGACATTTCCGCATCGAGACGGGACGCGTCCGAGATTTCCGAGATCAGGCGGTCGAGGCGGGCCACATCGTCCATGATGATGGACATCAGCCGCTTCTGTTGCTCGGGGTCCTTCACGCGGCCGACGGTTTCCACGGCGCTGCGCAGGCTCGTCAGCGGGTTCTTGATCTCATGCGCAACATCCGCGGCGAAATGTTCCGTGGCGTCCATGCGCCGCCACAGGGATTCGGTCATGTCGCGCAAGGCTTCGGACAACTCGCCGATCTCGTCGTTGCGCTTGGAAAGGTCCGGGATGGTGTGCTGGCGGTTCTTGGAATCGCGCACCCGCTTGGCCGAAGTCGCAAGACGCCGCACGGGACGCGCGATGGTGCCGGCGAGGAACAACGATGTGAGCACGGTGAGGGCCAGTACCCAGGCGAACATGCCGAGGATCGAGCCGCGCACGGCGAACATGCGCTTGTCCACGTTGCTGCCGTCGCGGGACACCAGCAGCGCGCCCACGATCTGTTTGTAGAACTGCACCGGCACGGCCACGGACAGGATCTTCTGGCCGTCGTTTCTGAGGCGCACCGAATTGCCCGCTTCGCCCGCCTGCAGCGCGTTCATCACTTCCTTGATGTCCGGGCCGTTGGCGCGCATCTGGTCGTTGTAGGGCTCCAGCGTGCGGTCCACCGTCAGGCGGCCGATGGTCTTGTCATAGACCGCGTGCACGAAGCGCAGCACCTGGCTGCTTTCCATCGGCGGCAAGTCTTGCACCTGCACCTCGCCGCCCGGACCTTGAAGCAAGCGCGAGTCCGCCAGGAGCTTGCCGTCGCGGTCGAACAGTTGAGCGCGCAGACGCGCAATGGTGCCTTGGCGCCGAAGGAGCTGGCGCGCGGGATCCGGATCGATCACGCGCATCGCGCCTTCCGGCGTGAACAAGGGAATGGCGTCGGTGTCGGAAATGATCACCGCGCCTTCGCCGATGGATGCGGCCATCAGCTCGCCTTGGGTGCGAAGCGCGTCGAGCTCGGCGGCGATCAGCGTGTCCTCGTACTGATCGAGGAACAGAAGGCCGAGCACCAGGAGCACCGGAGCCGTCAGATTGACCGCGAGGATGCGCAAGGTCAGCGGCGAGAAGATCCGGCGCAAGCGTCCCCGTTTGCCGGCCGCATCGTTCGCGTTGGCATCCGTTCTCAAGCGCAGATCGTCAAGGCGAATGTCGCCGCCGTCGGAATTCACGGCCGAAAACTCCCGTTCCTTTCCGGCCGTGTTTCGCGTGGTCTACTCGGTTTCCTGCGAAGCCGCGCCCGGGCTGCTCGTCTCGTTATATTTGTAGCCCACGCCGTACAAGGTTTCGATATGTCCGAATTCCTTGTCCACTTCGCGGAATTTCTTGCGCAGGCGCTTGATGTGGCTGTCGATGGTGCGGTCGTCCACATAGATATGCTCGCCGTACGCCGCGTCGATCAGCTGATCGCGGCTCTTCACGTGACCGGGACGCTGGGCCAGCGCCTGAATGATCAGGAACTCGGTCACCGTCAAATTGACCGGCGCGCCCTTCCACAGGCACAGGTGCTGCGCGGGGTCGAGCACCAGCTCGCCGCGTTTCAGCGAGGTGGCCGACACGCCCGGCTGATCCATTTGTTTCTGGGCTTCGAGGCGGCGGAACACCGCGCGCACCCGTTCGATCAGAAGGCGCTGCGAGAACGGCTTCTTGATGTAGTCGTCCGCGCCCATGCGCAGGCCGAGCAGCTCGTCCACTTCATCATCCTTGGACGTCAGGAAGATGACCGGCAGTTGGCTCTTCTCGCGCAGCTTCTGCAGAAGCTCGATGCCGTCCATGCGGGGCATCTTGATGTCGAGGATGGCAAGGTCGGGCGGTTCGGCGGAAATGCCTCTGAGGGCCTCGGCGCCGTCACGGTACTGGGTCACGCCGAAGCCTTCGGCCTCCAGCACCATGGAAACGGACGTCAGGATATTGCGGTCATCATCGACCAGGGCGATACGGTAAGCCACGAAACCTCACTGTTCACTGGGATCACGCGTCCTAACGCTTGTGATGGCCCCCAGGTTCTCCACCGTCTCAATATCACGCGGGTATTATGGCGGAAATATCGCGCAGATATGTCCAGGTTGTGGGTGTTTGC
The DNA here is from genome assembly GCA_041919675.1 of Rhodospirillaceae bacterium. Taxonomy (GTDB): domain Bacteria; phylum Pseudomonadota; class Alphaproteobacteria; order Rhodospirillales; family Rhodospirillaceae; genus SHVO01. The sequence goes on along the minus strand of JAYRTJ010000008.1, from coordinate 54,638 downwards.
ACTTGTTACGGAGCTATGACCGCTGCCCGAGGCGGGCCAATTCGGCCTTCGCGGCCACGAATTCGGTGTGGCGGGTCATTCCGGTGGCCAGCGCGGCCTGGAACAGCTTCTGGGCCTGGCGGGCATCCTTGGACAATAAAGCGGCCTGGCCCAGGAAATAATAGGCCTCGCAGGCCCGGCCTTTGGCCTCAGCGGGGTCTTTCGCGGCGGCGGACAAGAGCTGGTCCCCGGAGATCCGGCCCAGGAAATAGTGGAGCAGGGGCGCCGGCCAGCTGTCGGCGGTCAGGGTGTCGGCGGTGGCTTTGAGGATATCGGTCGGCTTGTGCCCGGCGCGCGCTTCAGCCACGAACCGCCACACCGTCATCTCGGCGGGCGCGTCCGGCAGATCCATGGCGATCGCGAAGTCCCGGGCCGCCGCCTCGAAGTCGCCCTTCATCATCCGCACATAGCCGCGGTTGGCGAGGGGCTGCGCCGCGTCGGACACGCGCTCGAGGATCACGGAAAGATCGTCCTCGGCGCCGGCGAAGTCGGCGGCAAACTGGCGGGCGATCGCGCGCGCCATCAACGCATCATGATCGCCGGGCCGGCGGCGCAGGACCGCGGTGAAGTCCTGGATCGCGCCGTCCGCGTTGCCGCTTTGCAGCCGCGCGTTCCCGCGCAGGAAGGTCGCGGACAGATCGCCCGGCCGCGCATCGAGCAGCAGCGTGAAGTCCGCCACCGCCGCCGCATAGACTCCGGCTTGCAGTTCCGCCACGCCCCGGCTTTCCAGCGCCGCGATGTCTTTCGGATCGAGGCGCAAGGCGCGCGTGAAATCGGCGATCGCGCCGTCGTAGTTCTGGAGTTGGCCATAGGCGGTGCCGCGCCCGCGCAAGGCCATGCTGTTGGACGTGTCGACGCCAAGGGCCGCGCTGAAAGAGGCGATGGCTTCGGTTCCCTTGCCGGCGCGCAAGAGCGCGTAGCCGAGCACGGTGTGGGCTTCGGCGTCCTTGGGATCGAGCGCGGTGGCTTGCTCGAGTTCGGCGATGGCCTTTTGCGCATCGCCGCGTTCCAGGAAGTAGTTGCCGCGGACTTTGAAAGGACCCGGGTCTTTGGGATTGAAACGCCGGGCTTCGCCGAGATCGGCCACGCCGGCCTCCATGCGTCCGCTGCGCATGCGCACGGCGCCGCGCCGGGTATAGGCCTCGCCGGTCACGGTGCTCTTGCCCAGCGGATCGGCGGCGATGGCGGCGCTGTAGTCGGCTTCGGCCTGCGCGAGATCGCCGGCCTCTTCCTTCAGCTTGCCGCGGGCCAGCCGGGCCACGGCGTCCTGCGGCGTGATGGTGAGCGCGGCGTCGAAATCCGCCAGGGCTTTCTTGGAATCGCCGGCGGTGACGTAAGCCTGGCCGCGGGTGATGAAGGCGAGGGAACGGGTGTCGGCCGCGAGGCCCGGGCGGTTGAGGGCGGCGGTGCAGTTGGCGATACGTTCAACGGTGTCGGCCTTGGCGGCGAAGCAGGAGAGAGTCGTATCCTGAGCGCCGGCGGCGGGCATCGCCGCCCCCAGCACAACACTAGCCGCGAGTGCGAATTTCACCCTGCGTGCGTCCATACCACCCTTTACCAACTCCGATGCCCGCTTCTGCGGGCACCTCTTCCTGCCCCACGGGTGGGGCGGAATCATGGCCGTCTTCAGGAGCCCTATTTTTTTAGCGGTTAGTGGGCTTCCGCCCAGTTATGGCCGGAGCCGACGTCCACGGTCAACGGGACGGAGAGGTGCGCGGCCGCCTCCATCACCCTTTTGATCACCGATTTGGCCTCGTCCAGTTCCCCGGCCGGAACCTCGAACACCAGTTCGTCATGCACCTGAAGCAGCATGTCCGTTTCCAGGCCGGCGGCGGTCAGGGCGCCCGGCAGGCGGATCATCGCGCGTTTGATGATGTCCGCCGCGCCCCCTTGAATCGGGGCGTTGATGGCCGCGCGTTCCGAGAAGCCGCGCATGTTCGGGTTCTTGTCGTTGATCCCGGGGGTGAAGATCTTCCGGCCGAAGAGGGTGGTGACGAAACCCCGGCGGCGCGCCTCCGCCTTCGTCTCTTCCATATAGGCGCGGATTTCGGGGAACTTGCCGAAGTAGGCGTCGATGTAGCTCTGGGCTTCGCCGCGCGGGATGCCGAGCTGACGCGCGAGGCCGAAACCCGAGATGCCGTAGATGATCCCGAAGTTGATGGCCTTGGCGTTGCGGCGGACCATCGGATCCATGCCTTCGATCGGCACGTTGAACATTTCGGACGCCGTGGCGGCGTGAATGTCCTCGCCGTTCTTGAAGGCTTCCTTGAGCCGCTTCACGTCGGCCACATGGGCCACAAGGCGCAGTTCGATCTGGCTGTAGTCCGCGGACACGAGGATACGGCCTTTCGGCGCCATGAAGGCCCGGCGGATCTTGCGGCCGTCTTCGGTGCGGATCGGGATGTTCTGCAGGTTCGGGTCCATCGACGACAGACGTCCCGTGGACGCAATCGTCTGCGCGAAGCAGGTATGAACGCGCTTGGTCGCCGGGTTGATCACCTTCGCCAGCGCATCGGTGTAGGTGCTTTTGAGCTTGGAGAGCTGGCGCCAGTCGAGGACGCGCGCGGGCAGGTCGTGACCTTGCGCGGCCAGCTCTTCGAGCACTTCGGCGTCGGTCCCATAAGCGCCCGTCTTGGCGCTCTTCCTGCCGCCGGGCAGGCTCATGCGGTCGAACAGGATCTCGCCGAGCTGCTTGGGCGAGGCGATGTTGAAGGTCTCGCCCGCCAGCTTGTGGATCTCGGTCTCATAGTCCGCCATGCGTTTGGCGAAATCCTTCGAGAGATCGCCGAGCACGCCCGGGTCCACCAGGATGCCCTTGCGTTCCATCTCGCGCAGCACCGGGATCAGCGGACGGTCCATCGTTTCGTAGACCGCCACCAGACGATCGCTCACGAGGCGCGGTTTCAGTTTGGCGTAGAGGCGGCGCGTGACATCGGCGTCTTCGGCCGCGTAGGCCGTGGCCTTGCCCAGCGCCACCTTGTCGAAGGTGATCTGATTTTTGCCGGTGCCGCATACCTCGGCAAAGGTGATGGTCTTGTGGCCGAGGTGGCGCTCCACGGCGTCATCCATGCCGTGCCGCACCTGCGGGCTGGCTTCGAGCACGTAGCACATGACCATCGTATCATCGACGGGGGCCACGTTGATGCCCTCGCGCGAAAGGATGTGCATGTCGAATTTGATGTTGTGGCCGATCTTCAGGATGCTCGGGTCTTCGAGGATCGGCTTCAGGATGCGCACCGCTTCGGCCACCGGGATCTGCGGCGGCGCATCGGTGGCGTTCGCGTCGAGATCGAGCGTGCCCTCGGCCTTGCTGCCCACGTGGCGCAAAGGAATATAGGCGCCGCTGCCCACCTCGATCGAAAGCGAAACGCCGACGAGGTTGGCCTGCATCGGATCGAGGCCGTCGGTCTCGGTGTCGACGGCGATCCACCCGCCGGCCTGCGCGCGCCGCGCCCAGGCTTCGAGAGCCTTGGCCGTCTGGATCGTCTCATACGCGCCGCGGTCGATGGCGCCGGTCCGGTCGGGCAGGTGCAAGGCGAGCGAAGCGGTTTTGGCCGCGGGCTCCGCCGGCCCTTCGCCCGCGCGTTTTTGGAAATCGGCGGCCGCCTGTTCCTTGACGCCGTCCGCGGCGAGCTTCGCCGCCACGCGCGGGATCAGGCTCTTGAAGCCCTGTTCCATCACGAACTTCAGCAGCACCTCGGCGTCGGGCTGCTTCCAGTGCAGCTCATCGAGGCCGACGTCCACCGGCACATGGTCCTGCAGCGTGACGAGCTGTTTGGACAGCAGCGCGAGTTCGGCGTGAGTCTCGAGGTTCTCGCGGCGCTTGGGCTGTTTGATCTCGGCGGTGCTTTTCAGCAGCGTTTCAACGTCGCCGTATTTCAGGATCAGCTCGGCGGCGGTTTTGACGCCGATGCCGGGCACGCCGGGAATGTTGTCGCTGGAATCGCCGGCGAGCGCTTGCACCTCGACCACCTTGTCCGGCGTCACGCCGAACTTTTCCTGCACCTGCTCGGGGCCGATGTCGCGGTTCTTGATCGGATCGCGCATCGAGACGCCCGGCTTGATCAGCTGCATCAGGTCCTTGTCGGCCGAGATGATGCGCACGTCGATGTTCTTGGCGCGGGCAAGGCGCGCGTAGGTGGCGATGAGATCGTCGGCCTCGAAGCCTTCCATCTCCACGCAGGGGATGTTGAAGGCGCGGGTGGCCTCGCGGATGATCGCGAACTGCGGCTTCAGCTCTTCCGGCGCTTCGGGGCGGTGGGCTTTGTAGAGTTCGTAGATCTTGTTGCGGAAGGTGGCGCGCTTGGCGTCGAACACAACCGCGATCAGTTCATCGGAGCCATGTTCGCGCAGGTCGTCCAGCAGCTTCATGAGCATGCTGGAGTAGCCGTACACGGCGTTGACGGGGGTCCCGTCGGCGCGGGTCATCGGCGGCAGCGCGTGGAACGCGCGGAAGATGTAGCCGGACCCGTCGATAAGGTAGATGCGCTTGGCGGCGGTCATAGGGTGGCCCGGAAAAGTATGAAACGGTTTTCCGAAAAGGCCACGCCTAATCGAATAAACCCCGTTTAATGCCCGTGATGGGCGTCGGCGCCTTCCTTGAGGACATAGCGGCGTCCGCAATAGGGGCAATCGATCTCACCTTCTTGCGGTTTGATGCGCAGGAAAACCCGCGGGTGACCCAGCGCGCCGCCGCCGCCGTCGCAGGCAACCGCGGGCGATTCAACGTGGATGGTTTCGGTGGGTTCGGCCATGGCGTAGGTCCCAGCTTCGTGAGCGGTTTCGGCGGTGAATAGGAGCTATGTGTTTAGGCGGTCCCGGCGGGCCTTTCAAGGCTCCCAAAAACGCACTATTTATCGAAGCGCATGACACATTCAGCCGCCGTCCTCCCGGATCTCGCCGTCGAAATCGCGGGACTCAATAAAACCTACACGTCGCGCAAAGGCGCCAAGACCGCGCTCACCGACTTTTCGCTGCAAATTCCGCGCGGTTCGTTCTTCGGCCTTTTGGGTCCGAACGGCGCCGGCAAGTCCACCATGATCAACATCATGGCCGGACTCGTGGCCAAGTCGTCGGGCTCCGTGAAGATCTGGAATTACGACATCGACGCGGACGAGCGCCATGCGCGCCTCGCCATCGGCGTCGTGCCGCAGGAACTGAACCTCGATCCGTTCTTCACCCCGCGCGAACTCCTCGAAGTGCAGGCCGGTCTCTATGGCGTGCCCAAGACCGAACGCCGCACGGATGAGATTCTGGAAGTCATCGGCCTCGCCGACAAAGCCAACGCCTACGCCCGCGCGCTGTCGGGCGGGATGCGCCGCCGTCTCCTGATCGGCAAGGCTCTCGTGCATACGCCGCCGGTCATCGTGCTCGACGAGCCCACCGCCGGCGTGGACGTGGGGCTGCGCCAGCATCTGTGGAAGCACATGCGTCAGCTGAACGCCATCGGCACCACGATCCTGCTGACCACGCATTATCTGGAGGAAGCCGAGGAGCTATGCGATCGCATCGCCATCATCGATCACGGACGTCTCGTGGCCTGCGATACCAAGCGTAATCTGCTCCGCCAGCTCGACAATAAGTCGGTGACCTTCATTCTCTCCGACGCCGTCGCGGATGTGCCCGAACCGCTCAAGAAGCTCGGCGCCACGCAGCCGTCGCCCATGGAAATCCATATCGCCTATCGCCCCAGCTCCAACGCCATGCGCGAGATTCTCGATGTCGCGCGGGCGTGCAGCCTGCCGATCGCCGATATGCGCACCGAGGAAGTGGAACTCGAGGACATCTTCCTGCAGCTCACGGCCCGCGCGCCGGGCGAGCGCGCCGAGGTCTAGCGCGTGATCCGGAAAAGTGGACGCCGGTTTTCGGATAAGATCACGCGCATAAAAAATTTCATGCTGGGGCGGCGCCTTGTTTCATTGGCGGCCGCGATCATCCTGCTGTCCGCCTGCGCGCCGAAGGTGGCGCCCGCCGGCACGGCCTCCGTGCCCGTTGCGCTGTCGGAAAGCCTGTTCAACACCTCCGACGGCTTGCAGCTTCCGGTGCGCCGCTGGCTTCCGGCGGACAATAGGCCCACAGCCGTCGTGCTCGCGCTGCATGGCTTCAACGACTACAGCAAAGCCTTCGATAAAGTGCCGGACGCGCCCGGTGTCGGCCCGACGCTGGCGGCCGCGGGCATTGCCGTTTACGCCTATGACCAGCGTGGTTTCGGCAAGTCGCCGAACGCAGGCTTATGGGCCGGACGCGATGCCATGGTTGGGGACTTCAAGGATTTCGTCGCGCTCCTGCGCAAAACCTATCCCGGCGTGCCGGTCTATGCCCTCGGGGAAAGCATGGGCGGCGCGGTGGTGATCGCGGGGCTCGCGGATTCCGTGCCGGGTTTCGTCGACGGCGCCATTCTCGCCGCGCCCGCGGTGTGGGCGCGCTCCACGATGCCCATCACCTACCGCATGGCGTTGTGGGTGGGCGTGCGGATCATGCCCGGGTTCAGGCCCTCGGGCCGCGGCCTCGGGTATCAGGCCAGCGACAACATCGAGATGCTGCGGGACAACGGGCGCGATCCCTTGTTCATCAAGGAAACGCGCATCGATTCCATCTACGGCCTTTCCAACCTGATGGACGAAGCGCTCGCACGCGTGGGCGAAGTGCAGGCGCGTACGCTTTATCTTTACGGCGCGAAGGACGAGATCATTCCGAAGGCCCCGACCCAGGACGCGCTCATGGCCATGGCCGGCGCCAACCTGCGCCCCCAGGTCGCCTTCTATCCGAACGGCTGGCACATCCTCCTGCGCGATAAAGAAGCGCCGCTCGTCCTCAATGACGTGATCTCGTTCATCACCCAGCCCAACACCCCGCTGCCCTCGCACGCGGACGACGAGGCTATTCTGCGCCTGCAAAAAGCGGCGCGTTGAGGCGTCCTCAACAGCTGATTTTCGGTCATTTGCACCGGCCCGCCCGATGCCTTATGGTCCGCCCCATGCGTGCCCGTAGCTCAGCTGGATAGAGCGTCGCCCTCCGAAGGCGAAGGTCGGGGGTTCGAATCCCTTCGGGCACGCCATCCTGCTTCGCGGGCGATCGCCCGCTTCGCAGGACTTGCTCCAGCGGTTCCCCGCGAAGCGGGATGCCCTGCGTAGCTTTAGCGGAGCAGGGCTCAATGATCTCCGCGCGACGCATGGCGGCGCTCAAACGCCGGTTGAGCCCGCTATCGCGCCGGGGCGCTCCCGATCGGCGTCGTGCGTGTGTCAGGGGCGTCAGGAAACCGGGTCATACGTAACGCCCGGTGGAAAGATCATGCTCTCCCCGTTCGTGGATGATGTTGGCGCGCCCGACCAGCAGGTCATCCACGGGGCCGATCCGCTCGACGTCCTTTCCCGTGTAAGGCATGGAGTGCAGGACATAACGCATGGCGTTCAGGCGCGCGCGCTTCTTGTCATCCGACTTCACGACCGTCCAAGGAGAGTCGGCCGTATCGGTATGGAAAAACATCGCCTCCTTCGCCCGCGTGTAATCGTCCCATTTGTCGAGCGAAGCCATATCGATGGGCGAGAGCTTCCATTGTTTGAGCGGATGGACCTGGCGTTCCTTGAAGCGCCGCCGCTGCTCGTCGCGGCTCACCGAGAACCAGAACTTGATCAGGTGTATTCCGCTGCGCACCAGATTGCGCTCGAACTCGGGCACCTGGCGCAAGAACTCGTCGTATTCCGCCGGCGTGCAGAAACCCATGACCCGCTCCACGCCGGAGCGGTTGTACCAACTGCGGTCGCACAAAACGATTTCGCCGGCCGTCGGCAGGTGTTGAACGTAGCGCTGGAAATACCATTGGCCGCGCTCGACCTCGCTCGGTTTCTCCAGCGCGATCACGCGTGCGCCGCGGGGATTGAGGTGCTCCATGAAGCGTTTGATGGCGCCGCCCTTGCCGGCGGCGTCGCGCCCCTCGAAAAGGATGACGACGCGCTGGCGGGTTTCCTTGACCCAGGCCTGCAGCTTGAGCAATTCGGTCTGGAGGACGAATTTCTGCTTCTCGTAATCGCGGCGCAGCATCTTGAACTTGTAGGGATAGCCTCCGCGCCGCCAATCTTCGGCCAGATCGTCGCGCGTGCGGCGCGAGGTCGTGTCCTTGGCCGGCGCCGTCAGCGCTTCGCGCAGGCGATCGGCGTCGTCGGGCGCATCGCCCGCGAGGATGATCTCCAGGCCATCGCTCGCCGCGCCGCCGATGTCCTGTACGGCCGCGAGTTCAGCCTCCTGCGCGGCCCGGACCGCCTTGTCCACCGTGAAGCGCTCGACACCTTCGGCGGTGAGGGTCGGGGCCGTATCGCCCGCCTTCACCCGCGTTGCCGGCGGCGAGCGGCCGCCTGAGCGTGCGCCTGTCGAAATCTTCTTTGGATGAGTCATGCGATTTTATTATCTCTCCGGGACCACATCATGGAATCTGCGGGTGTTCGGGTTGGATGCATTGATCTAGGTCAACTTACTCGCCGCCGTAACGATACGCCGCATCGCGCACCCGTTGTTCGGGATCGCGCCGCAGCTTGTCGCGCTGCGTCTTTGAGAGGCGCGGCTGAAGCGCCGCGGTGGCGCGAACCTTGGCGCTGGGATCGTCGACCAGCCGGTCAAAGCTTTCATCGGGCAAGCCGTCGGTCCAGACCACGACGTCGCGCACGCTGTCGCTGGAATCCGCGGCGAGTTGGGCCAGTATGTCCGCGGGCAGTTTTCGGTTGAACGCCAGGTAAAAGCGGACCTGTTCGTCCGCGTCGCGCGCCAGCTTGGCCGCGACCACGGGATCAATCGCATCGTTTCGCGCCGCCGCGGTGCGCCAGTAGGAATCCGCGGAGGCCGCATATTCGGCCAGCAGGTCCGCAGGGCATTTTGGATTGCCGAGAAACGCGGCGGCTTCGCCGCGTTGGGCGCCGCCGCGGCGGATCTTCTGCGCAAGCTCCTGGGCCTGGTCTTGCGTGAGCGCGGGGTTGGCGGCGTGCCTCTCCAGCCTGCTCGCGTGCAAAGCGGTGACGTCCGAACCTACCGCATACACCAGCACCGCCGCGAGCGCGCCCGGCAGCATCCAGTTTCTTAAAGATCGCTCACCGCTCATGCGCGCCGATTGGAACGCGCGGCCGGCGGCGTAAGCGAGAAGGGACAGCACGATCGCTTTCGCCGGAACGAAGGCGATGGCGATGCTCGCGCCCGTCCAGGCGCCGTCGGCCATCATCTGCCGGTAGGCCATGAAGCCGCTGCCGATCACCCAGGCGGCCACCAGCGTTGCCGGGATGAGCGCGCGCAGGTCCCGCGCCGCGGGCGATGTCCACGGACGGGTGATCCCAACGCCGACGCCGGCGACCGCCGCGATCCAGCCGCCTAAGATGAACAGTGCTTCCATGACGACATACCTGCTAATGATCAGGTCTGTGAGGCGCGAGCGTGAGATGCTAATGGATCGGCGTCGCCGGAGCCACGGCGAATAGGCTCCGTGGTTTGCGTGGGAGAGACGTTTTGACCGGGAGTACCAGTCGTCCGATAGACCGGCGCTCCTGGACCCATGCGGTAACGGCCGGCATCTTCATCGTCCTCGCCGCCGTCATCGCCCTGACGTTTCAGGATTACGGCATCTCCTGGGACGAAGAGCTTCACGTCTCCTACGGCCACAAACTTCTGGCCTACTATATGAGCGGTTTCGCGGACCGCTCGGCCTTTTCGTTTATCAATTTGTACCAATATGGCGGCTTCTTCGATCTCCTGAGCGCCGCCGCTTCGCGCCTTTCGCCTGTCGGCGAATACGAGACCCGGCACTTCATCGGCGGGCTGTTCTTTCTCGCGGGCCTTTATGGCGCCTGGAAGCTCGCGACCCTGCTGGCCGGGGCGCGGGCGGGCCTGATGGCGGTCGCCTGCCTCGCGACCACGCCGCTGCTTTACGGGCATAGTTTCATCAATCCGAAAGACGCGCCGCTTGCGTGGCTCGGCGTGTGGGTGGCCTACTTTACGTGCCGGATGCTGGGCGAGGCGCGCGCCTCATGGCGTTCTATCGCGGGGCTTGGCGTCAGTCTTGGGCTCGCGCTGGGAATGCGGATCATCGCCTTCGCTTTCATCGGCCAGATCGCAACGGTGATCGCGATCAGGGCGCTGGCCTTCGTGCCGGCCTTGGGGGTGCGCGGCGCCGCGGCGAAGACCCTGCGGGACATCCGTCCCTTCGCGCCGGTCTTTGCGCTTGCGTTCGCCGTCATGGCGCTGGTGTGGCCCTGGTCCGTACAGGCGCCGCTCAACATCGTTTCCGTATTCACGGACTCGGCCAATCTGTATTGGCACCCGGATATGCTGTGGGCCGGCGAGATCGTCAATTCGGCCGACCTTCCGCCGCGCTACCTTGTCACGCTGTTCGCCGTTCAGTTGCCCGAGTATGTGCTGCTGGGCGCGGGCTTGATCGCCGCCTGGGCTTTCGCGCAGGCACGGCATTTGCGGGCGGCGCGGTTCACCGCGGCGCCGACGCTGCAATATTTATATGTCGCGTTGACCGTTGTCGTTCCTTTGGCGGCCTTCGCCGCGTTCCGGCCGAGCACCTACAACGGCGTGCGCCATTTTCTTTTTGTGGCGCCGCAGTTGATCGTGCTTGCCGCGATCGGCCTCGATCGGGCGCTGATATTTCTCGAACGGCGCGGGCGTGCCCTCGCGCTCGGATTTGCCGCGCTGCTGGCGGCGGCCCTCGTCCGCGAAATCATCCTGATGGCGCGCCTCCATCCTTATCAGTACCTCGCCTTCAATAGCCTGGCGGGCGGCCTGCACGGCGCTTACGGCCGCTATGAACTCGACTACTGGGGGGTGTCCTACAAGGAGGCAACGCTGCGTCTGGCGCAATTCCTTGCCGATGAGCGCGCGGCCGGGCGCGCGGTTCCGGAAAAGGCGCTGGTGTTCGTGTGCGGCGCCAATACCTCCGCCGGTTCTTATCTCCCGCCCGCGATCGGCCTCACCGACGATCGCACGAAGGCCGACTTTTTCATGGGCGGCGATCTCACCAACCCGCGCTGCCGCGTCCGGCCGGAAGGGCGGGCGGTTGTCGAGGTCAAACGCATGGATGCGGTTCTGAGTTATGTGCTCGATCTGAGGGGCGGGCGCCCATGAGCGCGGCCGACTTTTCCGCCGCGCGCAAACTTTACCGCGATGAAGCCCGCGGCACGCGTGCGTTCGTATTGGCGCGCCACATGCTCGCGCCCCTGCGCAGCGTCGCCGCGCGGGTGCCGGAGGCCGGACCGGTTCTCGATGTCGGATGCGGGCACGGACTCTTCAGCCTTGCGCTCGCAAGCGCCGACCCCCGGCGCCGCATCGTCGGCATCGATCCGTCGCCGGCCAAAATTTCGGTCGCCCTGCGCGCCGGGCGCGGCCTGCCCGCCGTTGCGTTCCGCGAAGGGCTTGTTCAATCGATCGCCGGCGAACGGTTCGAGACCATCGTCGTGTTGGACGTTCTTTATCTTCTGCCTGACCCGCTGAAACGAAGTCTGCTCGACGCGTGCCGCAAGTTGCTGGCCCCGGGCGGCGTCCTGTTGCTGAAAACCAACGATACGCATCCGGCCTGGAAGTACGCCGTCGCGCGGGCGCAGGAGAAGGTCATGACCGGGATCGGGCTCACCCTCGGAACCGGTGAACTGCATTTCAGGTCCTGCGCGGAGAATGCCGCTCTGCTGCGCGGCGCCGGCTTCGCGCCCGAGATCCACCATCTCGCGCACTGGACGCCCTATCCTCACACGCTTTTTGTCGCGCGTTCTATTTAGCTTCGCCGCAGGCGTTTCACCAGGACCGGCAGCAGCGCGAGCGCGGCCAGCCCGAGCAGGCCGCCGATGACCGTCGGCTCGCGCGCCGCCGCGAGCGGATCGTGCGCGCCGGCTTCCAGCGCATGGCCGATGCCGGCGCCGAGAGTCGCGTAGACCGACGCCACCGGAATGAGGCCGAGGACCGTCGCGGCGATGAAGGTGCGCATCCTCACGCCCAGGAACGCAACGCCGAGAGTGACGAGAAAAAACGGCAACACCGGGGTCAGGCGTAACGCCAGCAGATAACTGAAGGCGTTTTCATGGAAGCCGGCCTCCAGCCTGCCGATAACGGGCGCGGCTTTGGCGCGCAGCGCATCGGTGAGGATGTAACGCGCCGCGAGCACCACCACGACCCCGCCGGACGTGGCCGCCGCGATCACAACGATCGCGCCCAGGACCGGCCCGAAGAGAAAGCCGGCGGGGACGGTCAACACGCCCCAGCCTGGAATGCTCAAGGCTACGCCGGCGAAATAGACAAATGTGAAGGCGATGACGGCCAGCGTGCGATGCGCCGCCACGAAGTCCAGAAGCTCCGCGCGGTGCGCGGCGAGTGTGTCGAGATCGATATAGTCCGTGACCCCGGCCGCCACGGACAGAACCGCGATGGCGGGCATGGCGATCAGCAGCGCGCGCCGCGCGCGCGAAAGCCTGGGGACGGGTGCCGATTGCTCGGGCTCGGTCATGGATCTGATGCGCCGACGGAAAGGTGCGCGGAGTATACACAGGCCATCCGCGCCGCTATAGACTTGAAGCCGCTTCCCCTCCCGCGCGCCGGTTCCCCATGGACAATCTCGCTCATACGCTCGCCGGCGCCGCGCTTGGCCAAGCCGGCCTCAAGAAAAAGACCGGCCTCGGCATGGCGACCCTGATGATCGCCGCCAACCTGCCGGACATCGACGGCGTCACCATGTTCATGGAGCGCGGCAGCCTCTATTTCCGGCGCGGCTGGACCCACGGCCCCATCGCGCTTGTCGTTTTGCCGCTGCTTCTCGCCGCTGCGATGTTCGCCTTCGACCGGTGGCAGGCCCGCCGGGGCAAGCGGCCGGCCGCGCGCGCGCCGGTGCATTTCGGATGGCTCGTCGGCTTGGCTTATATCGGCACGCTTTCGCATCCCCTGATGGATTTCCTGAACACGTACGGCATCAGGTGCCTGATGCCGTTCTCCGAGCGCTGGTTCTACGGCGATGCGCTGTTCATCATCGATCTGTGGGTGTGGGGCGCGCTGGCCGTCGGCGTTTGGTTGTCGCGCCGCAAGGAACGCTGGCGCGGGGGAGATCATCCAAAACCGGCGGTGATCGCGCTGGTGGTTGTCGTCACCTATGTAAGCGCCATGGGGATCGGCGGCGTGTGGGTCGAAGGCTATGCGGCGCGCGAAGTCGCGCGGCAGGGGCTCGGGACACCGATCACCGTGGTCGCGAGCCCGGTGCCGGTGAATCCCTTTCGCCGCGATGTGATCTTCGACCTCGGCGGGCGCTACGGCTTTGGCGCCTTTGCCTGGGCGCCGGCGCCCGACCTTCAGCTCGACCCCGAACTGGTGCCCACCCGCATGGACGATCCGGCCGTCGCGCGCGCCGCCGCGCATGACGTGCACATCGCCGATTTCCTCTACTGGTCGCGTCTCCCGTTCGCCGACATCATACGTAAGGACGGCCACATCGACGTCACCGTCGGCGACGCGCGTTACAATCGCAGACCCGGCGAGGGGCGTTTCATCGTGCGGACGACGTTGCCAGAAACGCCGTGAGTTCCTACGATCCGCCGACATCATTTGCAGGGAGTTTTTCGATGATCCGTTCCACGCTGGCCGCCGCCGTGATCGCAGGCGCATTCATGTCCACGGCCTTCGCCGCCGATACGCCGTCCGCGCCCGGCACGCAGGTCTACATCATCGCGCCGAAGAACGGCGACACGCTGTCCGGGCCGGTGCGCGTGCAGTTCGGCCTGAAGGGCATGGGCGTCGCGCCCGCGGGAACCGAGACCGAAGGCACGGGCCATCATCACCTCGTCATCGACAAGGATGCCCCGCCGCTCGACACCTACCTGCCGATCGACGATCCCCAGGTGATGCACTTCGGCAAAGGCCAGACCGAAGTCGAACTCAAGCTGGCGCCGGGCAAACACACCCTCCAGCTGGTTTTCGCCGACAAGGACCACAAGCCGCACGCGCCGCCGGTGGTGTCGGAGAAGATCACGATTACGGTGAAGTAGCGTGCAGTCGGCGCCGGCCCTGCGTCGGGGCAAATAATAGAGCTGCGAACGGCGCGGGTTTCTCAGCCCGCGCACCAGCATTTTGGCAAAGCGAGTTTGACGGCCTTTGGCTATATTGAACGCCAAGGGACCTATTATCGCGAGAACCGAATGAACCGAAGGTACCGGCGCGCCGCCGCCAAGCAAGAGAAAGAACAAGCCAGCAACTATGCCCCGGACGGCGTCTCACCGGTCGTCCCCATCGTCGCGAAGAATGAGGTGCGTCCGGGAGTCGGCTTGCGCGTTGCCGGCGCCCTTTTGCTGTCGGGGTGGGTGCTGCGGCGCGTTCATCATCCAGGTGTCCTCGGCATTCTCGCCGACCTCGCGCGTCAGTTGGGCCGCACCGATACACTTCTGCAAATCCACGACAAACTCCGCCAGCCCAATAAGTGAGCCCGAGTCTTACCGATCAGGCGCGGGCGAAAGGCACAATCTATGTCGATTAAGTTGAACATCGGGTCTCGTGCGCGGGTTGAGGGCTGGAAAAACTTTGACATCGCGCCCGGCCCGGAAGTCGACTTCGTGGGCGACTGCGTCGACCTGTCGCAAATTGCGGACGGTTCTGTCGATACGATTTACGCCAGCCACGTTCTGGAACACATTTCCTATCAAGTCGATTTGCAGGCCGCGCTTCGGGAATGGTTCCGTGTGCTGGCGCCGGGCGGCACGGTGATGATCAGCGTGCCCGACCTCGAGATGCTGTGCCGGCTTTATCTTTCACCCACGCTGAAGGCCGAGCATCGTTTCCAGATCATGCAGATCATGTTTGGCGGTCAGATCGACGAGTTTGATTTTCATGCCGTGGGCTTGTCTCATGAGTTGTTGGGCTACTACTTGACCTCGGTCGGCTTTCAAGACGCGAAAAGAGTCGAACAATTCGGCCTTTTTCCCGATTGCAGCCTCGTGCAGGTGGCGGGAGTGCCCATCAGCCTCAACATGACCGCGCGTAAGCCTTAAGGCGGGCGATGAAATCGGATCTTCCCGAGCTTCAATTCTCGCCCCCGGATTTCACAATCGAGGACAATCCGGAATACGACGACGAGCTTCGCGCGGCCCTGCGCCTCGGATACCACAATCGAAAAGGCATCGCGCTTGCGGGCGCGGGATCGCCCGCGGCGGCGCTGGCCGAGTTCGATGCGGCCATCAAACATTGCCCCACTTTCGGCGAGGCGTGGTATCACCGCGGCCTCGCCTTGGGCGAGTTGAATCACTTTGAACTCGCATATGAATCGTTTTGCCAAGCGGCCTTTCTGACGCCGCTTTACAACGAAGCGCTTGAACGCATCGCCATCCTCGGTCCCGGACTTGGGCGGCCCGCCAAGATCCTCACGCCTTGGGCCGATGCCGCTCCGCCCGGCGCTTTCAGCAGCGCCTTCCATCGGATGAAGGGCCGTCTCACGCGGCCCACCATGCATGACAAGTACGTCCGCACACCCGAGGTGGAGCTTCGCCGCCAGCTTGCGGCCGATCCAAATGCCGCCGAACTGGCCGATAGGATGGGATTGAACCTCGAATTCCAGTATCGCCCGCGAGAGGCCGCGCGTTTCTACCGCTATGCGCTGATGCTGAAGCCGTGGATGGGGGAAGCGGCGGCGCATCTTTCGGTATGCCTGGAAAACGACGGCAATCTTGCCGAGGCGTACGGTGTGCCGTTGGCGGCGATGAATGCGGGCTCTACCGACAGCCGTTTACCCGGCCTTGCGCTCTATCACGCGATCCTCACCGCTGATTGGACCAACTACGAAGACTGGCTTAAGCGCACCGTCGCGGCGATGAAGAAAAACGCGGCTGCGGCCTGCGGGCACGGTATGTATTTCACCGACGATCCGGAACTGCATTACCGCGCCGCCCGGATTAATTCGGGAATGTTCGAAAAGTCATATCGTCCGATGGCCGTTGAATTTCGGCGATCCGCCGAACGCCCGATCACCCTTGGTTATATTTCGGCCGATTTTCGCGAACACCCGGTCGCGCGTCTGATCGCCGAGCTTTTCGAACTGCATGATCGCAAGCGCTTTCGCGTTTACGGTTACGGTGTGTTGAACGACAACAAATCGAGCCTCGCGGCCCGGGTCAAAAAATCCTTCGATAAGTATCGGGACATTTCGACGCTCTCACCGCGCGCCGGCGCGGGCCTTATCGTCGAGGACGGCGTCGATATTCTCATCGACCTCACGGGCAACATGGCCAATGGCCCGAACTCCATCATCGCGCGGCGGCCCGCTCCCGTGCAGGTGAACTATCTCGGTCACCCGGGGACCACCGGCAGCGCGCAGACCGACTATGTCATCGTCGATAAGACGATCGTGCCGCCCGAACAGCAGAAGTGGTTCACGGAAGCCTTGGTCTACTTGCCGGAATGCCATCAGGTGAACGACCGCAAAAGAGCTGTTGGAGATGCGTCGCGCACGCGGGCCGAATATGGCCTGCCGGCGGCGGGCGTTGTCTACACCAGCTTCAATGAGACGAAAAAACTGACTCCCGCGGCGTTCGATTTATGGATGAGGATCTTGGGCCGCGTGCCGGGCAGCATCCTTTGGCTTGCCTCGCAGCGGAAGGGAACCGCGGACAATATGCGCCAGCGCGCCGCAAGCCTCGGCATCTCAAGCGATCGTTTGGTTTTCGCCGAGCGCGTTCCGGAACACGCGGATCACATGGCCCGCTATCACCAATGCGATCTCTATCTCGACCCCTTGCTCTACAATGGACATACCACGGCAAGTGACGCCCTGTGGGCGGGCTGCCCGGTCGTCGCGACCCTTGGAAACTCCTATCAGACCCGCGTCGCGGCGAGCCTTCTGCAGGCGGCCGGTCTTCCCGAACTCGTCGCGCGCTCGCCGTCGGCGTATGAGGAAATCGCCGTTCGTATCGGCCTTGATGAGGCATACCGCACCTCGCTCCGCGCCAGGCTGGAGGCGAACCGATCCACCTGCACACTGTTCGACACGCCCCGTTTCACGCGCCATTTGGAAGCGGCTTTCGAACGGATGTGGGATGCCTACGTGGAAGGCCGCGCGCCCGCGTCGTTCGAAGTTCAAGCGTTGCCGCGCGTCTAGCCGCCGCGAAAGGCGGCGCCTTGGCTACCCCTCGTTGAGATCAAAAATATCCCCTGTTTTCAAATACATCCGATGGGTTTTCCTGCCTGCGCGGATGCTTGCCAGCACCGGTGTATGCGTATAGGTTGCTTAACGGTAGCCGGGGCGGGAAAACGGCCCATCGAGACGTTGAAGAATCTGCGGCGATTTGGGGTGTCGCACGCGCCTGCGCGGCGTGTCGCGATCTGGGGCGATAGTCAATGAGCGTGCTCTACAAGGCCTTGCAGAAGGCCGAGAAAGAAAACGAGCTGCGCCAATCTGGACCTTCGGACTCCGGCTTTGATCCACAGCGCTTGGCGGCGTCGGGGGCCCTGAAGGCCACGGCAGGCCGCGGACTGATGCTTAATCGCGCGGCCATGGCGGCAATTTTTATCGTTGCCGTTGGCGGCGGCGTTGCGTTTGTCATGTTCCAAGACACGTTGATGCCCCCGGCCGCCCCGCAAGTCGCGGCGGCGCCGCCGTTGCCGCCCGTGATGCAGCCTCCCGCGGCTCCCGCGCCCGAAACAACCGCCCCCGCTTCCACGCCCGCGGTCGTCCCGCCGGCCGCCGAACCTGCGGCGGCTGAGCCTGCGTCCAGCGCTCCCGCTTCTCCCGTCGCCACCGCCGTGGACGAAACCAAACCCGCCGAAACCCAAATCGCCGCCGCGCCGCCCGTGGCCGCAAAGCCGGAGGCCCCGAAAGCATCCGCGCCGCGGACGCCGCAAAAACCCGAGGCGATGCCGAATATTCCTGCCGACTCGCCGGCGCGCATGTTGAGTCCGCCGATTTCCATCTCGCGCTCCGAATTTGAATTGGCCGGCGTGGGCAATCAGGTCACGGTCCGCGAAGTATCGAAGACCGCGCGGTCCAATGCGGCCGCCGGTTATGACGCGCTGGTCCGCGGCTCGTACGATATGGCGCTCGGCTTCTACGACGACGCACTGAAGGAAGAACCGAACAGCGTGCTCGCGCTGCTGGGGCGCGGCGCGGCGCTTCAGAAGCTCGGACGCGGTCAGGACGCGCAGGGCGCCTACGAAGGCGTGCTGAAGCTCGATGCGGAAAATCGCGAAGCCCTGACGAATCTCACCGCCGTCGCCGCCGAACGCGCGCCGCAAGAGGCGCTCGCACGTTTGCTGGATCTCGAACGGCAATACGCGACCTTCAGTCCGATCAAGGCCCAGATCGGTCTGGCTTACGCCAAACTCGGCTCGCTGCCGCAGGCGCTCGATTACTTCCGCCGCGCGCTCGCGCTCGCGCCCGATACCGTCATGTATCAGTACAACATGGCGCTCGTGCTCGACCACCTGGGCCGCCGCGACCAGGCGGTCGCAAGCTACGAACGCGTGCTCGCGTCGATCTCCGGCGGCCGTGGTCCCATCGAGCTGTCCGCGACCGAGATCGAACGCCGGGTGCGGTTCCTGCGGGCCCGTTAGGCCGGGGGCGGGGCATGCCATACCTCGGTCATTTCGGGCTGAAAGAACATCCGTTCACGCTCACGCCCAATACCAATCAGTATTATCCGGCCGAGAAGCACACCGAGATCATCCAATCCATTTTGTTCGGGATCGCGCGGAATACCGGCATCCTGAAGGTCGTGGGCGAGGTCGGCACCGGCAAGACGATGTTGTGCCGGCTGCTGCTGCGCAAACTCGTCGGGTCCAACGATGCGGTCGCTTATCTCAACGCGCCGCAAGTCGATCCCGAAAGCATCGTCACCCTCGTCTGCGCCGAGTTCGGCATCGAGACGGGCTCGCGTTCGCAGATGCTTCAGGGCCTGAACACATTCCTGCTTGAACAGCACGCCTTGGGCCGCAACGCCGTGCTCATCGTGGATGAAGCGCAGGCGCTGGGCGCTTCAGGCCTCGAAGCGGTACGCCTTCTTTCGAACCTTGAAACCGAGCGCAGCAAACTCCTGCAAATCGTGATGTTTGGGCAATCGGAACTCGACGACCTTCTGCGGCAGCCCAATTTGCGCCAGATCAATCAGCGCATCGGTTTCGCTTTCAACACCGGTCCGCTGAACGTCGCTGAGGCGGTGCACTATATGGCGCACCGCGTGCAGACCAGCCGCATCGCCGGCATCGAATTTCCGATCTTCTCCGAGGCCGCCATGGCGCGCATCGCGCGAGCGGCAAATTTCGTGCCGCGCGTCATCAACATTCTCGCCGACAAGGCGCTGCTGGTCGCCTACGGGGCGGGATCGATCCAGGTCACCGAAAAGCACGCCGACGGCGCCATCGCGGACAGTCCGCAACTCGTGGCCAAGGCCAACGCGCGCCGCGCGGGGCCAATCTGGTACGCGGGCCTCGCCGCGGCGGTTGTGCTCGCCGCGGTGATATTTGCCGCCAGCCCGCCGCTGCGGGACTGGACAAAAACAGCCTATGCGCGCGCTCAGAACGCGTTCGGGATTGCCGCTCCCGCGGCGTCGGCCGCGAACCCGCCGGCCGCGGCCAAGCCGCAATAGATGATCCCGATGCAAGGGCCGCTGCCCCTGAGCGCGCTTCCCGTCGTGATCGTGCTGGGTCTGATTTTCGGAAGCTTCATTACCGCGCTCAGCTACCGGCTGCCGCGCGGCATCAGCATCGCGAAGGGCAGGTCGGCCTGCCCCTCGTGCGGAACCGCGCTCACGCCCAAGGACCTGGTGCCGGTGCTGTCGTGGGTGATGCACGGCGGAAAATGCGCGCACTGCGGCGCGCGCGTGTCGTGGCGCTATCCCGCCATCGAGGTGCTGATGGCGCTGCTTTTCACCGCCGCGGCGCTCGCCATCGAGGATCCGGCCCGCCTCCTTCTCACCCTGGCGGCGACTCCGGTCATGATGGCGCTCGCCATCATCGATGTTGAACATCGCCGCTTGCCCAACAGCCTGCTCGCGGTCCTTGCGGCTCTCTTTATCGCGCTGCGCGCCGCCGGCGACGGCGATTACATCACGGCGGCGGTCGCGTGCATCCTGGTCTTCGTCTCGGCGCTCGCGCTGGATGCAGCCGGCCGGCGGCTTATCCGTCAGGGGCTCAGTATGGGCGATGCGAAACTGATGGCGGCCGCGGCCCTGGCGCTACCGCCGGTTCCGCTGCTGACGGCTCTTGGCCTCGCCGGGGCCATGGGGGCGGGGGTGGCGCTTCTGCCCTGGATGCAAAACGACAGGCGGGGGAGCCATTTTGCCTTCGGCCCGGTGCTTTTGCTGGCCTTCTGGTGCGCCCTCATCACGTTGTAATATGGCGTTGGCCGGCGGGGCCGGCCCGGGTTCCGGCCTTGGTTTGCAATGGCCCGCATGCTACCTGTTAGATGGATTGGGGTGTGCTTAAAGGGCCGCGCGATTTCGCGCGGGGTATGCATCAACCCCGCGGGGAAATAGAGGATGGGCGGCGTCAGCCGCATCGGTCCTTGGCGAGTTTGGTACGGGGGATATTTCGTGATGGGCGCTGGAATTCTTTCGGCCGTCGCGGCCGCGAAGCGGCTGCGTTCAGGTGTCGCGCTGGCGGCCATCGCCGCGATGCTCAGTTCCTGTTCGGGCACTCACCTCAACGATTACGACACCGCCGGCGATATCAATAAGGAGGAGTACGCGAAGCTCCTCAGCCGCCGCGGTCCCGAGAAGAAGCCGGGCGAGGCATCGCCGGGCGCCGAGCCGCCGATCCCGGGCTTCCAATCGGTCGTCGCGGCGCCCTCGGCGCCGGAACTTGCCGATACGCGTCGTGTCTCGATCTCGGTGACGGAAACCACATCCGTCCGCGACATTCTCATCGAACTTTCCCGCCGCGC
This sequence comes from Rhodospirillaceae bacterium, assembly GCA_041919675.1. Lineage (GTDB taxonomy): Bacteria > Pseudomonadota > Alphaproteobacteria > Rhodospirillales > Rhodospirillaceae > SHVO01. Next base: position 33,727 of record JAYRTJ010000008.1, on the reverse strand, counting down.
CGGCGTCGATCTCGAAATGGACCCGCGCATCTCCGGCGGCATCATCATGACGGCGACCGATCGACCCTTCATCGAAGTGGTCGATCGCATCTCGGAGCTGGCCGAGCTTCGCTACAAAATGATCCGCAACACGCTGCGCGTGGAAATCGACGATCCGTATCTCGAGCAATACCGCATGGATGTGCTCGACGTGCAGCGTTCGTCGACATCTTCGGCGAGCACCTCGTCCGATGCGTCCTCGGTCGCGCAGGCGCTTGGCGGCGGCGGCGGCGGCGGCGGCGGCGGTTCAAACAGATCGGTCAGCAGCGTCAGCCAGACGGCGAGTTCGAACTTCTGGGAGACCATCGGCAAAAACGTCGAAGGGATCCTCGGCAGCATCCAGACGCGGCGCAGCCGCCAACAGGCGGCCATCGATGCAAGCTTCACGCCGCAAGTGTCGGCGCCGGCAACGCCCGGCGCCGACCCCGCTGCACCGCCGGCTGCGGGCAGAGCCGCCGGCGCCGGCGGTGGTGCAGGCGCCGCCGCGCTGCCGGCGCAAGCCGCCGCCCTGACGCAGAACAGGCAGCAACAACTCGACGCGATGTTGAAAGAAGATCAGGGCGGCGGCGCGGCCGTAGCCGCGCCCGCGCCAGCCCCGCAGCCGGCCGCGGCGCCTGTCGCCGCCAGCCGCTTCAGCCTCAATCCGCAAGCCGGCATCATCACCGTCTTCGCGACCCGACGCCAGCATATGGCCATCGAACGGTATCTGCGCGATGTGCGCGCGGCCGTGAATCAGCAGGTGCTTATCGAAGCAAAGATCGTCGAGGTCACGCTCAACGACCAATACCGCGCGGGCATCGACTGGAATGCCGTGTTCGGCCCGCAAGGCGATCTGCGGTTTCCCGCCACGAACGATAACCTGACGATCGGCACGAACTTCACGCGTGAAGTCGTGCCGGCCACCTTGGCGGACCCCACCTTTACCGCGGCGTGGATGAATGACGGCGATCTCAGTCTCGCGCTTCAGCTTGTGCGTCAGTTCGGCACCGTGCGCACGCTCTCCAGCCCGCGCCTGACGGCGCTCAACAATCAGGTTGCGCTTCTCAAGGTCGCCCAAAACCAAGTCTTTTTCGATTTGCAGGTGGAGTTTCAGGAAGCCACGCAGGCCGGCCAGCGCGACCGTTTGACGGTGGACAGTCAGATCAAGACCGTTCCGATCGGCATGATCCTGAGCGTTCAGCCCGCGATCGATCCCATCTCCCGGCGTATTTCCTTGAGTATGCGTCCGTCCATCACGCGGGTCACCGGGTACGTGAACGACCCCGGCGTCGCGGTGACGGTCGCGCTCGCGCAGCAGGCCAACAGTTCGGCGCCGATTGTGTCGTCGCCGATCCCGATCGTCGAAGTGCGGGAGATGGATTCCTTGGTCACGATGGAATCCGGCCAGACCGTTGTGATGGGCGGCCTGATGCAGGAAGACGTGCAGAACACGCGTGAAGGCCTGCCCGGCTTCATGGACATTCCGGTTCTCGGTAAAGCGGTGTCGCAGGACATCAAGCAGAACAAGGTCACCGAGCTTGTCGTATTTATCCGCGCGACCCTCGCCAACGCGCCGGAGACGATCTCTGACGAAGACATCCGGCTTTACAAGACTTTCACGCCGGATCCGCGCCCTATCGTTTTCTAGGCTCTTTGCCGGGCGCTTGAAGGGCTGTTGAGTTATGTTGGCAACGGTTCGGCTTGTCGCGCTCACCGCGCTTCGCAATCGCCTTTTCGCCGGGCTGCTGCTCGCGCTCATCGGCGCGACGGGTATTTCCATTTTCCTCGGCGGAACCGCGCTGATCGAGCAAGCGCAGGCCGTGGTCGTGTTCGCGGCAGGGGCCGGCCGCATCGTCCTCGTGGCGGGCCTCGTGGTTTTTGTCGCGTTCCACGTCCAAAGCATGATCGAAACGCGCGAGGTCGAAGGCATATTGGCGCGCGCGCTGACCCGTGGACGTTTTGTGCTCGGCTATTGGCTGGGGTTCGGGCTCGTGACGTGTGTTTTCGTGGCCGGGCTTGCCGCCACGCTTTGGATCGTGGCGCCGGTGCCCGGCGGCGTCCCGGTCTGGGCGTTCTCGTTGCTGCTCGAGTGTCTCATCGTCGTCGCGGTTGCGATCTTTTCGGGCCTGATGCTGGAACGGGCGACCTCGTGCGTGATTTTTTCACTCGGTTTTTACGCGCTCTCGCGCCTGATGGGGCTGTTCCTGGGCATCCGCGACTTCATGCCCGGCGCCCGGGAAGCCAGGGCGTCGGACTATGTCGTCGATGTGCTCGCGCTGATCATCCCGCGGTTGGATCTCTTCGCCCAAACCGGCTGGCTCGTGTACGGCCAAAATGGGCAGCTGTTGTGGCCTTTTGCACAAGGCCTCGTGTTCCTTGGCCTGGTCCTTGCGGCTTCGATCTTCGACCTCACGCGCAGGCAATTCTGATGTTCGGAACCGCCGACGTCGGCAAGGTTCCGCGGACGATGGCCGCACTCTGCGTGGCCCTTCTCGGGGCGCATGCGGGGCTCGCGGAATTCAATCGCGATATCCACAGCGATCCGCCGGTCATGTCGCCGCCGCCCGGTGACCTTGCGCGCAAAGCACTCGCCTTTGGCGACGACCAGTTCCTCTATCGCCGCATGGCGATCGATTTACAGAACGCCGGGGACGGCGGGGGCCGCGTCACGCCGATCGGCCAGTATAACTATACTTATGTACTGGGTTGGCTGAGGGGCCTTGCCGCCCTCGATCCGAATGCGGCGCATCACTTCATCCTCGCCAGCCGCTACTTTTCCTTTACCCAGAACAAGGCCGACCTCGCGCGGCTGATCGATTTTATCGCGGAGAAGGCGGCGGCCGACCCCGAGCGGCATTGGTTTTGGCTGACGCAAGGCATCGAACTCGCCGATCATCGCCTTGGCGACACGGAACGGGCTTTGGAAATCGCGCGCCGCGTCGCGACCTACGATTTCCAGGGCGTGCCGTCGTGGGTTTGGATGTTTCCGGCGCTCCTGCTGGAAAAGCTGGGCCGATTCGGGGAGGCCTATGACACGATCGAAAAGGTGCGCGCGGAAAAGTTGAACAGATTGACACCGGAAGAAATTAATTGGATCGACGACGTTTCTCAGAGATTGAAAACGGAAAAGGAATAAAACACGGTGTGGTTGTAACGCCTTTGTGGCCCAAACCATACACTGGTGTTTCCTCATCTCTTTGAATTATCTCATAAATTTGCCGCCAAAAGAGTCTGGTGCGGAAGGTTGCACCTGTGTTAGATAAGAACAAGCTTCGGATATAGAGCGATCCGTTCCGACTGCGCTAGAAAAGCATTCAGATTTCGGGGGTTTCAAAATGCCAAGTTACATGTCGCGTGATCAGCGTGGCTTTACGCTGATCGAAATGTCGATCGTGCTGGTGATCATTGGTTTGATCGTCGGCGGGATCTTGAAGGGGCAAGAAGTAATCGAAAGCGCGCGCCAGAAAAACGTGGCCGCCATGTACGATCAGATCCGCGCCGCGCAGAACACTTTCGTCGATCGCTATCGCGCGCTCCCGGGTGACTTCAATGAAGGCAGCACCAAGATTTCCGCGCAGGTTCCCAATGGTGACCGCAACGGCTTCATCGCCGCGGCTGCTGGCGTCGCTGCTTCGAATGCGGCCGCGATCGCGGCCATCGACGGTGGCGCGGGCGAGTTCTTCGGCTACTTCCAGGGCCTCGTTGCCGCCGGCCTGTACGGCGGTGGCCAGGTCGCGTCGACCAGCAGCGGCATGTCGGTGTTCTCCGGAACCGCAACGCCGTCGCCGTTGCCGCAGGCGCCGTGGAACAACACCGGCTTCACCGCCGCGTCCGGCACGCACGAAGGTCAAACGGCTGCTCCGGCGTCCGCTCTGACCGCTGTGTGGCTGCGTTTGGCGGGGGTCACCGACGGGATCGCCGCAGCTGCCGATGCCGCTCTGACGGGCGCGAGTGCTTACCAGATCGATCAGAAGTTTGACGACGGTGTTCCCGGCCTCGGCCGCATCCGCAACACCGGTAAGCTCGCGACAGGTGTGTGTGGTGACGCTGAAACCGCTTACACCGTCACCGCTTCGACAGAAACGCGCGAGTGCGATCTTCTCTTCGCTGTCGACTAAGAGTTTTCTTGACGTCAGTGGTTTAAAAGAGTGCGGAAGGTATCCTTCCGCACTCTTTTTCTTTAGCCTCGGCGATGCCGTGCAAAGTGGCGGTGCTGAGAAGTTCACGATGGCAGCGGCCAGGCGATATCAAGCGGGATTCAGCGCCCTCCAGATGGTCATCGCGGTGGCCATTCTGGGCTTTACGTTTGTTATGTCGCTCAAGGGGCGCGAACTGGTGGTGGCCACGCGCGGCGTGGTGACGGCCAACCAGTTCCGTCAATTTCAAGACAGTGTCGTTAAATACGAAACCCAGTACCGGGCGATGCCGGGCGACGATCCAAAGGCGCCGCGGGTCTGGAACCGGACAAACTCCATCTACATCGTCAATGGCGTCAGCGTCTCGCAGGCCGGCGATCTGCGCATCCAAGGCTTGCTGAGCGACTACGGCAACGCGACCGGCGAGCAGTTCAACGCGTGGCGCGATCTGCGCTTCGCGGGCATGCTTGACGGCGATACCGCGCTTGTCGGTCAGTCGGCGATGCCGGAAAACCTGTTCGGGGGCCAGTTCGGGTTCGCCGAGGACAACGTCGGTCTCAAGAACGTCATTTGCGCGACACGCATCCCCGGCGACGCGGCCCGCAAGATCGACGAGCGGTTCGATGACGGGAAGATCGATACGGGCAGCGTGCGGGCAACCTCGCGCTGGGATCCCATCGACGCGAAAAATCACTTCGATGCACCCGACGAAACGCCCTACGACCCTTTAAAAACCTACATAATCTGCGTGCCGCAGCGCGTCTAAAGCCTCGCCTTAAACAGGCCGGTCGTATAGAATTTGCGACTGATTTTTGCCGGGGACGGGGGTCACGATGGACGGCGACAAAGGTGGGGCCAAACCCGCACCGACAGCACGTATTGGTGACCTTCTGGTCGAGCGCGGACTGATCTCGAAAGATCAGCTCGAGGTCGCGTTCCAGGAAAAAGCGAAATCCAACAAACTGCTCGGCGAGCTGCTCGTCGAGCTCGGGTTCATCACCGAACAGGCGCTGTCGGCGGTTCTGGCGGAAAGCTCGGGTTACCAGCGCTTCGTGCCCGGCGCGACGGTCGTCGAGGCCGAGGCCCTCAATCTCCTTCCCAAGGAAGCCGCGCAGCGGTACCGCGCGTTCCCGGTGTCCTTCGACGGCAAGACGCTGCGTCTGGCCATGGCGGACATCTACGACGTTCTCGCCATCGACAAGGTCAAGCGTTTCTTCCCGGCCGGCACCAATGTCGCGCCGCTGGTCTGCTCGGACACCGAAGTCCAGAAAGCCATCGACCAGTACTACGGCCACGAACTCTCCATCGAAGGCGTGCTCAAGGAACTTGAATCGCTCGAGTCCGGCGAGGATGAGGAAACCCAGTACGTCGAACAGATGGAAGGCGGATACCTCCATCCGCTGGTGCGTCTTGTGAACGCGCTGCTGCTCGACGCCATCAAGACCGGCGCCTCGGACGTCCACTTCGAGCCGGAAGGCAACTTCCTGCGTCTGCGCTACCGCATCGACGGCGAAATGACGCAGATCCGAACCCTGCACAAGCGCCACTGGGCCGCGGCCTGCCACCGCATCAAGCTGATGGGCGGCATGAACATCGCCGACCGTCTCAACCCCCAGGACGGCCGCTTCACCCTGGAAATCGGCAACCGCAAGGTCGACTTCCGCGCCTCGTCGCTGCCCACGATCCACGGCGAAAACGTCGTGCTGCGTATTCTCGATAAATCCCAGGCGCTGGTGACCATCGACAAGCTGGGCTACACGCAACACAATTTCGCGCTGATCAAGCGCATGGTGCAGAAGCCCGAAGGCATCATCATCGTCACGGGGCCGACCGGCTCCGGCAAGACGACCACCCTGTACGCTATGATGGCTTACATCAACTCCCTCGACGTCAACATCATGACCCTTGAGGACCCTGTCGAATACGAACTGGCATTGATCCGCCAGGCGCAGGTGCGCGAAGGCAGCTCGCTCAGCTTCTCGGAAGGCATCCGCACCCTGCTCCGTCAGGACCCGGACATCATCCTGGTGGGGGAAGTGCGCGACAGCGGCACGGCGACCATGGCGCTGCGCGCCGCGATGACCGGTCACCAGGTTTACACGACTCTGCACACCAACGACGCCGCGGGCTGCATCCCGCGTCTCCTCGACCTTGGCCTGAAGCCCAATCTCATGGCGGGCAACGTCATCGGCATCATCGCGCAGCGCCTCGTCCGCAAGCTGTGCGACGACTGTAAGGAAATGCGCGCGGCGACCGAGGATGAATGCCGGCTTCTCGCCGTCGATCCCGCGAACCCGCCGCAAATCGCCCACCCGAAAGGCTGCGATAACTGCCGCAAGACCGGCTATAAGGGCCGTATCGCGGTCTCCGAAATCCTGCCGTTCAACGACGAGGTGGACGCCCTGGTGATCGAAGACGCGCCGTTGCCGGCCATCAAGAAGGCGGCGCGCGGCGCCGGCTTCGTGCCGATGGTCGATGACGCCACCGCGAAGGTGCTTGAAGGCAGAACCAGCCTGAAGGCGGCGATGAATATCGTCGACTTCACCAACCGCCTCGAGGTGGTCTAGCGCATGGCTCAATACGCCTACCGCGCCTTGAACGACGCCGGCCGCCAGGTCCGCGGCAAGCTGTCGGCCAATAACGAGACCGACCTCCACCAGCAGCTGGAGGAGATCGGCTTGATGCTGATCGACAGCAAGCCGGTGAAAACCAGCGCGCTGTCGACGGCCATGGCCAAGGGCGTGAGTGCCCGCGAGAAGATTCAATTCTTTGTGCACCTGGAACAGTTGCAGGCCGCCGGCGTGCCGCTGCTCGATTCATTGACCGACGTCCGCGATTCCACCGATACGCCGCGCCTGCGCGACCTGACGACGACCATTCTCAACGATGTCCAGGGCGGCACGCCGCTGTCGCAGGCGTTCGAGAAGCATCCGAAGGTTTTCGGGGATCTCTACGCCGCGCTGGTCGCGGCCGGCGAAGAAAGCGGCAAGCTCACGGAGTCTTTCCGCCACCTTACAAAACACGTGAAATGGGAAGACGCCATCCGCCAGCGCGTCAAGAAGGCCGCGCGTTACCCCGCGACCGTGATGGTGCTGATCATGGGGATGCTCGGCTTCATGATGGGCGTGGTCGTGCCCGGCATCGTGGAGTTCCTGAAAAGCAATGGGACCGAGCTTCCGCCGGTGACGCTGGCGCTGATCGCGACGTCCGATTTCGTGGTGAACTACTGGCATGTGGTGCTGTTGACTCCCGCCGTGATCGCCGCCGCGATCGTCGTGATGGTGAAATCGTCCGAGACCATGCGCTACGCGCTCTCATGCCTCGCGCTGCGCGTCCCCGTATTCGGCCAGCTGATCACCAAACTCGCCATCTCGCGCTTCGCGCACTTCTTCGCCGTCATGTTCCAAAGCGGCGTGCCCATCCTGCAGTGCCTGGAAACGGCCCAGCGCGTCGTGACCAATCGCTGCCTCGAAGAGTCGATGAAAACGGTGCGCCAGCAGGTGCAAAACGGCGAACCGCTCTCGATGGCGATGCGCAATTCCGGGCAGTTCCCCAGTCTCGTGTGCCGCATGGTGAAAATCGGCGAGGACAGCGGGAACCTCGGCGGCGTGATGGATAACGTCACCGGCTTTTACGACAAGGACGTCGACGAAGCGATCGACGCCATGATCGCGATGATCGAACCTGCGATGACCGTGATCTCCGGCGCGATCATGGCGTGGATCGTCGCGGGGGTCATGGGACCGATCTACAACAGCCTCGGCAGCAGCTAACGGAAACGGCGGTTCGATATGGCCAAAGGCGGCGAGTTTGTACTCAGCATCGGCGACGACAACGTCGTGCTCACCCGTTTCGTCGACGGCAAGGTCGCCAATGCATGGCTGGGTTCGCCGGATTCCGCAATGGCGCAGGAAGAGTTGGGCGAAGCGCTGGCCGAAGATCCGCGCGGGCGTGTATCGGTTCTCATCGACACGCTTGACCAATCCTTCAAGGAAGAAGAAATCCCGCGCGTCGGTATTTTCGACCGCCGGCGCGTGCTCGCCCGCCACATCAACATGGCATTTCCGGGTCAAAGTCTGCGCGGCGCGCGCCTGATCGACCAGACGTCGAAAAAGACCCTGGTCTACGAAATGGCCTCCGTGCCGCTCGAAGGCCGCATCGTTGGCTGGCTGGACTTCATCAACAGCCTGCCGAACGAAAAAGGCGGCATCTATACCATCGCCACGGAAAGCGTCGATCTGATCCGCGAACTGGCGCCGAAGGACATCGCCGAGGAGGCCGCGCCCGCCGCCGACGGCGCCGCGCCCGAGAAGAAAAATCACTGGCGTCATTTCATCGGCATCAACGTGACCGGCGGTTTGCGCCAGATCATCGAGAAGAACGGCCGCCTGTCGCTGACGCGCGTCACCCAGGCGCCGCCGGACGATACGCCGCCCGCCGACTTCGCCGACATGATCGTGCGGGATTTCAAGGCGACCATCACCTATATCCGCCGCCTTGGATATCAAGTGGGTGAACCGCTCGACGTCGTCGTCCTGACCAGCGCCGAGAACAAGGCCGTGCTCGAAGACCTGACCTGGGACGGCGCGCGGTCGGTCAGCGTCTATACGCCTTACGAGGCCGGCGCCCTCTTGAACCTTGGTTCCCTGGGACGCCCCGACCAGGCGCACAGCGACGTATTGCATGCCGCCTGGTTTGTCGCCAAGCGCAAGCCGACGCTGCCGCTGAGCCGGTCCGCGGCGATGGGCGACACCGCTGATGACATTCGTGAAGTCGCTTACTTCGCCGCCCCTTACGCCGCCGGCCTGCTGGTGGCAGCGTTTCTCGGATGGTCGGGTTGGACGGGTTACGAGCTTAACGAAGCCAGCAAACAGAACGACGCGTTGTCGATGCAATTGGACCGGCTCCGCGCCAGTCTTTCCACGGAAGAAAAGGCCCTGGCGAGCGCCCCGCATCTCGCGAGCCCCATGCGCAACGTGATCGAAGTCGCCGACCGGCTTGACGCCAAGAAGGTGTCTCTGACGCCGGAACTGCACCGGATCGTATCCGCGCTCGACGGTGACGCCGTGGTGCTCAGTCTATCTTTCGACAATATTGCGTCGAAGGCGGCGCAAGGCGCCGCGGCGCGCGGCGCTCCGGCTTCCACCGCGGCTTACGCCCTGGCCGTCGATCTGCGGCTTGCGGATGTGGTCGCGTCGGCCGACGAAGCGGTGCAAACGTCCCGCTCCATCGAGCAAAGGCTGCGCACGGCCTTCGGCAGCGGCTACACGATTGCCGTGACAAAAGAACCCGTGGGCGCGCAAGCGGCCGAGGAACTCAGCGGCGGACTTGCCGCGGCGGAAACCTCGACATTCAGCGCGCGCGAGCGTTTCTACGCTGGCTATCGCATTGAGAAGGTGGTGGGCAAATGAGATCTCTCAAAGACATTCGCCGGATCATCGAAAGCATCCCGCGTCCCGCGCTTAAAGGCATCGGCGTTCTTTTGGTTACGGCTGCGCTGTTTGCCCTATCGTTTGTTTTTCTCGGCGGAGCGCGCGACAATGCTTTAGCCGAAGGCCGCCGCTTGAACAACGAAATCACGACAATCACGAAGTCCATCACCCAGACCCGTCAGGACATCGAATATGTCGAGCAAAATAAAGACCGTTACGAGACGCTTATAAAGAGCGACAAACTCATCCCGCACACACGGCGCGCCGCGTTGGCCGCTCTGCGCGATGCCGCCGTTCCTCACGGTTTGGAAAACGCGCTCAATTTTACCTTTGGCGCGTCTAACGCGGCGTCGCTTGAAGCTGCGACCAGCCAACCCGCCAGCGGCGCTTATCGCGTCAATGTGGAGGCGATTACCTTGAAGATCAGCGCACCGCTGGACGGGCCGATTTACCGGTTCATTGACGACGTGGCCATGAGTTTCCCCGGCTCGCTTTCTCTTGAATCCCTCAGTCTGTCGCGCGCGCCTGAAGTGAATGAGTCCCTGCTTTCCGAGGTCTCCCTCGGAAACGGCGGCCTGGTCACCGGCGACGTCCTTTTCTCCTGGCGCACGGCGCAGAAAGAAGAAGAAAAGGGAGCCGCGAAATGAGCAACGTTTCGCGCAGCTTGAAAGTCGCCGCCGCCTTGGCGCTCCTCGCGGGAAACGCTCATGGCGCCGCCGCGCCCCCCGCCGCGCGCGCGGCTGTGCCGGGGGAAGGGGCCGGCCAGCAAGTCCTGGATAAACAGGCGCCTGAAACCCTGATGTTCAACATCGACGAACTGACGGAGATTCGTAACCGCATGGTTGCGGGCAGTTCCGCAAATGCGGAACGCAACGGCGGGCGTGGGCACGACCCTATCGAGGACGCGACACTCTATCTGTCCACCATCCTGTATTACGGCCCCGGGGAGTGGACGATCTGGATCAACGGCGTTGCCATCGGCCCGCAGCAGGAATTGAAGTCGTTCGAGGTCACGGAAATCTCGCCGGATCACGTGGACCTTCTGGTGCCGCTCAGCGCGCAAGGGATGCGCCCTGTCCGTCTGTCGCCGAACCAGACATTTGTGACCAAGAGCGGCGCGGTTGTTGAAGGGCCATGGAAGTAGATAAGCCCGCGGCCGTCCCGCTTGAACTGACGCACGTCACGGCCGGATACGGCAAAAAAATCGTTCTGAACGACATTTCCTTCGCGCTGCGTCCGGCGGAGATCTTCGGGCTCGTCGGCGTCAACGGCGCCGGCAAGACCACCATGATCCGCGCGATCCTGGACTTGCGCCGCGCCCAAGGCGCCGTCTCGTTCTTCGGCGAACCCAATACAAGCGCGAAGTCGCGCCGGCGTCTCATTTACCTGCCCGAGAAGTTTCAGCCTTCATCGCAGTTGAAAGGTTACGAGCATCTTTCGATTTTGCTCGCCTATTTCAATCAGCCGCTGGACCGCGCGCGGGCGCGCGCCGTCGCGGCCGCGCTCGATCTCGACCCCGAGGCGCTGGGGCGCACCGTACGCACCTACTCCAAGGGCATGGGGCAGAAATTGGGGCTGGTGGGATCGCTGCTGGTCGATGCGCCGCTCATGATCCTGGACGAGCCCATGAGCGGCCTCGATCCGCGCGCGCGCGTGCTGTTGAAGGATCAGCTGCTGGAAGCCAGGCGCGCCGGGCGCTCGATCTTCTTCAGCTCGCACATCCTCGCCGATATCGAGGAGATCTGCGACCGCATCGGCATCCTGCACGGCGGGCGGATCATCTTCGTCGGCTCGCCGAAGGATTTTGTCGCCCAATACGCGGCGCCGTCGCTCGAACGCGCGTTCCTGCTCGCGCTCGAGCGTACCGAAGCGGCTTAGCCCAGTTTAAGCGCCGACGTGTCGAGGTCCTTGAGGCCGCTCTTGCCGCCGCTGGCGATCTGTTCTTGCTTGATCTTCATCTTGAGGTCGCCCGCGTTGTCGGCTTCGGCGAGGGCGGTGTCCTCGGTGATCTGTCCGGATTTGAAAAGATTCAAGAGGGCCTGATCGAAGGTCTGCATGCCGAGATGCACGCTTTCCTCCATGATCTTCTTGATCTCCTTGACCTCGCCCTTGGCGATCAGCTCCTTCACGTAACCCTGGTTGAGCATGATCTCGAGCGCGGCGGTGCGCCCGCCGCCGACCTTCGGCACCAGGCGCTGCGAGATGATCCCGCGCAGGTTGAGCGAAAGGTTGAGCAAAATCTGGTGATGCATCTCGTTCGGGAACAGGTTCACCACGCGCTCGATGGCCTGGTTGGCGTTGTTCGCGTGCAGGGTCGCCATCGCGAGATGCCCGGTTTCGGCGATGTTGAGCGCGTGCTCCATGGTCTTCATGTCGCGGATTTCACCGATCAGGATCATATCCGGATGCTGGCGCAGGGTGTTCTTGAGCGCCGCGTCGAAGGAGTCCGTATCCACGCCGACTTCGCGCTGGGTGACGATGCACTTTTTATGATCATGGACGAATTCGACCGGGTCCTCGATGGTGATGATGTGGCCGGGTGCGCTCTCGTTGCGGTGGCCGATCATGGCCGCCAGCGAGGTCGACTTGCCCGAACCGGTGCCGCCGACCATGAAGATCAGGCCGCGCTTTTCCATCACCATGTCGCCGAGCAGAGCGGGCAGCTTGAGGTCCGCGAGAGTCGGGATCTTCGCGCGGATGATGCGCGCGACAAGGCCCGGCATGCCGCGTTGTTTGAACAAGTTGAGACGGAAGCGGCCCACGCCCTCCATCACCGTCGCCATGTTGAATTCGCCGGTGGCCTCGAATTCCTTGTACTGCTTCTCGCCCATGAACGATTTGATGACGCGCGTGATCTCGTCGCTCGTGAGGGGCTTCTCGCGCAGGTTCCTGAAGCCGGTGTCGCCGCGCCAGGCCGGCGGCGCGTTGACGGTCACATACAGGTCGGATCCGCCCGGACCCGCCAATTCCTTCAGCCAGCCTTCGAACTCGGCGTCCATTGCCATGGAAATGCTCCTGAAAGACGCGCGGGATCGCGGCGCGCCTTGTTTGATATTTAGAAGATCGAGCGGGACTTGCCGGCCGGCGCCGCCGCGGCCTGGGGCGCGGGCTGCGCCGCCGCCGGAGCCGCCGCCGCCGGTTTCGCGCTTTCGCCGCCGCCGTCGCCGAGCTTGGCCGTCATGGCCGAGACTTCGCTCGCGTCCACGATGCCCTGCTCGACGAGCTTGCGCATGGAATCTTCCATCGTCTGCATGCCGTAACGCTGCCCGACCTGGATCATCGAATAGATTTGCGGAACCTTGTTCTCGCGGATCAGGTTGCGCACGGCGGACGTGCCGACCATGATTTCGTGCGCGGCGGCGCGGCCGCCGCCCTTGCGCTTCAGCAGCACCTGGCTGATCACCGCCTGCAAGGAGCCCGCGATCATCGCGCGCACCATTTCCTTTTCGCCGGCCGGGAACACGTCGATGATGCGGTCCACGGTCTTGGCGGCGGAACTGGTGTGCAGCGTGCCCATGACCAGGTGGCCGGTTTCCGCGGCGGTCAGCGCCAGCGAAATCGTTTCATGGTCGCGCATTTCGCCGACCAGGATCACGTCGGGGTCTTCGCGCAGCGCGCTCTTGAGGGCGCGGGAGAAGGACTGGGTGTGGCGGCCGACTTCGCGGTGGTTGATCAGCGCGCGCTTTTTCGGATGAACGAATTCGACCGGATCCTCGACCGTGAGGATATGCATGTCGCTGTTTTCGTTCATGTGATTGATCATCGCCGATAGCGTGGTCGACTTGCCCGATCCCGTCGGACCGGTCACCAGCACCATGCCGCGTTCGAAGTCGCAGAACTGCTTGAAGATCTCGGGCGCGTTGAGCTGCTCGAGCGACGGGATCTTGGTTGGGATTTCGCGGAACGCCGCCGCCGGCCCCGTCGTGGTCGTGTAGGCGTTCACGCGAAAACGGGAGTCGGCTCCAAAAGCGATGGCGAAGTCGATTTCCTTCTCGGCTTCGTATTGCGCGCGCTGTTCTTCGGTCATCACCGAATAGAGCATGTTCTTGACCACGTCCGCCGCGATATCGCCGGTCTTGATCGGGCGCAGGCCGCCGTCGATGCGCACCATGGGCTCCTTGCCGCCCACCAGGTGCAGGTCGGAGGATTTGTTCTTTTGCGCAAAGGAAAGAAGTTCAGTGATTTCCATAGGGTCCCCCGTTCGAAAGTGTGCGGCCGGTCTTAGGGCCGAGTCCGCAGGTATTTGACGCGTTCGCGGATGCCGTCGACGGGCGTGTCGACGAAGGTCGGCTGGCGCGTGAACAGCGCCAGGAATCGCTCGTAATGCTGTACCGCGGCGGCCCGGTGATCGAGCCGGTCGGCGAGCACGGCCGCATTGAGCTGGTAGGCGGCTACATCGGGGGCGTTTTGCGCCGCGTCGGTCGCGTACTTGAAGGCGGTCTCGCTGTCGCCGAGCGTGTTGGCGAACTCGGAGAGCGCGGAAAGCAGGCTGGGTTGCGCGACGCCGGCGGCGCGCAGCGCTTCGAGATCGGCGCGCGCCGCATCCGGCGCCTTTGCGCTCGCCTTCTGGATCACGCGCGTCAGGATGGTCTCGTTGGTCGGTTCCGAGCCCAGGTAGCGCGCATAGGCCTGCATCGCTTCCGAATCCCGGCCCAGCTCGTCGTAGCTCATGGCCACGCCCAGAAGACCGATGCGGTCGTTTGCCTTGGCGTCGACGATGGCCTGGTACTTATCCAGCGCTTCGGTATAGCGCCCGGCGGCGAAGTCGCGGATCGCCCGGTGATACGGCGTGTCCGTGTCCTCGGCCATCACCGCGTTCATCACCACGTTGCGGGCTTCGCGGTTCCAAAGGCCCATCACCTTTTCACGGTACTGTTCGCGCCGCCCGTCGTCGGCGGAGTGATAGCGCTCGACCGCCTGCGACCACGACCCCTGTAGATCGTGCAGCGACAGAAGGAAGCGCGCGGCGTAGCCCATGTTGTTCATCGGATCGAAAGCGTCTTCGATCGTCTGGAACGCGGTCGGGTGATACCGCAGGTTCACCTGCGCGCAGCCGACGTCGATCGAACGCTGACCGGAATCGATCAGTTTGCGCGTGGCCGCGACGGCTTCGTCCTTGGTCTCGAAGAACTGGCCCTGACCGTTGACGTTGATGGTCCAGGGCCATGCGGTGGTCTGGCCGGTTTCCGCGTTCGGGCGGCCGGTTTCCGCCAGCGTGATCGCGGTCAGCAGTCCTTGCGGGATGCGCAAGCTGCGCTCGAAATTCTGCGAATAGCGGAAGCACAGCATCTCCGGCGCAAGGTCCGCGTCCTGGGCCTGAGCGGGCGCAAAGGACATTGCCGCGAGAGTCGCGGCCATCGCCGCCACCATAGAACCGGATCGCTTCACTATATTTGTCCCCCGGGGAAGATAACGTTACGCGGGATTACCGCAGGCGTTGTCGCCGCATTGTTGAATGATGAGAGGCGCGGTGCGCCAGCGCACGATGTCGTCGTACTCGCCCGTCCCCGAAATGCCGACCGGGTCGCCCTGATAACAAAGCGTGCCGGCGGAATCGCACGAACCGCGCGTATTGTTGTACTGCACGACATTCGCCGCGTCCGGCGCGGCGATGGTGGTTCCCGATGACGTGCGTGCGCCGCGGCCGTCATTGCCATGGCTGATCAACACGTAAGCGGCGGCCGTCGTGAGAGACGTGCCGGTCGTGACGGAGTCGTTGAGGTCCAGCGTGCCGGCGGGATAGGTGGTGCCGGTGCGGTTCATGCTGGTGCTCGTCTGGGTGAGGGCTCCCGTCACGACATACGAAATCCGGTTACCCCAACCATCCATCGCGTCCTTCTGCGAAAGGCCAAGGGCGCCCCAAGGCACAACGCCGGAGCCCGTGGTGAGCGCCGCACAGGTCTGACAGCCCGTTGAATAGGCGGTCGAGCCTTCCGCGAGACCGGCCGAGGTGGCGAGATCGCCGTTGGCCGGGCACGGCAGGCATCCGTTGCGGATCGTGTAAAGCACCAGCGCCTTTTCGATGAGATCGAGGCGCACATTGGTTTCGGTCGCCTTGGTGCCCTGCAGAACCGGGGTGATCGCCATCAGGCCGCCGGACAGAATCAGTCCGATCACCACCAGCACAATGGCCATTTCGATGAGGGAGAACCCTCTCGCCACCGCGCGCCACACGCTCATGAAGAAACCCCTCCGCGGCCCCGGTCTCCGGACCCGCTTAAACCCCGAGGCCGCCGCGCGTGGCCGCCCAACTGAAAGTACCTGATCCGCGCCTTCCGCGCACGCCTTAAGAGACTGCGCGGGCGTGTCGCATTTATCCACAATCCGGCCGTGCCGATCAATATTTATCATTGTGTCACAATGGGTTATGATCTCCCCCATGTGGATCGACATCATCGACCTCCGGGAGTTCTACGCCAGTCCCATGGGCCGCGCGGTCCGGCGGCTGGTTGGCCAGCGGTTGCGCGCCCTTTGGCCGGCGCAAAGTGCGCCCGCGCCGGGCCAGCGGCTGCTCGGGTTGGGCTTTGTGACGCCCTATCTGAACCTGTTCGAGGGCGAGGCCAGCCACATCGTGGCCGCCATGCCGGCCGGGCAGGGGGTCATGTCCTGGCCCGAGCCCGCGGCGAACCGCGTCGCGCTTACCGACGAGCAGGCGCTGCCCTTTCCCGACCGCACCTTCGACCGGCTGATCCTGGTCCACTGCGTCGAGGGCTGCCCCGAATTGCGCGCGATGATGCGCGAGTGCTGGCGTGTCCTGGCCGACGGCGGCCGCCTGATCGTCGTGGTGGCCAATCGCCGGAGCTTATGGTCGCGCGCGGAAGCTTCGCCCTTCGCGCAAGGAAGGCCCTATTCCATGAGCCAGATCACCCGGCTCTTGCGTGAAAACATGTTCGTGCCCCTGCAGACCGCGACGGCCTTGTTCGCGCCGCCGGTGGGCTGGCGCATGTTCGGCCGTTTCGCCTACAGCCTCGAAAAACTGGGCGCGAAGTGGTTTCCCACCTTCGGCGGCGCCCTCGTCATTGAAGCGGAAAAACAGCTCTATGCGCCGCTGAATGCGGCGCCGGCGGTCAGCGGCGCGCGCATGCCGGCCAAGGTCGCCGTCAAGGCGGCCGGCAACGTCAGGCGCGCGTGAGGACGAACAGGGCCTGCTCGCTCAGAAGATTGGCTTTGCTTTCGGTGGCTTCGAAGCCCTGGCGGCGGCCCATCTGATCGAGCGCGAAGCTCTGCTCGATCTTGATGTTCATCGTGCGCGCGAGAGCGATGAAATCCGAAATCGTGCATAGATGGATGTTGGGCGTGTCGAACCAGGGGTTCGCCAGCACGCCCGTCACCGGCATGCGGCCGCCGAACAGCAGCGAGAGCCGCACGCGCCAATAGCCGAAATTGGGGAAGGACACGATGGCGCGCGTGCCGATGCGAAGCAGCTGCTCCAGCACCAGGCGCGGATTGTGCGTGGCCTGCAGCGTCTGGCTCAGCACCACATAATCGAACGCGCCCGTGGGATAGTCGGCGAGATCCGTTTCCAGGTTGCCCTGGATCACGGGCAGCCCCTGGCTGACGGCGGCGCGCACCTTGCTCATCGCAAGCTCGAGCCCGCGGCCGTCCACCTGCTTGAAGATCTTGAGATAGGCCAGCAGCGCGCCGTCGCCGCAGCCCACGTCGAGCAGGCGGCTTTTGGGAACCACCAGATCCGCCACATGCTGCAGATCGACGCGGATGTTCTGCGGCGCGCTCATCGGTTTGCCGGCCGGTAAGCGATGCCGCGCGCTTCCGCCGCGCCGGCCAGGAAGCCTTCCATCGTCTGGTGGAATTCGGGTTCGTCCAGCAGGAACGCGTCGTGGCCCTGCTGCGAGGCGACTTCGACGAAGCTCACGTTCGCCGCGACGGCGTTCAGGGCGTGCACGATGGTTTTGCTTTCGCCCGTCGGATACAGCCAGTCGGACGAGAAGGAAATCACGCAGAAGCGCACCGGCGTGCCGCGGAACGCCTCGGCAAGCACGCCGCCGCCTTCGGCCTGCAGATCGAAGTAGTCCAGCGCGCGCGTGATGTAGAGGTAGGAGTTCGCGTCGAAGCGCTCGACGAAGGTGGAGCCCTGGTGGCGCAGGTAGCTTTCCACCTGGAAGTCCGCTTCGAAGCCATAGGTCAACGCGTCGCGGTTCTGCAGGCGCCGGCCGAATTTATTATGAAGCGCGACTTCGGAAAGATAGGTGATGTGCGCCGCCATGCGCGCGACGGCGAGGCCGCGCTTGGGTTTCTTGCCTTCGGCCAGATAGTTCCCGTGCGACCAATCGGGGTCGGCCATGATCGCCTGGCGGCCGACTTCATGAAACGCGATGTTTTGCGCCGAATGCCGGTAGGACCCGGCAATGGGGATGGCGGAGAAGACCCGGTGCGGGAAACGCGCCGCCCACTCGAGCGCCTGCATCGCGCCCATCGAGCCGCCGAGGACGCAGAAAACGCTGTCGATGCCGAGGTGATCGAGCAGGCGCGCCTGCGCCTGCACCATGTCGCGGATGGTAATGACCGGGAAGGTGAGACCCCACGGCGCGCCGGTCGCCGGGTTGATTTCTTTCGGACCCGTCGAGCCCATGCAGCCGCCCAGCACATTCGAGCACACGACAAAAAACTTGTCGGTATCGATGACTTTGCCCGGCCCCACCAGGTCGATCCACCAGCCCGGGTTCTTCGTGATGGGATGCGTGCTGGCGACAAAGTGATCCCCGGTCAGCGCGTGGCACACCAGCACGCAGTTGGACCGGCCGGCATTCAAAGTGCCGTAGGTCTCGTAGGCCAGCGTCACCGGCGACAGCGTCACCCCCGATTGCAGGGTCAGGGGCTCGGCGAGGGTCAGGCTCTTCCCGTAAGCGGGTGCGCCGTCCGGCTGGCTTTGCTGGCTTTTATCCAGGTTCATGCGCGGCAACTCACCGCCAAGCCGCCCATATGTCAACGTTTTCTTTGATTTTGGCGGGGTGGCCCACTATAGGGTGAACGCGTGTAACGAGGCTGCCGCACAGCTCTTTTGGCCACACGAGAGGCGTCCATGACATTGCCGCAATCACGACCCGGGATCATGGATATCGCGATCTACGAGCCGGGCAAGTCCCAGGTTCAAGGGGTGCGGCGCGTGATCAAGCTGTCCTCGAACGAGGCCGCCCTGGGCCCCAGCCCGAAGGCGGTCGCGGCGCTCAAAGCCTCTCTTGGGGAATCGCACCGCTATCCCGCCGGCGATTCCGGCGAAATCCGCGAGGCCCTCGGCACGGCGCACAATCTCGATCCGGCGCGCATCATCTGCGGCGCGGGCTCCGACGAACTGCTGGGTCTCGTCATGCGCGGCTTCGCCGGCGTGGGCGATGAGATCATCCACACCGCGCACGGCTTCGCGATGTACAACATCTATGCGAAGGGCGTGGGCGCCACACCGGTCATCGCGCCGGAAAAAGACCTCACCACGGATGTCGACGCCGTCCTCGCGCGCGTCACGCCCAAAACGCGCATTGTCTTCGTCGCCAATCCCAACAATCCCACCGGCACCTATATTCCCGGTTCCGAGATGCGCCGGCTGCGCGCGGGGCTGCGCGAGGACATCCTGCTCGTATGCGACGACGCCTACGCCGAATTCGTCGATGCGCCGGATTATGAATCCGGCTTCGCGCTGGCCTCGGAAACCGAGAACACCATCGCCATGCGCACCTTCTCCAAGATCTACGGCCTCGCGTCCGTGCGTCTCGGCTGGGGCTTTGGCGCCAAGAACATCGTCGGCGTGATGGAACGCATCCGTTCGCCGTTCAATGTCTCGCGTCCTGCGCAGTTCGCCGGTCTCGCCGCGCTCGCGGATCGGGACCACGTCGCGCGCACGAAGGCGCACACGAAAAAATGGCTCGCCATCGTCCTGCAGCGCCTGCGCGGCCTTGGCCTTAAGGTCGGCGATTCTCACGGCAACTTCCTGCTGCCCGAATTTCCGAAGGTCCCCGGCAAGACCGCGGCGGAATGCGACGCCTTCCTTCAGGAAAACGGCGTCATCGTGCGGCGCGTCGACGGCTACGGCCTTCCCAACCACCTGCGCGTGACGATCGGCGATGAAGAGGAAATGACCGTCTTCCTCGATGTCATGACCGCCTTCATGGAACGTAAGTAATGGCTAAAGCGCGTAAACCGAAACCCTTGTTCGATCGAGCCTGCTTTATCGGAATCGGCCTCATCGGCTCTTCCGTCGCGCGCGCCATGCGCCGCGCCGGCCTCGCGGGAACGTATGTCGCCTGCGATAGGAATCCGAAGCACGTGAAGGCGGCGGTGAAGCTCGGCGTCGCCGACGAAGCGACCGCCAACTATGCCAAGGCCGTCGCCGGCGCCGATCTTATCGTGCTGGCGACTCCCGTCGGCGCCAACGCCGAGATCGCGCGCATCGTCGCGCCACATCTCAAGAAGGGCGCGATCGTCACCGACGTCGGCTCGGTGAAGCGCATGGTCATCGACGCCGTCGCGCCCCATATCCCGAAGGACGTTCATTTCGTGCCCGCGCATCCGATCGCGGGGACGGAACATTCGGGGCCCGAGGCCGGCTTCGCCGAACTCTTTGAAAACCGCTGGTCGATCATCACGCCGCCCAAGCGCACGTCGGCAAAGGCGGTCGCGAAAGTCGCCGAACTCTGGCGCAAGATGGGCGCCAAGGTCGATACGATGGATCCGGATCACCATGACATGGTGCTCGCCATCACCTCGCACCTGCCGCACCTCATCGCCTACACCATCGTCGGCACGGCGACGGACCTCTCGGGCGACCTCAAGCAGGAAGTGATCAAATACTCCGCGTCGGGTTTCCGCGATTTCACGCGCATCGCCGCATCGGATCCCATCATGTGGCGCGATGTGTTCCTCAATAACCGCGAAGCGGTGCTCGAGATCCTGCAGAGGTTCACGGAAGATCTGACCGCCATGCAACGCGCGATCCGTAAAGGCGACGGCGCGACCCTCGAGGATCACTTCACGCGCACGCGCGCCATCCGCCGCAGCATCATCGACGCCAAACAGGCCTAACAAAAGGAAACGGCATGCCGGACCTTCATCTCGTTATCGGCAACAAGGCCTACTCGTCCTGGTCCTTGCGCCCTTGGATCGCGATGAAGGCTCAAGGCCTCGTGTTCCGTGAAACCGTCGTCGGCCTGCAGCAGTCCGACACGGCCGCGCAGATCAAGAAATACTCCGCGGCCGCGAAGGTGCCGGTCCTCGTTCACGGCGCCGTCACCGTGTGGGAATCCCTCGCGATCCTCGACTATCTCGCCGACACCTTTCCGGACAAGGCCTGGTGGCCGAAAGATCCGCCGGCCCGGGCGCAGGCGCGCTCCGTCTCCGCCGAGATGCACGCCGGTTTCTCGAACCTGCGCAATCATATGACCATGAATATCCGTCAGTCGGTGCCGAACAAAAGCCGGCCCGAGGGCGTGAACACCGACATCGCGCGCATCGACGAGTTGTGGAAGGAATGCCGCGGCCGTTTCGGCGGCGAAACCGGCCCGTTCCTGTTCGGCGCCTTCTCGAATGCCGACGCCATGTACGCGCCTGTGGTGACGCGCTTCAAGACCTACGGCGTGATCCCGACCCTCGATCCCATCGGCCGGGCCTATTGCGAGACGATCTTGAATCATCCCGATATGAAGGACTGGTACGCCGCGGGCCTCGCGGAAACCACGGTGATCCGGACGTACGAAGAACAGGCGTTGGCGCCCTAAGGGACCTTCGCCTCGCGGTCCCAGATCACTTCAGGCATTTCCATCAGCGCCACCGGGCCCGCGCGCAGTTTGCGGTCCTGCACCGTGACCGGCAGCGACAGTTCCGGCGCGCCCGCCGGTGAGGGCCGCGCCAGCATGCCGAGCACGATCTTGGCCATGCCGGCTTCGCTTTCACGGACATATCCCTTGGCCTGAAGCGCGGCGACGAGATCAAAGAACCCGTGGAACGTGATGGTCGCCGCGCCCATGGGCTGGAGCGCGGGATCGAGGGCGAGGGTGCCGGTTCCAGCCGCGCGGGCCGGCGGCCAATCGAGCGTGAAGGAGCGCACTTCCACGGTGCCGCCCGCGTCGCGCCACGTTTCCAAAGCATTGCGGAGCGGCCCGTCCGGGAAGGGGCCAACCAGATCGGCCGCGATTTCCGCGCGGCGGATCGTTTGTCCAAGCGCCGGGATCGCCTCGGGCAAACCGACGTCGTCCATTCGCCATGTGAGATGGCCGGTGGCGCGCGAGACGTGCAGGGAACTCTCCCTGACGCTCACGGGCGCGCCGGGCGCGGCTGTGCCCGTGACCGTCGTATCGGCCAGCATCAGCGCGAGCGTCTCCAAGGCCCGATCTTGCGCGAACGTGAGGGTGAGAAGGCCGTGGCCGACTCTCAGGACCAATCCTTCCTCCGGCGCCGACAGAAGGCCGGTGATCCGCTGGACACCCGTAAGGTCGATGACGGGATCCGCCGGCGCGCCGAGAGACAAGGTGATGCCGACCGGGGTTCCCTGCCAACGCCACCCGCCCTGCGCGGGCGGCGCCGTGACGCCGAGTTCGGCGACCTGCAGGCCCACGCGCGCCGGGAAACCGGCGAACACGGGTTCGCTGCGCTCGATCACATAGCCTTGGCGGTTCAGGTCCGCGACAAACGCATCCACGCGCGCGCGCAGCCAAAAGGCGGCGCCCAACCACGCGGCGCCGTAAATCAGCGCGAGGACCACACAGAAACCGAGAACTTTCTTGAGCATGAAATAAAAGCGCGGGCGGGTGAGGGCGGAGACTCTAGAACTTTCGCGGCGCCTGTTTGGTCTTCAAATTCAGAAAAACTTTTTCGATCAGCACCCAGAAGGCCGCGAGGCCCAGCACGAAAAGCGTGACGTCCCCGGCGGACCTGACCTTGATGCCGCCGAGCGCCATCAGGATGAAACATCCGATGGCGAACGCAAAAGCGCGGAACGCGGTGAGCATTTGACGCTTCACGGGGCCCCCTGGTCCTTGTGCCGCCGTCGATGAACCGGACACAGTGTGCCCGCTCCGCGTGCGGCGATCAAGAAAGCTGCGGAAGAGGTCCGTCTGAAAAGGCGAGAGCCTCACCCGTGCTTCGTCGGGTGAGGCTCTCAGCGACCGGATCAGCGGGGGTGTGGGGTGAGGGATCCGATCGTTCGTTCGTGTTCGCTGAGACGATATCACCAACCGAATAAGGCGGATGAATGGCGCGATTGTGGCGCGGTTTCAGCACATAAATCTGCGCAACTAACACGCGCGATTCGCCTTCTGTTGGTTGCGGACACCGCGCCTCAGTGACCGTGAAGGTAAGGGCGATAAACTTGCTTGGGAGTTGCGGGCACGTGCCGGGGAAGCGCGCCGCGCGAATCGCCGCGGCGATGGAAGAAGATCGCCGCCGCCAGAAGGGCCGGGCCCAGCAGCGCGAAGCCGAGGGTCAAAACAAAGGTGATGACGCTGGATTTCAGCCCCTCGGCCGCATCGACCTGAATCTTAAGCGCCTCGGCGCCGCTGTAGGTCAGCAGCAAGGCCACAAGGACCGCGATAATGAATAAAATGCGTTTCATGCTCTTAACCTACAGGCCGGTTTTGACGTCCGTGGGGCAAGGTTGGGGCAAGACCGGGGCGCGGCGGTCCTGCTAAGCTCGCGCCATGATTGACCTCGCGCTCGCGGCCTTCGTCAACTTCATCGTCATTATCGACCCGATCGGCGTCGTTCCCTTTTTTATGAGCCACACCGCGCATCTCGATCCGGCCGGCCGGCGCGCGACAGCGCTCAAGAGCATCACCATCGCCGCCGCGATCTTGCTCGTCTTCACGGTCATTGGGCAGCCGCTGCTGCACTATCTCGGCGTTTCGGTCGCCGCGTTCCGTATCGCCGGAGGCGTGCTCCTGCTGCTGCTGGCCGTGGACATGGTGCTGGTCAAGGAAAGCGGGATTCGCGCCGTGACGCCGAAAGAAGAGGAGGAGGCGACCCATCGTCCGGACGTCGCGGTCTTTCCCCTGGCTGTGCCGCTGATCGCGGGTCCGGGCGCCATCACGTCCGTCATTCTTCTGCAATCTCAGAATGCGGCCTCGCTCGCCGGCCGGAGCATTGTCGCCGGGGTTATGATCGCGGTGCTCCTGATCACCGGGCTCGCGTTTCTGGTCGCCGGCCCGATCATGCGCATGCTGGGCGTCACGGGAATCAATGTGATGACCCGCGTTCTCGGCATCATTCTCGCGGCCCTGGCCGTCAGCAACATCCTCGAAGGCCTGCGCGCCAGTTTTCCGGCGCTGGGGTGATTCGTTGGGTTTCCCGGCTGTACGGGGGGCGGCGCGCCGTGGCACAACAAGGCCCCTGTCCGCGCGCATCCCCGTTCGTAAATGACCGCCTTCACCGAATTTCTGAAGTCACGCGCAAACGGCCGCGCCGTGGCGGCCGCCGCGATCTTCGCGGTGCTGGTGTTCGTCGTGCAGGATCGGGTCCTGATCCCGCATTTCCAGGCGGTCACCACCTTCAAGCCGTTCGACGTTCAGTTCCCGCTGACGCGCTATATGGTCGCGATCCAGCTCGGCGCCTACGAGCGGACGGCCGGTCCCGCCTACCTCGCCTTCTTCATGGTGGACCTTCTTTTGAGCTTCGTCAGCGCCGGCACGCTGATGCTGCTGTGGTCGTGGCTGCTGCGCCGGCCAAACCGCATCTCGGGTTTCCTTGAGAGCGGCGGCATTATCTTCGTGCCGCTTTACACCCTCGGCTGCGACATCGCCGAGAATGTCGCCTTCGCCCGGCTCATCGGCGGACTGACCGGCGAGAGCTTCGCCCGCACCGTCGAATTCGCGGTGACGGTCCACAGCATGCGCGGTGCGCTGCTCGACCTTCAGGTGATTTTAACCCTCCTGTTCGTTATTCTCTTTGGGCTTGGAGCCGGCACGCGGCGGCAATCCGGTTCCCTCCAGGGGGAGACAGCGATCGATGGCGAATAATCCGGCCTTATGGGACTATGCCCATATCGCGCTGTTCGTCGTGTGGCTGTGCGCCGAGATCTGCGTCTTTGTTTGCACCGCGGCGGCCAAGAACACGAAGCTCGCTTATGAGGCGCGCGGGCGTTTCGTGGAACTGGCCCGCAAGATCTACATCGTTCCCCGCATCTGTTTCGCGCTGATCCTGCCCGTCGGAATCGAACTGACGGGCGCCATCAACGTCTATCCGCTCTCGCCGGACCTGCGTGTCCTTTTCTGGTGCGCGGCGGCGATCTGGCTTTTCCTGATCCTCGGCGCCGTGCGCCGTGAATCGACGCCGATGGGCGCGCTGCTCGGTTATGTCGAGATCGCCTTCCAGGCGCTCGCCGGCGCCGGCTTTGTGGTCTACGGCCTCAATTCGCTCGCGACCGGTTCGCCCATCGATGAGCCCTGGTTCGCGGCCAAGCTCGCGATGTTCGGTCTTGCGTTCTGGACGGTCATCGCGATCAACGTCAGTTTCCGTCCGTTTTTCGCGCCCTTCGCCGAGATCGGCGAGGAAGGCCCGACACCCGAGCGCGAGGAGGGAGTCGCCCGGGCGGTCAATCACACCCTGTTCTATATGGGGGTGCTCTACCTGCTCATTGCCGGCATCGCCTTCCTGGGCCGCGTGAAGCCGCCCTTTTAGCTCCTGTCCCGCCGTGGTATCGGCTTGCCCATGACACTGACCCTTCAAAGCATTGCGGATCGCTCGGCCGTCGTGGCCGTGATTGGTCTTGGCTATGTGGGCTTGCCGCTCGCGCGCGCCTTCGCCGAGAAAGGCTTTTGCACCCTCGCCCTCGACATCGACCCCGTCAAGATCGAGAAGCTGAATGCGGGCCGCTCCTACATCGAGCGCATTCCCGACGGCGCCGTCGGCGCGCTCGTGAAGGCGAAGACGCTTCTTCCCTCCGCCGACTTCGCGTCTCTTGCCGGCGCCGACGCGATTGTGATCTGCGTGCCCACGCCGCTCACGCGGCAGCGGGAACCGGATATGAGCTACGTCGTCAAAACGACGGAAAGCATCGCCGCGCATTTGCGGGCCGGACAGCTCGTCGTGCTTGAATCGACGACTTATCCCGGCACGACGGATGAACTCGTGCGCCCGATCCTCGAGAAGACGGGTCTTAAAAGCCGCAAGGATTTCTTCCTCGCTTTTTCGCCGGAGCGCGAAGATCCCGGTAATCCGAACTTCAGTGTCGCCAACACGGCCAAGGTCGTCGGCGCCGACGGTGACGAGGCGCTCGCTTTGGCGGCCGCGCTTTACGGCGCCATCGTTCCGAAGATCGTTCCGGTCGCCGGAACCGCGACCGCCGAAGCCGTCAAATTGACCGAGAATATTTTCCGGGCCGTGAACATCGCCCTGGTGAACGAACTGAAGGTGGTGTTCGACGCCATGGGCATCGACGTGTGGGACGTGATCGAAGCGGCCAAGACCAAGCCGTTCGGCTTCATGCCCTTCTATCCCGGCCCCGGCCTCGGGGGGCACTGTATCCCGATCGATCCCTTCTATCTTTCATGGAAGGCGCGCGAGTTCGATGTCGCCACGCGCTTCATCGAACTCGCCGGCGAAATCAACACCGCCATGCCGCACCTGGTCGTCGAGCGTCTCGCCAAGGCGCTCGATGCGCGCTTCTCGCGCGGCATCAAGGGCGCGCGCCTGCTTCTGCTTGGACTGGCCTACAAAAAGAATGTCGATGACACGCGTGAGAGCCCGGCCCTGCGCCTGATCGAGCTTCTCGAGGAGCGCGGCGCCGCGGTCGACTATCATGATCCTTTCGTGCCCAAAATTCCGCCGACGCGCCACTACGGCCCGATCGCCGGCCGCGCGTCGGTCGCACTGACGCCGGCCGTCATTGCGGGCTATGACGCCGTGGTGATCGTGACGGACCATGACGCGGTCGATTACGCGGCCGTGGCCCGGTCCGCCAAGCTCGTCATCGACACCCGCAACGCCCTTCGTGACGCGGCCGACCGCGCGAATATCGTGAAAGCGTAAGGCCCTACACATCTGTGTGAGCGCCTCTTGCCTCCGTCCCAAAAACAGCGTTGTTACACGCCGCGTAAGTCGTTAGTATCGCGAACAAATTCGGGGTTGCGAGGGGATGTGGACGCTGCGCCGAATCGTTTCGAGTTGTGGCGGCAGCGCTCAAGTTTGGACGCAATTGCAGCACAATTGTTTTCGACATTGATCCTGTGCCGTGGCGGGTACTCAACTTTTATCAATGGGAGGAACGGACGCTATGACTGAATTCAATTTTACCCGGCGTAAGCTTCTGGCGCGCGGCGCGACGCTGCCGCTGGCGGGTCTTGCGGTGCTCGGCGTTTCGCGTGTGGCGTCCGCGGCGGATGCGATTTGCGCCGACCCCAACAAACTCGACAGCGGCCAGATGAGCATCCGTGAATCGCTCAACTACGTCGAAACTTCGAAAGATCCGACCAAGGTGTGCGGCGGCTGCGGCTTCCTCCATGAAGTGAAGGGAAACTGCGGCAGCTGCATGATTTTCAATGGTCCGGCGAACATTCACGGCCATTGCGATTCATGGGGCGCGAAGGCCTAGCGCCCGCTCCATCGCCTGAATAAAAGACGGCGGCGCCTGACGGGCGCCGCCGTTTTCTTTTGCAGACCGCGGCGCCTCTATATCAGCGCGCGGGCCTTCAGTTCATCCTTGAGATAGGCGTAGTAGATCGGCGCGGCGATCAGGCCCGCGATTCCAAACCAGGCT
Organism: Rhodospirillaceae bacterium; assembly: GCA_041919675.1. GTDB lineage: Bacteria > Pseudomonadota > Alphaproteobacteria > Rhodospirillales > Rhodospirillaceae > SHVO01. The sequence goes on along the minus strand of JAYRTJ010000008.1, from coordinate 6,446 downwards.
TCCATCACGAGCATCGCCGCTAAAAGCTCCCACGCCCGCGCCTTGATGCGCGTGCCGATGATGCGGGCGTTCACGAAATACTCGAGCTTATGGATCACGACCAGGAAGGCGAGGGACCCGGCGGCGACCAGCGGGCCGACGCTCAAGCTGACGATGACGATGACGGTGTTGGAGATCAAATTGCCCAGGACCGGAAGCAGCCCGGCGATGAACGTCACGGCGATCATCGTCTTCAGGAGAGGCAATTGCACGCCGACGAGCGGCAGCACCACGGTAAGATAGATCGCCGTCAGGAAAGTATTCAGGGCCGAAATGCGGATCTGGGAAAAGACGATATTGCGGAACGCATTGCTCAGGAATTCGGCGCGGTCTTCCATCGCACGCGCCAGAGGTCCAAGCGATGGATCGTTCGTGCCGCTGTAAAACGCCACCAAGCCGCCGATGATCATGCCGATCACGATATGGAAGGCGATGCGTCCCGCGTTCTGGCTGAATTGGCCGAGCTGACCGGCGTTTTCGCGCAGCCATTTCGCGCCGGCGGCCTCGATGTCGCCGACGTTCGCCGGCATATACTGCTGCGCCCATGTCGGCAGGTATTCTCGCGAGGTGCCGACGATCTCAGCCATGCGATGCATGAGTTCGACAAAGCTGTCCGGTCCCGTGACGAGGTCGATGATCTCGAGAATGCCGAGCCCCACCGCGACGCTGACGATCAAAAGCGGAACCGCCAGGGCGACCGTGCGGCCGGCGTCATGGTTGAGGCCCATGCGAAAGAAGATCGGCGAAATCAGGTTCACGACGTGGAAAATCAGGAGACCCGGGAGCAGCGCCGCGAGCAGGCCGATGTGGAGGACGGCATACAGACCGGCTCCCACGATGACGATGGACGCGAGTTCGATTTTCGATGTTTCAGACATGGTGGCCGGGATCCCCCAGGCCCGAACCTAGCCGCCCTGCACCGTTTCGCAAATGACTATTCTGGCGAAATGCGCTTCCGTTCCGACACCTGTTGCGGCTAAGAACCTCCCTAAGGAGCCGCGATGACCGCCAATAGCTTTACCGCCCACAATATCCGCTTCGCCGACGGCAGCGAGACCTTGCCGGGATATGTTGGCGGCCTGGTGGCCGACACCGCCTGGTGCAAGGGCGCCAAGCGCCTTTTGAACCTTATCTACGGCGGCAACGTTGCCGGCAAGCGCATCGCCGATCTCGGCTGCCTCGAAGGCGGCTACGCCCTCGAATTCGCGCGCATGGGCATGGACGCCTTCGGGCTGGAAGTGCGCCAGTCGAATTACGACAACTGCCTTGAGGTGAAGCGCCGCGCCGGCCTCGCGAACCTCGACTTCGCCAAGGACGATTGCTGGAACATCGCCAAGTACGGCGCCTTCGATGTCATTTTTTGTTGCGGGCTGCTCTATCACCTCGACCGTCCGGGCGAGTTTATCCATCTGATGGGCAAACAGGCGCGCGACGCCGTCATCATCAATACACATTTCGCGCCCCACGATTGGTACCCCATGACGGCCTTCAAGGACGTCATGGGTCCCCTGGAGAAGCATGAAGGCGTGCCGGGCCGCTGGTACCGCGAACACAACGGCGGGACGGTCGACCAGCTCGAACAGATGAAGTGGGCGTCCTGGACCAACCAGCGCAGCTTCTGGCCCACCAAGGAGGCGCTCCTGCAATTGCTTCAGGACGCGGGGTTCGACCTTGTCATCGAACAGTACGATATCGTCGGCGACATCCACGATACGTTGATGGACCCCGAGAATATCAAGCACCACCGGGGCGTTTACGTCGGGATCCGCACCAGGCGTTAGTGCTCGGCCGCCGCCATCGCGGGCTGGCGCGGCGGCGCCGGGCCGCGTGCGGGCACGCGCAGCAGGAAAATCAGCGGCATCACCAAGACGATCGCATAGGCCATCAGGCGGTAGTCGTTCAGGTACGAGATCATCATCGCCTGGCGCGTGATCTCGCCGTTGAGATGCGCGATTCCCGATGCGGCGCCGGTCGACCAGCCGGCTTCGGGCACGAGGGCCTGCAGGGCGCGGCTGAACGGGGTGATGTATTCGGCCAGGCTTGCGTGATTGATCTGCGTGTTCTGCGCCACCAGCGCGATCATCACGGAAATCCCCACGCTCGAACCCATGTTGCGCGTCAGGCTGAAGAACGCGGCGGCTTCCGTACGCAGGTGCGGCGGCAGCGTCATGTAGGCGATCATCGAGAGCGGCGGGAACAGGAAGCCGATGCCCACGCCCTGCAAGACGCCCGTCGCGATCATCTCGAAGCTCGACACATCCATCGTCCAGGTGGACATGTGCCAAAGCGCGGCCGCGGTCAGGGCTAAGCCGAAGAACATGATCAGGCGCGCGTCCAGCTTGGTGACGATCCGTCCGACCAGCGCCATCGCGAACATGGTTCCGATGCCGCGCGGCATCAGCACAAAGCCGGTATCGATGACGGAATAGTGCATCAGGTTCTGCAGCATCAGCGGCATCAGGGTCATGGTCGCGAACAGCGTGACCCCAAAGGCCGCGCCGATCACCATGCTCACGCTGTAGTTCAGGTCGCGGAACAGGCTGAGGGTGATGAAGGGTTTGTCGGTGGTGAGGACGTGGACGATGAAGGCGTAGAACGACAGCGCCGCCGCCGAGGCTTCCAGGATGATCTCATAGGACTGGAACCAGTCCTGCGTTTCACCGCGGTCCAGCATCAGCTGGAACGACGTCAGCGCGATCGCAAGCAATCCGAAGCCCAGGAAGTCGAAATAGGTCTGTTTATTCGGCGGCGTCTCCGGCAGCAGCGCCATGACGCTCAGGGTGCTGATCACGCCGAGCGGCGCGTTGATGAAGAAGATCCAGCGCCAGTTATAATATTCGGTGAGATAGCCGCCGAGGGTGGGGCCCAGGATCGGGCCCAGCATCACGCCCATGCCCCAGATCGCCATGGCGGGGCCTTGTTTCTCGCGCGGAAACACATCGAGCATGATCGACTGGGACAGCGGCAGAAGGCCCGCGCCGAATAGCCCTTGCGCGACGCGGAACATGATCATCTCGGGCAAGGTCTGCGCGATGCCGCACAGCATCGAGGCGGCGGTGAAGCCGACGATAGAACCGATCAGCAGGTTCTTGGTGCCGAAGCGCGAGGCCAAGAATCCCGTCAGCGACATCCCGATCGCGGACGCGATCATGTACGAGGTCAGCACCCAGCTGATCTGGTCCTGCGCGGCGCTCATGCTGCTTTGCATGTGCGGCAGGGCGACGTTGGCGATGGTCGCGTCCAGGGTCTGCATGATCATCGCCAGGGTGACGACGATCACCAGCGCCGAACGGCGGCCGGGATGAGCGTTGAAATACTCATACATCTGCGCCATGGCGCCGATCCGATCCTAACGCGGCCTTTACGGCGCCTGCGTGCGGTCGCCCGCCTGCGCCCCGAACCAGTGGGACGCGCGGCGGGCGCCGGTATCGACTTCCGCGATCACGCTCATGCCGGCGCGCAGCGTCGGGCCGTTGGCCGGATCGTCAAAGGCGATGCGAACGGGGATGCGTTGCACCACCTTCACCCAGTTGCCGCTCGAGTTCTGCGCCGGCAGCACCGAGAATTCGGCGCCGGTCGCCTGGCTGATGCTCGACACCTTGCCGTGGAATTCACGGCCCGGATATGTGTCGACTTCGATGTCCACCGGCTGGCCGGCTTTCATTTGGGTGAGATCCGTTTCCTTGAAGTTCGCCTCCACCCACACGCCCGAGGTCGACACCAGGGACATGATCGGCGCCCCGGTGCGCGCGAAGTCGCCCACCTTCGGGACCTGGCTCACGATGCCGTCGAACGGCGCGATCAGCGTCGCGCGCTCGACGAACAGCTGCGCGCTTTCACGTCCCACCAGGGCCTGCTGATAGGAAGAATGGTCTTCCGGCCGGATGTCCGGGTTGCCTTCCAGCGTCGCGAGGATCTCGGCTTTCTCCTGCTGCAGGAGGCGCAGGTTCCGGCGCGCGGATTCCAACTCGTGTTGCGCCTGGTCGAGCTTCGCGGCCGCGACATAGTTGGCCTTCGCCAATTGAGACTGACGCTGGAATTCGCGCTCGGCGAACTTCACGTTGGTCTGCATCAGGGCGATGGATTCTTCCTTCTGCCGGTAGCGCGCCTTCGCGCTCTCGACGCTCGCGGCGGCGGCGCGCATCTGCGCTTCGGCGCCGGCGAGGCCGACTTTGTAGTTGGTCGCGTCGATGGTCAGCAGCGGCTGGCCCCTGGTGACCTTCTGATTGTCGGCCACCAGCACCTGCAGCACATTGCCCGAGATCTCCGGCGACAAGGAGGCGATGTCGGCCTTCACATAAGCGTTGTCGGTCGAGACGAAACGCCCGCCCGCGAGATAGAGCCCGCCGCCGATCAGGATGACGGCGAGCGGAATGCCCAGGAGAAGGAGGCGGCGCAGGCCGCTCTTCTTCTCCGGCCCCGAAGTCATCGCGGATTGGGTCTGGGTATTCGTGTTGGCGTTCATGGTCATGGGTCCTAGGCGACGCTGACGGTGGTGTCTTGTTTATCGAGGTTGGCGCGCATGCGTTTCAGGAGGTCCGACGCTTGCGCGAGTTCTTCGCCGGTCAGGCCGGCGATGGCGGTGGCGCGGAACTCATCGAGGATCCCGGTCAGCTTCGCGATCACCGGCCGGGCGTTCTCGGTGAGGTAAACTTGCGTGGCGCGCCGGTCATTCGGGGACGGGCGGCGCTCGATCAGGTCCTGCTCGGCCAGGCGGTCGAGGGCGCGCGTCAGCGAGATCGGCTGCACTTCGAGCAGGCTGGCCAGATTGGTCTGGGTGAGGCCCTCGTTGCGCGACAGGTGCCATAGCGCGCGCCATTGCTCCTGGGTGAAGCCCAGGCTGCGGGTCGCGCGGCTCAGGTACTGCCGCATGGTGCGCGACAGCTCATACACGTCCATGACGACGGGAAAGTTCTTCGGGGCGCTCATGCGCTTTGGCTCCAGACCCTCATTTCAGGCCGTCCTTATACAAATCATATGATATTATATGCTATGTATATAATTGGAGGGCTGCCCTGCAATTGGGGGAATTTGGGGTCAGACTCCATTTCCGGCCTCGACTTTGACCCCATTTAACCCTCTGACTTCCCTAGCTTTCTGTGTGTAAGGTGACGCCCTTCGTCCGGAGGTCCGCCATGGCTAAACGCCCGACCAAAAAACCGGCCCAGAAAGCCGTCAAAAATACGCCCAAGACCGCCTCCCGGGTCCTTGTGGGCATCGGCGGCTGGACCTTCGAACCCTGGCGCGGGATTTTTTATCCCAAGGGCCTTTCCCAGAAGAAGGAGCTGGAATTTGCCAGCCGCGCGCTGACCTCCCTCGAAATCAACGGCACCTATTATTCCTCCTTCAAGCCGGCCACCTGGGCCAAGTGGCGCGAGGAGACCCCGGACGGTTTTGTCTTCGCGGTGAAGGCGTCGCGCTTTTGCACCAACCGGCGTGTGCTCGCCGATGCCGGCGAGTCCGTCATGCGCTTCCTCACCCAAGGTCTCAGCGAACTCAAGGACCGCCTCGGTCCCATCAATTGGCAGTTCATGGGCACGAAGACGTTCGACCCGGTCGACTTCGAAGGCTTCCTGAAACTGCTGCCGCCGGAGATCGGCGGCCTGCCGCTGCGCCACGCCCTCGAGGTGCGCAGCCCCACGTTCCAGGATGAGCGCTTCTACGATCTCGCCCGCAAGTACAACGCGGCCATCGTTTACGCCGACGACGACGACTTTCCCGAGATCGAGGAACAGACGGCCGACTTCACCTATGCGCGCCTCATGCGCACCAAACCCAGCGTCAAAACCGGATATAAACCCGCCGAACTCGACGCCTGGGCCAAACGCGCCAAAACCTGGGCGAAGAACGGCGACGCTTTTGTCTATTTCATCTCCGGCGCCAAGGAGCGCGCGCCCGCCGCCGCGCAAGCGCTGATCGAACGGGTGAAGTAGCCATGCGCGCGCCCGTTTTGTTCATCGGCCACGGCTCTCCGATGAATGCGATCGCGGACAATGAATATACGCGCACGCTTCAGGACCTGGGCCGCAAGCTCGCGCGCCCCCGCGCGATCCTTTGCGTCTCGGCCCACTGGATGACGGAAGGCACCTGGATCACGCACCAGGCCCAGCCGCGCACCATCCACGACTTCTACGGTTTTCCCAAACCGCTGTTCGACGTGCGGTATCCCGCGCCCGGCGATCCCGCGCTCGCCGCGGAGATCAAGGCGCGCCTCACGGATATCACCGTCAATCTCGACGACGAGCAGTGGGGTCTCGATCACGGCGCGTGGTCGGTGCTCCGGCATATTTTCCCGGACGCGGATGTTCCCGTGCTGCAGCTTAGCCTTCACATGGAACGTGACGAGCGCTTCCACTATGTCGCGGGGCGCAGCCTCGCGAAATTGCGCGACCTGGGCGTGCTCATCC